>NZ_JAAMFG010000030.1 GCF_011064545.1 Wenzhouxiangella sp. XN24
TTATTCGTAAATCTTTGCGACCACGCCGGCGCCGACGGTGCGACCGCCTTCGCGGATGGCGAAGCGCAGGCCCTCTTCCATCGCGATCGGCGCAATCAGCTCCACCACCATCTGCACGTTGTCGCCCGGCATCACCATCTCCACACCCTCAGGCAACTCGCACATCCCCGTCACGTCCGTCGTGCGGAAATAAAACTGCGGCCGGTAGCCCTTGAAAAACGGCGTATGACGACCACCCTCGTCCTTCGCCAGGATGTACACCTCGGCCTGGAACTTCGTGTGCGGCGTGATCGAACCCGTCTTCGCCAGCACCTGGCCACGCTCTACGTCGTCACGCTTCGTACCGCGCAGCAGCACGCCCACGTTGTCCCCCGCCTGGCCCTGGTCCAGCAGCTTGCGGAACATCTCGACGCCCGTCACCGTCGTCTTCGTGGTATCACGGATGCCCACGATCGACACCTCGTCGCCCACCTTCACGATGCCGCGCTCGATACGTCCCGTCACCACCGTGCCACGTCCCGAAATCGAGAACACGTCCTCGATCGGCATCAGGAACGCACCATCAATCGCACGCTCCGGCTCCGGAATGTAACTGTCCATCGCGTCCACCAGCTTCAACACCGACGGCACGCCAATCTCGCTGTCATCACCCTCGAACGCCTTCAGCGCCGAACCCGTGATGATCGGCGTGTCGTCCCCGGGGAACTCGTAGGTGCTCAGCAAATCCCGAACCTCGAGCTCCACCAGCTCCAGAAGCTCGGCATCGTCCACCATGTCCGCCTTGTTCAGGTACACCACGATATAAGGCACACCCACCTGCCGCGCCAGCAGAATGTGCTCCCGCGTCTGCGGCATCGGACCATCCGCCGCCGACACCACCAGGATCGCACCGTCCATCTGCGCCGCACCCGTGATCATGTTCTTGATGTAGTCCGCATGACCCGGACAGTCCACGTGCGCGTAATGCCGGTTCTCCGACTGGTACTCCACGTGCGCCGTCGCAATCGTGATGCCGCGCGCCTTCTCCTCCGGCGCCTTGTCAATCTGGTCGTAGGCACTCACCTCACCACCAAACTTCTCCGCCATCACCTTCGTCAACGCCGCCGTCAAGGTCGTCTTGCCATGGTCAACATGGCCAATCGTCCCCACATTCACATGCGGCTTCGTACGCTCGAATTTCGACTTGGACATCGGTGCTCGACTCCGGACTAATCTGTTTGTTTGCCATGCCGGCGCCGTCTTTGAGACGGGTCGCCCGCTTCGTTCAATGCCTGCAACTTGGAGCCCACAACCGGATTTGAACCGGTGACCTCTTCCTTACCAAGGAAGTGCTCTACCGACTGAGCTATGTGGGCCTCGATCCTGTTGTCTACCGCCTGCTCCCCGGCAACGGCTCCCCTGTCTGGAGCGGGCGATGGGAATCGAACCCACATCATCAGCTTGGAAGGCTGAGGTTCTACCGTTGAACTACGCCCGCGCGTGCTCTTGCCTCCACCTTTCTGCCAGCTCGTCCCTGCCCAGTTCCTCACCAGAGTGGGCTGCAAGGCCCGTGGTGGAGGGGGGAGGATTCGAACCTCCGAAGGCTGAGCCAGCAGATTTACAGTCTGCCCCCGTTGACCGCTTGGGTACCCCTCCCCAAAAGCGCAAGCCGCGTATTATTAAACGCGGGCCCTGGGGTGTCAACAGACACAGGCGGGAATTGCGGCGGTCGCGGGACAACCGCCGCCGTGGCATGAGCTGCCGGAAACGGCGGCCGGGCGCTCACAGGCCGCCCGGCCGCGGGAATCGCCTTACTCGGCGCCCTCTTGAGCGAACCAGGCGGCGACATCCGGGACATCCTCTTCGGCCAGCACGCCGGAAATGTCCTCGGGGTGGGACGCCGGATCGCTGAGAATCGCGCGGATGGCCGCCTCGATCTCCGCGGCGCTCAGCCCGGAGAAATCGTCGGGCATGTGGCAGTCGAGACAGGCATCGGCCTTGGCCTCTCCGGCGGCCGGGTCGGCGGCAAGGGCGGCGCCGCTGGCTGCCGCGAGCGACAGGGAAAGCAGGGCGAGGGAGATTTTATTCATTTTATAGTTCCTCTGGGATGGGCGGACGGGCTGGGAGTATAACGAAATGGAGCCGGCGACAGGAGTCGAACCTGCGACCTGCTGATTACAAATCAGCCGCTCTGCCAACTGAGCTACACCGGCACCGGCCTGCATTCTAGGACCCGGCCACGCCCGCAGCAACGCGGCAACGGGCCCCGGACAAAAAAAAGCCGCCCCCGACGAATCGGGGGCGGCCCGGGTTTCCGCTCTGCGGACGGGGGCCTACTCGCCGCCCGCCGCCGCGTAGAAATAAGCAGCCAGGTCAGGAATGTCCTCGGCCGTCATGTCCTCGAGGCCCGGGGGATGCGGGAGCTCGCCCGACAGCGAGTCTTCCAGGGCCTTGGTGATCTCATCCTTGGACATGCCCTCGAAATCCTCGCCCGCATGGCAATCCATGCAATAGAGCGCTTCAGCCTTGGCTTCACCGGCGGCGGCATCACCCGCGAGCGCGGCGCCACTGAAGGCGAACAAGGGCATGGCCAGCATTGCGATTGTGAGCTTTCTCATATACATGGTCCTCCCGACCTTGACGATGACACGGATAGGCGCAGTATATCCCAGGAGCCTGCCTTGGGTATTCGTAGAGCCCACGACGGCTCCAACAGCCCGCGTTCAGCCCTCGTTCAGGAAAGCCTCGCCGTCGCGGCCCGTGCCAGTCCCTGCAATACCAGGTCAGGGACATGCCGCGCATCCGCCACCGCCTCGACCAGTGCAGCCGCGTCCCCGCCGGTCAGCAGCAGGCGCGCAGTCCGGCCGCAATGCCTCTCGAGCCGATCGCGTGCGCCGCGCACGGCGCCGACGGCGGCGAGTCGCGCCCCTGACTCCATGGCCGGGCCGGTATCGGCCGGAAACTCGCCGGCGCCGGCCACGCCGGAGGCCCGACGCAGCTTGCCGAGGTCGCCGGTGCGCGCTTCCAGCGCCGCCACCATCATCGAAAGGCCCGGCAGGATCCATCCGCCGAGGTGCCGCCCGCCGGGCGCCAGCGCATCGAGCGTGAGCGCCGAGCCGGCATCCACCACGAGGCAGGCCTCGTCGCTCAGCACCCGCGCCCCGAGCAATGCGGCCCAGCGATCCGCACCGAGATGCGACGGATCACGGTAACCGCAGGACACGCCCCCGAACTCGCGCTCGGCCCGCAGGAACGCCAGGCTCCCGCCGCCGGATTCCCGCAGCGCATCGGCCAGCGATTTTCCCGCAGCGGCCCCGGCGACGTTGGCGCACAGGGCGGGCCGGCCCTCGAGATCCGTCCCGTCGAGCAACCCGGCGAGCGCCTCGCGCATGCCCCGGTCCCGGTGCGACGCCTCGCCGAGCACGCGCACGCCGCCGCCGGGCAGCGGCCAGCCGGCTTTCAGCCGTGTATTGCCCAGGTCCAGCAGCAACATCATCCCGCGGCCCTCAGCGTGACTTCACCCGCGGTGATCCGCTGCCGCGAGCCGTCGGCCGTTTCGAGCAGCAGCGCCCCCGAGCGGTCGATCCCGCGGGCGATACCGCGCCGCTGGCTGCTCCCCGCGCTGACGCACACCGGGCGGCCATGCATCGCGTCGCGCGTCGCCCAATCGGCAAGCACCGCGTCGCTGAGCGCTGCCGGCGCCCGCACGATGCATGTCGTGAGCGCCTCGATGAGCGCCGCCGCGATCCTGTTGCGCCCGAGGCCCGGCGCCACGGCGGCGAGGTCGGCCGGCGGGAGGCCGCCCGCCGACACGATCGCCGCACGGGCCGCGGTCCCGAGCCGCAGGTTCAGTCCGAGTCCCACCGCCAGCGTTGCGGGACCCTGGGCTTCGCCGCGCAACTCGATCAGCACGCCGCCGAGCTTGGCGTCATCGAGCAACAGGTCGTTGGGCCACTTGAGCCGCACGCCGGCCACCCCGAGCGCCTCGAGAGCCGTCGCACACGCGACGCCGACCGCGGCCGGCAGCGCCGCGAAATCGGCCGGGGCCGCCGCCATGCGTCCCCCCACCGACAAGCAGATGCCCGAGGCCGGCGGCGCCAGCCAGCGTCGCCCGCGGCGCCCCCGGCCCGCCGACTGGTATTCCGCGAGGCAGGCGGCCAGCGTCCCGAGCGGCAGCCCGCCCGCCAGCACCCGGGCGTTGGTGGAATCGATCTCCGCCACCACCTCGAGAAGGCCGAGCTGGTCGCAGGCCGCTGGCTGCAGGGCAGCGCGAATCGCTGCCGGGTCCAGCAATTCCAGCGGCGCCGGCAGGCAATAGCCGCGGCCGCGGCGGGCCTCCACCGGCACGCCCAGCGCGACCAGCCGGCGCACGGCTTTCCAGACCGCGGCGCGACTCACGCCCAGCGCGCGGCCGAGCGCCTCGCCGGACACGGGATGGCCGGGCGCCAGGGCCTGCAACAGGGCCGGATTGAAATTCACCGCTGCGGTCCGGAGGGCCGCCTGCGGCCCGCGAACATGCGGCTCTCGGTGCCGGCGCGCATGCGCGCGATGTTGCCGCGGTGTGTCCAGGCGACGAAGCCGGCCATGAACAGGGCGAACCAGAACAGTGGACGACCCGCCTGGCCGGCCAGCGCGAGCCAGACCGGCGCCAGCGCCGTCGCGCAGATGGTGGCGAGTCCGACATAGCCGCGCAGCAGGAATACCGGCACCCAGCTCAACACCACCGCCAGGAGCAGCCAGGGCTCGATCGCGCCATAGGCGCCCAGCAGCGTGGCCATGCCCTTGCCGCCCCGCAGGCCGAAATACAGCGGCCAAACGTGCCCGAGCACCGCTCCCGCAGCGATGCCGGCGGCGATGGTCTCCCGCGATACGTCCGGATCGACGCCGATCCCGGGCAGCGCCGCGTCACTCAGCCAGAGGATCGGCGCCACCACCTTGGCGATGTCGATGATCATGACCCCCAGCGCAAAGCCCTTGCCCTGGGTGCGCAGCGCATTGGTGCCGCCGGCATTGCCGCTGCCGAGCTGACGGATGTCCGTGCCACGGATCCGTCCGAGCACCAGGCTGCCCACGAGAGAGCCCGCGAGATATCCGATGAGCAGCTTGGCGCAGAATTCGAGCATGAATGACCGTGGGGAGCCAGAGGCGGGATTCTAGCCCGGATCAGCGGCGCTGGCGCGGGGCCAGGCCCGGGTGCGCTGGGGTATGCTGCCCGCGGTCTACCGGGGAGTGCGGGCCGCCATGCGCGAAGCCGTCGTCGTATTCGTCAATCCCGCTGCAGGCGGAGGCCGCGGGCGCCGCCACGGCGCGCGGGCGGTCGCGTTGCTCGAGGCCGGCGGACTGCGGGTCGAGACCGTCATCAGCGCAGGGCCGGGACAGCTCGAGGAGCTGGCGTTCCGCGAAGCCGAACGGGGGCGCGAGCGGATCATCGCGATCGGCGGGGACGGCACGCTGTCCGAAGTGGCCCGCGGCGTACTGGCCGTGCCCGGCGCTCCGACCATCCTGGGCGTGGTCCCGCTGGGCACCGGCAACGACTTCATCAAGTCCGCGGGGCTGCCCCGCGCCTGGCGCGCGGCGTGCATGCGACTCGCGGCCGGTTGCACGCCGCGCGCCATCGATGCCGGCCAGGTCAACGGTCACTGGTTCGTCAACGGCGTCGGCTTCGGCTTCGACGCCGCGATCACCCGGGCCATGCTGCGGCGGCGATGGTTGCCCGGTCCGCTGGCCTACGGCGCCGGGCTCCTCGACGCCCTGCGCAACGGCGTCGCAGCGCCTGCATGCTCGCTGCGCTGGGACGGCGGCGAGGACCGGCGGCCGATGACGCTGGTCGCTGCCTGCAACGGCCAGTATGTCGGGGGCCTGTTCCGGCTCGCGCCCCGGGGCATGCTGGACGACGGCCAGCTGGACCTCGTCTGGGCGGACGCGCTCAGCGCGATGCAGGTGCTGCGGCACGCGCCGAGCGTGGTGCGCGGCACGCACGAACACCTGTCCGTCGCGCACTTCGCCCGCAGCCGTCGACTCGAGATCGACAGCGCCTTCGGCATGCCGGCCCAGGCTGACGGCGAGCTGCTCGGCGAGGACGTCTCGCATCTCTCGATCGAGCTGGCGGCAGGCGCATTGCGGCTGTGGACCTGAGACTCGACGCCCGGACCGCTCAGCGCCGCGGACGCGAACCGAGACCGATCGCCGCGATCGCCAGCGTGGCGCCCGCGATCTCCCTTGGTCCGAAAGCGCGGGAGAAGATCAGCACGTCCCAGAGGAACGCCAGGATCGGCTGCAGCAACAGGATCAGGCCGACGCGCGATGCAGGCACGTGCGGCAGGCTGCCGGAAATCAGCAGCCAGCCCACGACCTGCGCCACGAGGGCGTAGGCCGCCAGCAATCCCGCCGACCTGGCGTCAGGAATGGACACCGGCTCACCACCGAGCCCCGCGCCCGCGAACAGGAATGCCGCCGAGACCAGTGAAACGATCATCAGGTCGGACACGATCGACCCGGCCGGGCTCGCGGCACGGGCACGCCGTAACGCCAGGATGTAAGCCGCGTAGAACACGGCGGTCAGCAGGCCGAACACGATCCCCCAGCGGTAGTCGGCATCGAGGCTCTGCCATTCGAAGCCGACGATCAGGCCGAGGCCGAGGACGGCCATCGGGATCGCCACCATGAGCTCCCAGCGGGCCTTCTCACCGAAGAACACTATGCCGACGACGGCCAGCAGGAACACCTGGAAATTGCCGAGCAGGGTCGCGAGGCCGGGGCCCACGTACCAGATGCTTCGATGCCACACGGCGAGGTCGGCGGAGAACAGCACGCCGGCGGCGAGCAGGGCCAGGAGCGCCGCGCCGGAGCGGCGCTCGACCGGCGTGCGACGCAGGATCACCCAGGCGGCCAGCATCAGTCCGCCGAACAAGGTGCGGTAGAACGCGCTCTCGGTCGGACTGACCGGGGTGAGGCGGACGAACACGGGCGCAAAGCTGATCAGTGCTGCGCCACAGAGCAGCCGCAGCGTCGGACTGGCAGGGATCATCAGGCGTGATCCGGCTGCAGCCCGAGCATGGCGACGGCGGCGTGCAGGGTGGCGTCGGCTTCGGGCAGCACCCCGCCGAACAGCGGCCAGGCATGCCAGAGTCCGCTCGATTCCTCTATGCGCAGCCTGACGCCGGCCTCGCGCAACGCGGCGGCGAGGCGGCGCGCATCTTCAGCCAGCGCCTCGTCGCGATCGAAGGCGAGATACACGGGCGGCAGTCCCGCGAGCGACGCGTCCAGCAGGTCGAAGCGCGGATCGCTGGCCGGGATGTCGCCCCGCCACGCGGCGATGCCCTGCTGCACGAATCCGGGCGGCAAGAGCATATCGGCGGCCAGCGCTCGCTCGGCGCGCGCCAGCTCGACCAGGGGCGAAAAAAGCGCGAGGCCCGCCGGCCGCGGCAGCCCGGCGGCTGCGGCATAGCGCGCCACGGCAAGCGCCAGCCAGCCGCCCGCGGAATCACCCGCCAGTGCGATCGGCCGCGCGCCGTCCAGCGTCAGCGCCCGCCAGGTGGACTGCAAGTCCTCGAGCGCGGCCGGGAAAGGGTGTTCCGGCGCCAGCCGATAATGCGCGGCGAGCACAGGGCGGCCCGTCAGCTGGGCGCAGCGGGCCACGATCGCCCGATGGCTGGCGGGGGAACCCAGCACGAAGCCACCGCCGTGGACATAGAGCATCGCGCCGCGCGGATCGTCCGGCTGGACATCACCCGGCAGCAGCCATTCCCCGCCCGGGTTTTCTTCGGCGGCGGGCTGGATGCGGACGCCGCGCGGCAGGGGGAGCACCGCGGCAGCCCGCTCGATGCGCCAGCGCCGGTGCACCAGCGGCCGCCTCGGCACCAGCCCCGGACGCACCACGGTGCGGGCCAGCATGCGTGCGAAGGCGCGACGCATCGCCATGAGCTAGTGCGCCGCCGGCGAGGCGCCCGGAGAAAAGGGGCCTTCCGTTTTGCGCTCGCGCGCGAGGCGCGCGCCGCGGCGCGTGAGCTTGCGCAGGCGATACAGGTAATCTTCGAAATCCACCTGCATGGTATGGCGGGCCGAACGATCCCGGTAACGGCGAAACAGCGCCTCGCGCTCGCGCGTCATCTCGCGCGTCATCGTCGCGGCATCCGGCAGGGCGACGCGGCCGAGCAGGTGGTCGCCGATGAAGCGGCCCTGTGCTTCCGCGATCGGCATGATGGCGCCAAGCGGCTGCAACAGCCCGACGAAGAACAGGTTGTCGATGCCCGGCTTGACCATGCGCTCCCACAACGGCAGGTCGTTGCCGGGTGCGGCAATGAACGACGGCGCGAAAAACGGCAGGCTGAGCTTGTAGCCGGTGCACCAGACGATGATGTCGATCGCCTCGCTGCGGCCGTCGCTGAACTCCACCCGCTTGCCCTGCAGGCGGCGGATACCCGGGCGCGGCAGGATGTCGCCGCTGCCGAGGCGCATGTAGATCTCCTGGCTGATGGTCGGATGCGCCTCCAGCATGCGGTGGTCGGGGCGCGGCAGGCCGAAACGCCAGGGCGTACCCGCATTGAGGGTGACGACGATCCGGGTCAGGAGGCTGCCGAGCCGCCACGGGACCCAGTGCGGCAGCATGCCGAGGCGCGACATGGGGATGCCGAACAGGTACTTGGGCAGGATCCATACCCCTCGGCGCGCCGACAGGTACAGCCGTTCGGCGATTCCCGGGCGCGACAACTCGCAGGCGATGTCCATCGCGCTGTTGCCCATGCCCACCACCAGGACGCGCTTGCCATGGAAATCGACCGGGTCCGTCGGGTTCAGGTAGCTGTGCGAGTGCAACTGCTCGCCATCGAATTCCCCGGGATAAGGGGGCTCCGGCCAGCGCGGGTCCCAGTGGTGGCCATTGGCCACGACCAGGACGTCGAACAGCTCGGTCGCGCCGGAGTCGAGCGAGATTTCCCACCGGCCGTCATCGCGGCGATGTGCCCGCTTCACCTCCGTGTCGAAGCGGATATGCTCGCGCAGGCCGAAGTGCTCCACGTAATCGTCGAAGTAGCGCTTGATGACCCGATGGCCGGGATAGTCCGGGGTATCGGCGGGCATGGGGTAGTCCCGGTATTCCATCAGCTTCGCGTCGGTGTTGATGTGCAGCGACTCGTAGGCGGCCGACATGCCGTTGCGATTGCGGAAACACCAGTTGCCGCCGATATCGTCGCTCTTCTCGTAGCAGACCTGCGAGATGCCGCGGTCCCGCAATGCCTTGACGACTGCGATGCCGCTGGAGCCGGCGCCGATGACGCAGACGCGGGGCCCTTGTGCCATGCCTTCCCTCCGGGTGGACGCAGCGTCCATTCTAGCCGGGCCGGCGTCTTTCCGGGGAACGGGCTTCTTCAGGCCGGGCGCTGCGGCTCCGTCAGCTTGAGCGTCAGGCACTTCGCCGACCCGCCCGCCTTGAGGAATTCGGACAGCCCCAGTTGCGTCACCCTGAAGCCTCGCGACTCGAGGACGCCGACGAGTTCGCCGCCCGTGCGGTTCATGAAGATGCAATCGCCCACGTTCACGGCGTTGCAGGCGAAATGCCCGGCATTCTCGACGCTGACCGGAATGCGCTTGTGGCGCGGCACGCGCCGCTCGATCTCCTTGCGGGACTCGGCGGCGAAGGCCGGCGGATGGTAGAGGAGATAGCCGCCGTCCAGGGGACAGAGACAGGTGTCTATGTGATAGAAACGCGGATCGACGAGCCGGATCGAGACCAGCTCGAGGTCGAACCAGCGGCGCAGGTAGTCGTGCGCCTCGAGTTCGGTGCGAAAACCGTAGCCCGTCCAGAGCCACGGGCCACCACGATCGATCAACGCGTCGCCGGCGCCCTCGAAGGCGATGTTCTGCGGCAGGACACGCACTTCGAAGCCCTCGGCCTCGAACCAGGCGCGCAGGAAAGGCTCCTCCGGCCGCCGCTCGTGCGGCATGAAATGCGACGGCACGGCGAGATTCTGGTACACCAGCCCAGCATTCGCGGTGAACACCAGGTCGGGCAGGCCCGGACGGGGGTCGAGCAGCCTGACCTCGGCGCAGGTGGAGATGGCCTCCCGCAGCGCTTCCCACTGCTCGCGGGCCAGCGCCAGGTCGAGCGAGCCGGAGTGCCCGTCCATCCAGGGATTGATGACGTAATCCACCTCGAAATGGTCGGGCGGGCACATCAGTATGCGAGTGTCATGGGTCATGGGAAGTGCTCGGCGCAGCAGGCTCGGGCCGCGATTCTACTGCATATTATGTGCAAGGGGCCCTGCGGCGGTCCGCCCGGCCTCAAACTCGTCGCGGGAGATGGACCGCCGCGAGCATGCAACGGACGCTGCCGCCGCCGCCGTCCTCGATCGCGGCCACCGGGGCGGCGACCAGGCGACAGCGCGCGGCCAGGGTCGCGCGCTGGCCTGCATCGAGCGCATCGAGGGCGCGTGACGACAAGGCCAGGAGGCGCTCGCCATCGACACTCGCCAGCTCCAGCATGTTGCCGGCGAAGCTGCACATCTGCTCGAAACGAATCGGCACGACCTCGTGGCCGGTGTCTTCCAGGCGTTGCCTGACTGCCGCGCGCTGCCCTGCATCGCTGATAGCCTCCTCGCAGACCACGGCAAAATCCTGGCCGATGCACATCAGCACGTTGGTGTGGTAAATCGGCAAGCCTTCCTTGTCCAAAGCAGCGAAGGCCAGCGGTTCGTAATCCAGTTGCTGTGCGGCCTCCGCCAGCACCGCGGGGTCGGTGCGCGCGGAAAGACAGGCGTAGGCGACGCGATGAACCCGGTCCAGGACCATGCTGCCGGTGCTTTCGAGAAAGCGGTCGTCGGCCTCGTGACCCGACAGGTCCAGCACCCGCGCCACGTGAAAGCCGTGCTCCCGGCTGAGCATCTCGAGAATGTCCCGGCGCCGCTCGCCGCGGCGGCTGGGCGCCATCATCGGGTAGAGCACGGCCGTGCCGTCGGCGTGGAAGCTCACCCAGTTGTTGGGAAACACGGAATCCGGGGTGGGCGGCTGCGCCGTGTCGGACACGACGATGACGTTGACGCCGGCGGTACGCAGCGTATCCACGAGGCCGTCGAATTCCACGGCTGCCGCGGCCTGCTCGGCTTGGGGATCCGCCGCGGCGGGCGGGCGCTGGAAAGCGTTCGAATCCACCGTTTCGGGATTGCCGTGAAAAGCCACGGGGCGCACCAGCAGCACGGTGTCGGTCGCCTGGCGATCGCCTGGGTAACTCATGGGGCCATTCTATCCTCGGCCGGGAGCGGATAGCATCGGGCCTCTTTTCCTGCGGAGACGCCGATGATCATCGTCCACCACCTCGAAAACTCGCGATCGCAACGCATCCTGTGGCTGCTCGAGGAGCTCGGCGTCCAGTATCGCGTGAAGCGATACGCGCGCGATCCGGAGACGAAACTCGCGCCGGCGACATTGCGCAAGGTCCACCCCCTCGGCAAATCGCCCGTCATTACCGACGGCGACGTCACGGTGGCCGAATCCGGCGCGATCATCGAATACCTGGTCGATATGCACGGCCCGGACAGCGGCTTGCGGCCCTCGCACGGCACGGAAGAAGGACGGCAATATACTTACTGGCTGCATTATGCCGAGGGCTCGGCGATGCCGCCGCTGTTGCTCAGCCTCATTTTCCGCAAGATGCCCGATGCGCCCATGCCCTTCTTCGTTCGCCCGGTCGTGCGTGGCATCGCCGACAAGGTCCAGCAGAGCTTCGTGAAGCCGCAGCTCGCCCTGCATCTCGATTTCATGGAGGCGGAACTGGGGCAACGGACCTGGTTCACCGGCGAAGCGTTCACGGCCGCCGACATCCAGATGAGCTTCCCGCTCGAGGCGGCGGCGGCCGGTGGCCTGCTCGGCGCGGAACGGCCGAAGCTGCAGGACTTCGTCGAGCGCATCGCGGAACGCCCCGCTTACCAGCGCGCGCTCAAGAAGGGCGGCCCCTACACGCTGGGATTCTGAACAAGAACGGCGCCCGTGCCGGAACACGGGCGCCGTCATGCCGTAATGGCTCGCTTCAGGACGTCGGGTCCGTCAGCGCCACGTGATCGATCACGACCAGGCCGGGCGACGTCTCGCCGTCATCCGGGTCACTGGCGATCGCACTGATGACGTCGCCACCGTCGAAAGTCGCGCCCGCGAGCGAAATCGCCGGCGCAGTCTCGCCCGTCAGCGTCACGAAGACGTCGTAATCACCCGGCGACAGCGCCACGAAACCGGTCGAGGCACCGAACTCCACGCCGCTGAATGCAGGACTCACATCAGGCGAAGTGATGTCGGTCCCGGCCGGTACGACGTAGATGTCAACCGCCGGCGTTGCGGCCGAACCGTGTACGATGCGCACGCGTGCCTCGGTCGCGATCGGCCGCAACGAGTCGTCCAGCGCCAGCAACTCGAGCGAACCCGCGCCCAGCGAACCCGCCACGATGCCGGTCACGTCCGTACCCGCGGCAAGATCCACCGGGGTGTCGAAGGTCACGGCCGAAGTCCCTGCGCAGCCCGTCTGCTCGTCGAACACCTCGAGCCCCACCACGTAGCTGCCGGGGGGCACCTCGCCGAGATAACCGAAGCCGCGGAACGGCACGCCCGCGAACAGTTCGACGCGCTCCGTGTCCGCCGTGCCGGAATCGTCCGCGACGACGCACACCGTCGGCGCATCAGCCGCGTTGTGCACGGCCGTCAGGCCGGCCGGCGCGGCGTCCCCGCCGTCACGCAGTTCGGCAACGGTGCCGTCGGCAAACACCGCCAGCAGGGAGACCGGTGCACTCCCGGGTCCCACGTTGTCGACCGCGACGATGCTCAAGTCCGCCCCGTCGGGTAGCGTCACCGCCCCGGAATCGAAAACCACGGTGTCGCTACCCGGCGGTGTAACGCGGATCCGGTAGTCGGCCGCGGCCACGGTGCCCAGGTCGAGCACCTCGCCGAACGCGAACGTGGCGGGCGTCAGTCCAGCCAGCTCGGTGTCGGGCGCGGTGACATAAACGTCCACCTCGAGTACCGACGGCGCGCCGTGCAGCACCTGGATGCGGACCCCGTTGATCGTTTCCTCGACGGGACGCGGGAGTACGAACAGCTGGAGCGGATTGCCGTCCCCGGAGGCCAGCAACTCCGCCGTGCTGCCCGCGGCGATCACCGCGTAGGCGGTATCGGCCTCCAGTGCCAGCCCGGGCGCTGCGAGCACCTCGACTTCGCTGCCGTCCGGGAGGATCGCGTTGACGGCCGCATCGATCGTCCCCGCTTCGAGCTCGAGGAATGGCGAGGCCACGGCAAAAGGAACGCCGGCGAGTCCATCCGGGACTGCGCCGTTGACCGTGACATTCACTGCCGGGGCATCCGCCGAAGCATGCACTACCTGCAACTGGGCGGTCGATGCTGCGGGTGGCGGCTCGATGATGGTCCCGTTGTCGTTGCTGCCGCCGCAAGCCGCGAGCGTAAGCACCATCGCAGCCAGCAGGCCGCGGCCAAAAAGTCGATTCATGATGGCTCCTCCTCAGGAATCCGGCAAAACCCGGGGTCGGCCTTTAATTCGGCCGGGGAGGAGAAAGCAGATTCATCGAGAAGGTCAGGCGCCCGGCTGGGCCACGAGCGCGATGCGTTCACGCGAGGAAACGACCACCCCGCCGGCCTGTTCCACGGTGATGGCGAACAACACCGCCTCGCCCACCGGCAGTTTCGCGCGGATGGGTACGAGTGTTTCGCCGTCGGGCGCGACATCGAATACGCCCCCGTCCACCGGAAAGCGCTCATCACGCTCGGCATCGAAGATCCACAACTGGTACTGCCAGGCGGAGGGGTCGTTCGGCTGCAAGCCGCTGAAGCGCATCACCCCCGCCTGTTCGGCAGGGTTCCAGATCACCCGGCCGCCAGCGTCCGCGGCCGCCGGATCGTCCGTCGCGGACCAGGGCAACGCCAGCGTTTCCGGCCGGTTTTCGAGCTGCGCCAGCAGTTCCGCCGGGGTCGGCTCGACCAGTTCGGCGAGCACCTGCTCGCGCAGGTCGAGATCCTGTTCGAGACGGGTCACGGAGACTTCCAGGGCGGCCTGGCGCGCGGCGAGCGCCGCCCGATCGTCCGCCAGCTGCTCCACCTGCAGCCAGCCCACGACGGCCACCACGAGCGCCGCGGCCGCGGCCACCCAGCCACCCCAGGCGGTGCTGCGTGGACTGCGGGCAGGCATCGCCACGACGGTTCCCGGCGCAGGCAGGTCAGGTGTCCGGTCGGCCGTTGCGGTGCGTTCGGCAAACCACGCGGCGGCGTCGGCTTCGATTCGATCGCGCACCCCCGCGGGCATCGGCTCGACGGCCACGCCGACCAGCGCCAGCGCCGCGGCCGTGCGCTCGAAGGCTTCGGTATCGATTTCCGGATGAGCTGCCGCGTGCTCGGCAAACTCGGCTTCGTCCGCCGGCGGCAGGCCCTCCACGGCGCGGATCGCCATGAGTTCGAACAGGCGGTGGTCTTCCGGCAGCTGGGCAGCCATCAACTGTGCTCCCCGGCATCCGCCAGATCAGCCACCTGCATCAATTCCCGCACGCGAATCAGCCCCCGGCGCATCTGTGTCTTGACCGTCCCCAGCGGCATGCCCGTCATGTCCGCGATCTCGCTATGGCTGAGGCCCTGGAGCAGGCCCAGCTCGAGTACGCGCTGCTGTGCCGGCTTGAGGGTGGCGACAGCCTTCGCGGCCAGGGCCGCCTCGGCAAATGTCTCCCCCTCGTCCTGCGTGTTCGACGCCAGTTCGAATCCGGGTGCATCGATGTCGTCCATGCGCGGCTCGCGGCCCTGGCGCCGGATGCGATCGATGAGGCGGCGCCGCGCGATCATGGCGACAAACAGGGTCTCTGAGCCCTTGGACTCGTCGTAGCGGGAAGCGCTCTTCCAGATATCGAGGAAGATTTCCTGGGTCGCGTCCTCGGCATCCGTCGGGTTGTAACAGGAACGGCGCGCAAGCGACCAGACGAGACCACCGAACTGGTCCATCACTTCCTTGATGGCGTTGCCGTCGCCATTGGCTACTCTCTTCAAGAGAGGTTCCGCCATCGAGAGATTCCTTTCCGCAGTTAGGTCGCTGGATGGGTCACGGATGGGGGCTGACCCGGTTTCCGGAGGCTCCGGTTTATAGCAAATTCCCCGAATGCCGCCAATTGTAACCGTTTGCCAATCCGGAGATACTCGGTCACATGTCTCGCAGAGCATTCTTTTACCTCGGTTTCGCGCTCATTCTCTCCAGTCTCCTGCCGCCCGCGAGTGCCGCGCCCCGCGCAGAATCCCTGCCCTCGCCTGTCCTGGCCGCCCTGAAAAACCACAATCTCGATGGATCAGGCCTCAGCATTTTCGTCCAGGCGGTGGATGCGGATGCACCGCTGCTGGCATTCAATGAGAACGTCCCCCGGAATCCCGCATCGATCATCAAGCTCTTGACGACCTATGCTGCGCTGGACCGGCTGGGCCCCGCTTACCGGTGGGAAACCACCGTGTTCGTCACCGGCCCGGTGCGCGATGGTCGGCTGGACGGCGACCTGGTGCTGCGCGGCGGCGGCGATCCGGGACTGAGCACCGAGCGGTTCTGGACCTTGCTGCGCGAGATCCGCGCGCGCGGGATCGTCGAGATCGCCGGCGACCTCGTGATCGACGACACGTTGTTCGGCGTCAATGGTGAATCGCCCGGGGACTTCGACAGCCAGCCCTACCGGGCGTACAACGTCCTGCCCAACGCCATGCTGGTGAACAGCAATGCGGTGGAGTTCCGCGTCATGCGGAACACCGCGGGCGTGAAGGTATATGTCGATCCGCCGCTGGCCGGCTTCCGGGTCGAGAACCGGATCGGCACCCGCCATGGCGCCTGCTCAGGGTTCCAGCGCGGCGTGGCCTTCGACCTCCCGGCGGGGCCGCCGGGCCATCACGCGATCCTGTCCGGCAAGTTCCCGAGCGGCTGCACGGAGTACAGCCTGTGGCGCTCGGTCCTGGACGCGCCGGATTTCGTCAACGCGCTGTTTCGTGCGCTGTGGGCGCAGCTCGGCGGCGAGATCGAGGGCGGGTTGCGCCTTGCGCCCGTCCCGGAGGATGCCCAGGAACTGTTCGTGCATCACTCGCTGCCGCTCGCGGACCAGGTGCGGCAGATCAACAAGTGGAGCAACAACCCGATGACGCGGCACCTGTTCCTGACCCTGGGACTCGAGCACGCCGGTGCCCCAGCTACCGCGGAGAAAGGTCGGGCCGCGATCGAGGCGTGGGTCGCGGCTCGCGGCCTCCCACTGGCGGGGCTGTTCCTGGACAACGGCTCCGGCCTGTCGCGCCAGACGCGCGTGACCGCGGCCGGTTTCGGCGCCATGCTGCTGGATGCGTGGCAGCATCCCCAGATGGCCGACCTGATGTCCTCCATGCCGATCGCCGCGCTCGATGGCACGATGCGGCGCCGCTACCACGGGGAAATGTCCGGCCGTGCCTACCTCAAGAGCGGACGCCTCGACGAGGCCGCCTCGATCGCCGGGGTCGTGCAGAGCCGCAGCGGCCGACGGCATGTCGTCGTGGCGATCATGAATGGCCCCAACGCCCATCGCGGCACGGGGCAGACAGTGCTTGATGCGGTCGCCGAGTGGGTCTTCGACCGCTGACGCGGCCCGCAGGAGAGAAGGGACATGATGCCCGACGGTTCTTATTCGGTGGATACCCTGCTGGAGTTCCACAAACACGCCGGTGTAACGGGTTTGATCAATCCGGCCGTGGCACGCGCCCGTCGCAAAGCGGTCGAACAGTTAGCCGATGAGATGAGCCCGGCGGAGCGCGCCGACGTGCGCAAGCTCGATGTCGACACGCTCGCGTCGCGATTCCACAAGCTCGACGGTGCGAGCATTCGCAACGAGGCCTTGTCCCTGTATGCGGAAAGGGTAAGGATGGCGCAGGCCGATTTCCTGGCCTGGTCCGAGCACCCAGCTACGTTCCGGAGCGTCGGCGGAGAGGATAGCCGCGCCTTGCCACGAGGCTCGCTCACGGCCGAGCGCGAAGTGGCCGAACGTGTCACGCTGGAATCCACGGATAACCCGGGCAACATCATTCCAATCGCGCTGCGTACGGATGCAACGGTCTACATTGCCAACCTGCCGCTGGACCTGACCCCGCGGGAGGCCGAGCGCATCGCCCGCGTGGTACGGGCGTTCGCCAGCGACGATGGCGAAATCCCGCCCGACGCAGCGTCATGAGCCGCCTGTTCATCATCGTCCTGATGGTGGTCTTTGGACTCTCCGGCGTGGGCCTGTGGCTGTATTTCGTGCACGGCAGCGGCGGCGGTCAGTTCCGCGAAGAACTGGTTCCGGAGCTGGTCGTGTTGTGTCTCGAGGCGTTCGTGCTGGTCGGCCTGCTCGGCTTGATCCAGCGCCACCTCGAGCACCGGCGCCGACGGCAGATGTGGTTGAGCCTGCGAGGGTCTTTTCGCGATTTGCTATCGCTGCTCGACATCGCCTTTCTCGAGCCCAACACCGAGCCGACTTCCTCGAAGCAGCTGGAGCGCGATCCGCAGGTGATTGAACGGATGCTCAGCGAACTCGAGGACAAGCACCCGGATCTCGACAGCCTGGTCGCGCTCAAGCGCGAAGGCGAGGAGTCGCTTTCGATGACGCGCGACCTGGTTGCGGTGGCCGCCCAGCTTTCAGCCACTCACATGAACTGGTGGATCGCCATCGTCGACAGCATCCGGCGCCTGGCCGAGGCCCGCGAGCGGCGAGCCATGGAAAAGGCCATCCATGAAATGCTGATCAATATCAGGGAATTCGACCGGCTGGAACTCTAAGATCCCCCTGAACACGGACAAGAAAAAACCCCCGGCCTCTTTCGAGACCGGGGGTTCCTTATTTAAATGCCTGGCAGTGACCTACTCTCACACAGGGAGAACCCTGCACTACCATCGGCGCTGAGCGTTTTCACTTCCGAGTTCGGAAAGGGATCGGGTGGTTCCCGCTCGCTATGGCCGCCAGGCAAACTGGCTCACGTATCGCGCCCCGCCCGTAAGCGGAGCGCCGCGAAATCGAAAAGTTTTGACGTCGTCGCGTCGACCAAGGTGACGCAATCTATAAAAAGAGACCAGCACACCCTGAATGCTTGGGTGTTATATGGTCAAGCCTCACGGGCAATTAGTATCGGTTAGCTCAACACATTGCTGCGCTTACACACCCGACCTATCAACCTCGTAGTCTACGAGGGCCCTTCAGGGGGATCGAGTCCCCAGGGAAAACTTATCTCAGGGTGGGCTTCCCGCTTAGATGCCTTCAGCGGTTATCCCTTCCGTACATAGCTACCGGGCAATGCCACTGGCGTGACAACCCGAACACCAGAGGTACGTCCACTCCGGTCCTCTCGTACTAGGAGCAGCTCCCTTCAATTTTCCAACGCCCACGGCAGATAGGGACCGAACTGTCTCACGACGTTCTGAACCCAGCTCGCGTACCACTTTAAATGGCGAACAGCCATACCCTTGGGACCTGCTACAGCCCCAGGATGTGATGAGCCGACATCGAGGTGCCAAACTCCCCCGTCGATGTGGACTCTTGGGAGGAATCAGCCTGTTATCCCCGGAGTACCTTTTATTCGTTGAGCGATGGCCCTTCCATACAGAACCACCGGATCACTAGGACCTGCTTTCGCACCTGCTCGACGTGTCTGTCTCGCAGTCAAGCACCCTTATGCCCTTGCACGCAATGCGCGATGTCCGACCGCGCTGAGGGTACCTTTGTGCTCCTCCGTTACTCTTTAGGAGGAGACCGCCCCAGTCAAACTACCCACCATACACTGTGCCCGATCCGGATAACGGACCTAGGTTAGAACTCCGAGCAGGCCAGGCTGGTATTTCAAGGTTGGCTCCACCAGGACTAGCGTCCCAGCTTCAAAGCCTCCCAGCTATCCTACACAAGCATGCTCAAAATTCAGTGCAAAGCTGTAGTAAAGGTTCACGGGGTCTTTCCGTCTAGCCGCGGGAACGCTGCATCTTCACAGCGAATTCAATTTCACTGAGTCTCGGGTGGAGACAGTGTGGCCATCGTTACGCCATTCGTGCAGGTCGGAACTTACCCGACAAGGAATTTCGCTACCTTAGGACCGTTATAGTTACGGCCGCCGTTTACCGGGGCTTCGATCAAGAGCTTCGGTTTCCCTAACCCCATCAATTAACCTTCCGGCACCGGGCAGGCGTCACACCCTATACTTCCACTTTCGTGTTTGCAGAGTGCTGTGTTTTTGATAAACAGTCGCAGCCACCTGGTCACTGCGACCCCCACCAGCTCAGAGAGCAAGTCTCATCACCAGCAGGGGCGTACCTTCTCCCGAAGTTACGGTACCAATTTGCCTAGTTCCTTCACCCGAGTTCTCTCAAGCGCCTTAGGATTCTCTCCTCACCCACCTGTGTCGGTTTACGGTACGGTCAACTACTGCCTGAAGCTTAGAGGCTTTTCCTGGAAGCTTGGCATCAATCACTTCGCTCCACATGGGAACTCGTCATCACGCCTCAGGATAATGTGCAACCGGATTTTCCTAGCCACACTCCCTACACGCTTGAACCGGGACAACCAACGCCCGGATGACCTAGCCTACTCCGTCCCCCCATCGCAGCAATAGCTGGTGCAGGAATATTAACCTGCTTCCCATCGACTACGGCTTTCGCCCTCGCCTTAGGGGCCGACTCACCCTGCGCCGATTAACGTTGCGCAGGAATCCTTGGGTTTTCGGCGTGCGGGTTTTTCACCCGCATTATCGTTACTCATGTCAGCATTCGCACTTCTGATACCTCCAGCATGCCTCACGACACACCTTCACAGGCTTACAGAACGCTCCCCTACCATGCCCAGATAAATCTGAGCATCCGCAGCTTCGGTATACAACTTAGCCCCGTTGAATCTTCCGCGCAGGCCGACTAGACCAGTGAGCTATTACGCTTTCTTTAAAGGATGGCTGCTTCTAAGCCAACCTCCTGGCTGTCTGTGCCTTCCCACATCGTTTCCCACTTAGTTGTAATTTGGGGACCTTAGCTGGCGGTCTGGGTTGTTTCCCTCTTCACGACGGACGTTAGCACCCGCCGTGTGTCTCCCGTGATTGCACTTCCTGGTATTCGGAGTTTGCATCGGTTTGGTAAGCCGGGATGGCCCCCTAGCCGAAACAGTGCTCTACCCCCAGGAGTGATACACGAGGCACTACCTCAATAGTTTTCGGGGAGAACCAGCTATCTCCGGGCTTGATTAGCCTTTCACTCCGATCCACAGCTCATCCCCTAATTTTTCAACATTAGTGGGTTCGGGCCTCCAGCAAGTATTACCTTGCCTTCACCCTGGCCATGGATAGATCGCCCGGTTTCGGGTCTAATCCCAGCGACTGAATCGCCCATTTAGGACTCGGTTTCCCTACGCCTCCCCTATTCGGTTAAGCTCGCCACTGAAATTAACTCGCTGACCCATTATACAAAAGGTACGCAGTCACCCGGCCGTAGCCAGGCTCCCACTGCTTGTACGCACGCGGTTTCAGGTTCTATTTCACTCCCCTCTCCGGGGTTCTTTTCGCCTTTCCCTCACGGTACTGGTTCACTATCGGTCGGTAGGTAGTATTTAGCCTTGGAGGATGGTCCCCCCATATTCAACCAGGATGTCACGTGTCCCGGCCTACTCATCGTGCCTAACTGACGAAAGCATTTCGCATACAGGGCTATCACCTTCTATGGCCGGCCTTTCCATGCCGTTTTGCTATGCAGTCGCCCGATACGGGCACAGGGCTGTTCCCCGTTCGCTCGTCGCTACTAAGAGAATCTCGGTTGATTTCTTTTCCTCCAGGTACTTAGATATTTCAGTTCCCTGGGTTCGCTTCCACTGTCCTATGTATTCAGACAGGGATACTGCCGAAGCAGTGGGTTTCCCCATTCGGACATCTCCGGATCGAAGCTTGTTTGCCAGCTCCCCGAAGCTTTTCGCAGGCTACAACGTCCTTCATCGCCTCCTACCGCCTAGGCATCCACCACGTGCGCTTATTCGCTTGACCATATAACCCCAAACATTCGGGATCTATGGCGCTGGTATCTCTCTCTACGAATGCGACACCTTGGATTGCGTGTCCGCCGTTGGAACAACGGACACTAATCGCTAGACGTCAAAACTTTCCGAATTGTTAAAGAGCGGACCGACGGGCGGACCCGACGGCGAACGGAACCACTGCTATACATGACCCGCATGCATACTCGTGGTTCCGCTCGTGCACTGGACTGGCGGGGCTTGGTGGAGCCAGCCGGGATCGAACCGGCGACCTCCTGCTTGCAAAGCAGGCGCTCTCCCAGCTGAGCTATGGCCCCTACATAAAGGATGCCTGCTCCACGCACACCACAACCGTGGTGGGTCTGGGAAGATTTGAACTTCCGACCTCACCCTTATCAGGGGTGCGCTCTGACCAACTGAGCTACAGACCCGATGTCGGTTGCGTGTCGCCGGCGCCAGACCTCGAGCCTGGTGATCAAGCCCGAGGACCAAGTAACTTGTGTTGGGAGCTCGCGCCGCGACTGCGGACGCGTTTCTTTCTCTTAAAGGAGGTGATCCAGCCGCACGTTCCCGTACGGCTACCTTGTTACGACTTCACCCCAGTCATTAGCCACACCGTGGTAAGCGCTCTCCCGAAGGTTAAGCTACCTACTTCTGGTGCAACCAACTCCCATGGTGTGACGGGCGGTGTGTACAAGACCCGGGAACGTATTCACCGCGACAATGCTGATTCGCGATTACTAGCGATTCCGACTTCACGGAGTCGAGTTGCAGACTCCGATCCGGACTACGACCGGCTTTCTGGGATTGGCTCCCCCTTGCGGGTTGGCAACCCTCTGTACCGACCATTGTAGCACGTGTGTAGCCCTGGCCATAAGGGCCATGATGACTTGACGTCATCCCCACCTTCCTCCAGTTTGTCACTGGCGGTCTCCGTAGAGTTCCCGACTTTACTCGCTGGCAACTACGGACAAGGGTTGCGCTCGTTGCGGGACTTAACCCAACATCTCACGACACGAGCTGACGACAGCCATGCAGCACCTGTCTCCAGGTTCCCGAAGGCACCCCCTCATTTCTGAAGGGTTCCTGGGATGTCAAGGCCAGGTAAGGTTCTTCGCGTTGCATCGAATTAAACCACATGCTCCACCGCTTGTGCGGGTCCCCGTCAATTCCTTTGAGTTTCAACCTTGCGGCCGTACTCCCCAGGCGGAGAACTTAACGCGTTAGCTGCGACACTGAACGCCCGATGCGTCCAACATCTAGTTCTCATCGTTTACAGCGTGGACTACCAGGGTATCTAATCCTGTTTGCTCCCCACGCTTTCGTACCTCAGTGTCAGTAATGGGCCAGGAAGCCGCCTTCGCCACTGGTGTTCCTTCCGATATCTACGCATTTCACCGCTACACCGGAAATTCCGCTTCCCTCTCCCTTACTCTAGCCATGCAGTTTCGGATGCAGTTCCCAGGTTAAGCCCAGGGCTTTCACATCCGACTTACAAAGCCACCTACGTACGCTTTACGCCCAGTAATTCCGATTAACGCTCGCACCCTCCGTATTACCGCGGCTGCTGGCACGGAGTTAGCCGGTGCTTCTTCTTCAGGTGACGTCAGGACACGGGGGTATTAACCCCATGCTGTTCTTCCCTGCTGAAAGTGCTTTACAACCCGCAGGCCTTCTTCACACACGCGGCATTGCTGGATCAGGCTTTCGCCCATTGTCCAATATTCCCCACTGCTGCCTCCCGTAGGAGTCCGGACCGTGTCTCAGTTCCGGTGTGGCTGATCGTCCTCTCAGACCAGCTACGGATCGTCGCCTTGGTAGGCCATTACCCTACCAACTAGCTAATCCGACTTGGGCTCATCCAATAGCGCAAGGTCCGAAGATCCCCTGCTTTCTCCCGTAGGACGTATGCGGTATTAGCCCGGGTTTCCCCGGGTTATCCCCCACTACTAGGCAGATTCCCAAGCATTACTCACCCGTCCGCCACTCGTCAGCACCCCGAAGGGCCTGTTACCGTTCGACTTGCATGTGTTAGGCATGCCGCCAGCGTTCAATCTGAGCCAGGATCAAACTCTTCAGTTCAAAGTTATGAGCTGAAAATGCCGATCCACCATTCACTCAATCGGTTAACTGACTGATTTGGTGCTCGACCAATGTCTGCGACTGCAGGCATCGACACGAGCTCCCACACAAATTACTTGGTCCAAATTTTTAAAGAGCGGGCCAGGGCAACTAGGCCGAGGCAGACCGACAAGTATACCGGAGGACACAGGGCTGTCAACAATCTGAAGCATTAATTTTGCTTCCATGTGACCCCCCGAGTCCTCGCTCAACTCGTCGGTGGGGCGCGCATTATATGCGACATCACGGCGTCGTCAACCCCGTGGGGAAAATAGTTTTTCGCCGTGCGCGGGAGTTTCGCTGCCGGATGTGACGAGGGGGATTATAGTGGCGTCACGGACGCCGCGAGACGGGAGGATCTGGCATGGAGGGGAAGCTGGTATGGGACCTGCCGGTAAGGCTTTTTCACTGGTTGATCGTGCTCCTGGTGGGCGCGTCCTGGCTCACCGCCGAGTTCGAATGGATGACCCTGCATTTCTATTCCGGCTACGCGCTCGCGACGCTGCTGCTGTTCCGGCTTGCGTGGGGCCTGGCGGGTCCGCGTTACGCGCGCTTCGGCAGCTTCGTAGCCGGCCCGCGGCGGGTCTGGAGTTACCTGCGCGACTGGCTGCGCGGCGAGGCCCGCGAACCGGCCGGGCATACCCCGCCCGGCGGCTGGATGATCCTGCTGTTGCTGGGCCTCCTCGCCGTCCAGGTGGGCAGCGGCCTGCTGAACAGCCATGACGGGCTCGATGCGGGGCCGTGGTACTGGGCTGCCCCCGCGGACCTGCGGGAACTTGCCCACGAGGTGCACGAAACCGGCTTCGACCTGCTGCTGGTTTTCGCTGCGCTGCACGTCATCGCCGTGCTGCTGTACCTCTGGCGCCCCGGCGTCAACCTGGTCGCAGCGATGTTCTCGGGGCGCAAGCAGACCGGGGAACCCGCCATCGCCGGCTCGCGCCTCCCGCTGGCTGCGCTGCTGCTGGCCGTCGCGGCAGGCGCCGTCTGGCTGCTGGTGAGCATGGCGCCGGCACCGAGCCTGGCCGACCTGGGGATCTACTAGGCCTGCCGGGCCCGGCCCGCGCCGGCCGGTGCTAGTCGTCGAGCCGGAAATCGTCGTGGCAGGCGCGGCAGTCCTCGATGAGGGCGCCGACGGCCGCGCGGGCCGCCTCCCTGTCGTCTCCCTGCGCCACCTCGGCGAGCCGCTCCGCGCTGCGCTGCGCATTCGCCGCCAGCGTCTCGAAACGCGCGTAGTCCTCCCAGATCACGGGCAGCGACTCGGTGTCCAGCTCATGGGCACGGGTATCCGCGCGAAACGCGTCCGGAATCATGCTCGTCATCCACGCCAACCGCTGGGCGTTGCGCGCGAACAAGGCCTCGTCCCAGGGGATGCGGTCCTGCGCCATCGCGCCCAGCGGGGCGATATTCCAGCCGACGACCTTGAGGACGGCCTGGCGCGTCTCGTTGACCTTTTCCGCCTGCTCGGCGTCGAGCGCCAGGGCGGGACCCGCCAACAACATCGCGGCGACCGCGACGATCGATCTGGTGAAGTGCATGAGTGATCTCCTGCTGAATGACTGAAGCGATGAATTCCTGTCGACTCCGGCATCGCGCCGCTCAGGCGCGGCGCAATTCCACGGCCACGATGCGCCGTTTCCCCACGGCCAGCACGTGACGCTCCCCGGCGCGCAACACGTGGCGCGTATCCTCGACGCGCTCCCCGTCCACGCGCACCGCCCGCTGGCGGATCTCGCGGAACGCTTCCGAGTTGCTCGCTGTCAGGCCTGCGGCCGTCAATGCCGCCGCGAGCCCGATCTCCTCGTCCCCGATGACCAGCGTCCGGCTTTCCATCTCTTCGGGCATCGCGCCCGCGCGGATGCGCTGGTCGAAATCGCGGCGTCCCGCTGCCGCTCCGGCCTCGCCGTGGAAGCGGGCGGTGACCTCCCTGGCCAGCTCGAACTTTACCTCCATCGGGTTGCGCCCCTCCGCCACCGCCGCCCGCAGCCCCTCGATCTCGCCGAGGGGACGGAACGACAGCAATTCGAAATAGCGCCACATCAGTTCGTCGGAAATGGACATCAGCTTGCCGAACATGCTCGCGGGAGGCTCGTCGATACCGACATAGTTGTCGAGCGACTTCGACATCTTCTGTATGCCGTCGAGCCCCTCCAGCAAGGGCACGGTCATCACGACCTGCGGCGGCTGGCCCCATGCCTGCTGCAGCTGCCGGCCCACCAGGAGATTGAATTTCTGGTCGGTGCCGCCGAGCTCTACGTCCGCCTGCAGCGCGACCGAGTCGTAGCCCTGCACGAGCGGATACAGGAATTCGTGGATGGCGATGGCCCGGCCCTCCGCGTAGCGCCGGCTGAAATCGTCGCGCTCGAGCATGCGCGCGACCGTGTGGCGGGCGGCCAGCTGCACGAGGTCCGCGGCGCTCATCTCGCCCATCCAGCGCGAATTGAACTCCACCCGGGTCTGGTCCGGGTCGAGGATCTTGTAGATCTGGGCCTCGTAGGTGGCGGCGTTCGCCGTGATCTCCTCAGGCGTCAGCGGCGGCCGCGTGGCGTTTTTTCCCGTGGGGTCCCCGATCATCCCGGTGAAATCGCCGATGAGGAAAATCACGTCGTGGCCGAACACCTGGAACTGGCGCATCTTGTTGATGAGCACCGTGTGGCCGAGATGCAGGTCGGGGGCGGTCGGATCGAAGCCCGCCTTGATGCGCAGCGGGCGCGCGGCGGCCAGTCGTTCCTCGAGTTCCCGGTCGACGAGAACCTCTTCGGTGCCGCGCCGCAGTTCAGCGAGCTGGTCCTTCGCAGGCTTCATGAACACTCCGTGGTGAATCGCTGTTTTTAAAGTGAGAAATGGCGCATTGACCGGGACGGCCGGGGCCGCTAGGGTAACCGAAATTTTGCAGCTTGCGCCGCGATGGGTCGAGTAGTGAGCGGAGTCCGACACGATTACAAGCCCAAAGCCAGCGTCGCGGCCATGCCGCGTCGTCGGCTGTCCCGCGGCCTGGCGTTCGCCCGCGCGTGGCTGGAGCGTCTGCGGCCCGCCGGCCCGCTGTCGCGTCGTCACGTCGCGGCGGTCGTCAGCCTCGTCGTCTGTGCCGGCCTGGCGGGCCTGTGGCTGGACGAGCCTGCCATCGGCAAGACCGAGAACCCCGCGAGCGAGCGCGAGTCGAGCCGCGTCACCGCGCTGCCGTTGCCGCTGCCCGCGCGGAGCGATGTCCTGGCCCCCGGCCCTGGGCGCGACGTGGTGCTCCCGGCCCCGGCCGGCGACGCCGAGGCGCTGCCCGAGCCCGAGCCCGACCCGCCCGTCGTCCCGGATCCTGTCCAGCGGGTGTCGCTGGAAGTGAAATCCGGCGACAGCCTCGACCGCCTGTTCCGCCGCCACGAGCTCTCGGTCGGGGATCTCCATCGCCTCCTCGCGCTGGAAGAGGTCGCGCCGCACCTGAAGCGCATCCAGCCCGGCGACACCATCGAGGTGGCCCACGACGGCCCGGCGATCCTGTCGCTCACCCGCCGCATCACCGAGGACCGCAGCCTCCTGGTCGAGGCCGGCGAGGCCGGCTTCGTGGCCAGTTTCCTCGAGCATCCCGTCGAGATCCGCCGGGCCCGCGCCACCGGGCGCATCACGAGCTCGTTCTACGCCGCGGGTCTCGCCGCGGGGCTGTCCGACGGCACGATCATGCGGCTGGCGGGGATCTACGCCTGGGACATCGATTTCGCGCTGGATATCCGCGGCGAGGACTGGTTCGCCGTCGTCTACGAGGAGATCTGGCAGGACGGCGAGAAGCTGCGCGACGGCGAAATCGTCGCCGCCGAGTTCAACAACCGGGGGCGTTCCTACCGCGCGGTGCGCTTTCCCGACGAGGACGGCCGCGCCAGTTACTACACGCCGGAAGGCGACAACATGCGCAAGGCCTTCCTCCGCGCGCCGGTCGATTTCACCCGCGTCAGCTCCAACTTCAACCCGAACCGCCTCCATCCCATCCTCAAGACGCGCCGCCCCCACCAGGGCGTGGACTACGCTGCGCGCATCGGGACGCCGATCATGGCCGCGGGCGACGGGCGCGTGCTCTCCGCCGGCACCAAGGGCGGGTACGGGCGGACCGTGGTGTTGCAGCACGGCGACAACGTCACGACGCTCTATGCGCACATGTCGAGGATCGCGGTCCGCGGCGGCCAGCGGGTCAAGCAGGGCGACATCATCGGCTATGTCGGCATGACCGGGCTCGCCACCGCCCCGCACCTGCACTACGAATACCGTGTCAACGGCGTGCACAAGAACCCGCGCACCGTGGACCTGCCCAAGGCCGAGCCGGTGCCGGCTGCGCGTCGCGAAGCTTTCGCGGCCGCCACCAGGCCGCTGGTCGCCGAACTCGAGGTGCTCGGCCCCCGGCGCCTGGCCGCCGCCGACACGCCCTAGTGCCCTGCCCGGAAACGCGGCCGTGACGCCCGGCCTCTACATCGGCCTCATTTCCGGCACCTCGATGGATGCCGTCAACGCCGTTCTTGCCGAGATTTCCGCGGCGGGTTTCCGCGTGCTGGCCGCGCGCAGCGTGGCGTTCCCGGCGCCGCTGCTCGCGCGGGTGCGCCGGCTCTCGATCCCGGGCATCTCGCCGGCTTCCGCCGACGCCATCGACGCCATCGACGCCATCGATGAACTCGGTGAACTCGACCACCTCGTCGGCGAGCTGTTCGCCGGCGCGGCGATCGGCCTGCTCGCCGCCCGGGGCGTCTCGCCACAGGACGTCACGGCCATCGGCAGCCACGGGCAGACCGTGCGCCACCGGCCGCGCACGGCACGACCCTTCACCCTGCAGATCGGCGACCCGAACATCATCGCCGCACGCACCGGCATCACGGTGGTCGCCGACTTTCGCAGGCGCGACGTGGCGCTCGGCGGGGAGGGTGCGCCGCTGGTCCCCGCCTTTCATGCCGCGACCTTCAGCGATCCGGCCGAACGCCGCGCGGTGCTCAACCTCGGTGGCATCGCCAACCTGACACTGCTCGAGCCGGATCGCCCGGTCACCGGCTTCGACACCGGGCCCGCGAACGGCCTGATGGACGCCTGGACGCGCCGCCACCGGGACCAGCCCTTCGATGCCGGCGGCGCCTGGGCCGCCTCCGGCGAGGTCGTCCCGGCGCTGCTGGCTGCGCTGCTCGAACACCCCTTTCTCCGGCTTCCGCCGCCGAAGAGCACGGGACCGGAGGACTTCACGCCGGCGTGGCTCGATGCGCAGGTCGCCGCCGCCGGCCGGCCCGCGCCGGCCGACGTGCAGGCGACGCTGTGCGAATACACGGCGGCGACCGTCGCCGATGCGCTCGGCGCCGGACCGCCCGCGCGGCTGATCGTCTGCGGCGGCGGGGTCCACAACGATCACCTGGTGGCACGCCTCGCCGCGCGCCTTCCAGGCACGCGCATCGAAAGCAGTGCGGCGCACGGCGTGGATCCGGAACAGGTCGAGGCCGCGGCGTTCGCCTGGCTGGCCGCCCGCACGCTCGCGGGGCTGCCGGGCAACCTGCCGAGTGTCACGGGCGCCCGCCAGGCCGCGGTGCTGGGTGCGATCTGGCCCGGTGAAGCGACCGGCCGGACCGCCGGGTGACCATGCAAGACGCTGCCACGGACCTGCAGCGACCCGAGCTGTACATCAACCGGGAACTCGCGGCGCTCGAGTTCAATCGGCGTGTGCTCGAGCTCGCGAGCGACCCGGGCGTGCCGCCGCTGGAGCGGCTGCGCTTCCTGTGTTTGTCGTGCACCAGCCTCGACAAGTTCTTCGAGATTCGCGTCGGCGGGCTGAAAAGCCGGCTGGAGCGCGGCACGTCGTACCTGCGCCGCGACGGCCTGAGCCCCACGGAGACGCTCGCCGCAGTGTCGCAGGCGGCCCACGAGATCGTCGCGGAACAATACCGCGTGTTCAACGAGTCGCTCGCGCCCGCGCTCGCCGCAAGCAATGTCCGCTTCCTGGCGAGAAGCGAGTGGAACCGCGCCCAGAGCCGCTGGGCGCGCCGCTATTTTCGCGAGGAAGTGCTGCCGGTGCTCACGCCCATCGGCCTCGACCCGGCGCATCCCTTTCCGCGCATCCTCAACAAGTCGCTCAACTTCATCGTCGAGCTGGTCGGCCTGGATTCCTTCGGCCGCGAGGCACCCCTTGCAGTGGTGCAGGCGCCGCGCTCGTTGCCGCGCCTGATCCGCATCCCGCCGAGTGTCGCCGGCACGGGGCGCGACGACTTCGTGTTCCTTTCGTCGATCATCCATGCCTTCGTCGACCACCTGTTCCCCGGACTCGACGTGGCCGGTTGCTACCAGTTCCGCGTGACGCGCAACAGCGACCTGCTGGTGGACGACGAGGATGCCGAGGACCTGCTGCGCGCGGTGGAAGGCGAACTCGCCCTGCGTCGCTACGGCGACGAGGTCCGCCTCGAGGTGGCGCAGGGCTGCCCTGCCCACCTGCCACGTTTCCTGCTGAACCGTTTCGGTCTCGGGCCGGAGGATCTCTACGAGGTGAACGGCCCGGTCAACCTGAACCGCCTGTCGCAGGTGATCGCCCTGGTCGATCGGCCGGACCTGAAGTACCCGGAATTCACGCCCGGCCAGCCACGCGAGATCGCGCGTGCCGGCGGGGTCGTCGCGGCCATGCGACGCGGCGAAATGCTGTTGCATCACCCCTACCAGGGGTTCGCCCCCGTGCTCGGCCTGTTGCGCGAAGCGGCCGCCGACCCCCAGGTGCTGGCCATCAAGCAGACGCTCTACCGCACCGGTCCGGATTCACCGGTCGTGGATGCCCTGGTGGACGCCGCACGCGCAGGCAAGGAAGTCACGGTGGTGGTCGAGTTGATGGCGCGCTTCGACGAAGCCGAGAACATCGCGCTGGCCACCCGTCTGCAGGCGGCCGGCGCCCACGTCGTCTACGGCGTGGTCGGCTACAAGACGCACGCCAAGATGCTCATGGTGGTGCGGCGTGAAAAGAACCGCCTCCGGCGCTACGTGCATCTCGGCACCGGCAACTACCATCCGGAAACGGCTCGCAGCTACGCCGACTACGGCTTGTTGACCTGCAACAGCCGCATCGGGCGCGACGTGCACCGGGCCATGATGTTGCTGACGAGCCCCGGCGCGCGGCCCACGACCCGGGCGCTTACCGTCGCGCCGTTCGGCCTGCACGAGCGCATCCTCGAGCTGATCCGTCGCGAGGCCGCGCATGCGGCCGCCGGGCGACCGGCCCGGATCGTCGCCAAGCTCAATGCCCTCGTCGAACCGGAGGTGATCGAGGCGTTGTATGCCGCCTCCGGCGCCGGCGTGTCCATCGACCTGGTCGTGCGCGGCACCTGCTGCCTGCGACCCGGCGTGCCGGGCATCTCGGACAATATCCGCGTGCGCTCGATCATCGGGCGTTTCCTGGAACACGCGCGCGTGTTCTCGTTCGCCAACGACGGCGCCGAGGAGATCTACCTGTCCAGTGCAGACTGGATGGAGCGCAATTTCTTCAGCCGCATCGAAGCCTGCTTCCCCGTGACCCGCAAGGCGCTCCGGCGCCGCCTGGCGGCGGACCTGGCGCTCGACCTCAGCGACAACCAGCAGGCCTGGGAAATGGGCGCCCATGGTCGCTGGGAACGCGTGAAGGAACCCGGCCGGCCCGCCGTCTGCGCGCAGGCGATCCGCCTGGCGACGCTGTGCTGAGCTTCAGCTGAAACCCAGCTTCAGGTCGAGAGCGGCCAGGTAATGGGCCTCCTGCTCGAGGTCCGCACGGGTCAGGGGATGCGCATCCAGCCAGCCTTCCGGAAACCGCAGGCGCAGCTTGCGCTTGCCCGTTTCGATCTTCATCGGCGGCGGCAGCGCCGTGCTGCGGCTGCGATGCAGCAGGACGGCCAGCCGCAGGATCGCGAGCAGGTAACGAATGCGCTTCGACCACGGCTCCTGCACCACCTCGAGCAGTTCGTCGCGAATCTTCCTGCGGTGCCCGCCGACCAGCACGGCGAGGCGCCGCTGCTGGTCGAAGGAAAATCCGGCCAGGTCGGCGTTGCGGAGCAGGTATGCCGCATGCAGCTGGTGCTGGGCGTGGGCGATATCGAGGCCGACTTCGTGCAGGCGCGCCGCCCAGGACAGCAGCTCGGCGCACTCCTCGTCCTCGAGGGACCAGCCGGGGGCCAGTTCGCCGAGCAAGGCCAGCGCGGTCGCCTCGACCCGCTCGGCCTGGGCGAGTTCGACATGGAAGCGCAGCTGGAAGCTGCGCACGCTGCGGTCGCGTGCGTCCTCGTCAGTCAGCCGCCCGACCAGGTCCCACAGCAGGCCTTCGCGTAACGCGCCGTCGGCGGGAATCATCCGGTCGATCTCGAGCGCGTCGAACACTTCGCTGAGGACCGCCAGGCCGCCCGGATAGACCGGCGCGCGCTGCGCACTGAGCGAGGGCAGGTCGTGGCTGGCCATGTCCCCCGTTGCGAGGAGCCGGTCGCGCAGCAGCGCCAGCCCCTCGGGCGTGATTTCTCCCTCGGTGACGCCGAGCATGCGTAACTGGCGGCCCGTGGCGCGGATCGTGCCGGAGGTGCCGACCGCCTGCTGCCAGCCGGCCTCCCTGAACGGCCGGCGCACCGGTTGCAGCTCGCGCCGCGCGAACAGGCGCGCGTCGCGGAAACCGGCCTCGGTCACCACGCCGCCGGGGAAAAAGGCCTCGCTGCTGCTCACGCAGCCCATGTACAGGCTCTCGAGGCGTTCGGCCTCGTCACCCCGGCCGATGATCAGCTCGGTGCTGCCGCCGCCGATATCGACTACGAGCCGGGGACCCGGATGGGACGGCAGGCTGCGCGCCGCACCGAGATAGACCAGGCGCGCTTCCTCCACGCCGGAAATCACTTCGATCGGATGCCCGAGGGCGGCCTGGGCCCGCAGCAGGAAGGCGTTGCGACGCCGAGCCCGGCGCAGGGTGTTGGTCCCGACGGCGCGAACCTGCCCTGCCTCGAGCGCGGCGAGCCGCTCGCGAAAGCGTCCGAGGCACGCCAGCGCCAGCTCGGCGGCTTCCGGCGAAATGCGGCCGTGCGCGTCGAGTCCTGCGCCGAGCCGCACCATTTCCCGGATGCGATCCACGATCGTGAGCTGCCCGTCGACGCGGCGCGCCACGACCATGTGAAAACTGTTGGAACCGAGATCGACGGCGGCAATGACGTCCGGCTGGTCCTCCGCCGTCATTGCTTACCGGACCTCAGGGTAGCCGCGTGAAGCCGTTCAGACCCCGAAGGACGACCCGCACCCGCAGGTGGTGGATGCATTCGGATTGCGGATCACGAACTGCGCGCCGTTCAGGTCCTCGCGATAATCGATCTCCGCGCCCTGCAGGTACTGGATGCTCATCGGATCGACGAGCAGCGTCACGCCGCAGTTGTCGATGCGCGTATCGCCGTCGTCCTCGCTTTCATCGAAAGTGAAGCCGTACTGGAAGCCGGAACAGCCGCCGCCCTGGATGAAGACGCGCAGCTTCAGGTTGGGATTGCTCTCTTCCTTGATGAGTTCGCCGACCTTCGTCGCCGCGGCGTCCGTGAACAGCAGCGGCTGGCCCGGGGCCGTCGTGTCAGTCATGTTCGTTGCCATCGGTTTGCTCACCACAAGTCAATCAGGATCGCCATTCTACCGCAGGTCGGCGACCTCGTCGCCCTCCCGGTCGGCCGAGTCGGCCGGCGTCTCCCCTGGCTCGGGTGCCGGGAGCGCCTGCTGGCCGAGCGGCTGGTGGATCATGCGGCCGTTGACCCGGGCGCCTGCGTCCATCTGCAGCACGGTGTAGCTGACGTTTCCGTCCACCTGTGCAGTCGCGCCCAGCTCGACCCGCTCCCGCGCCGTGACGTCCCCGCGCACCGTGCCGTTCAGCACCAGTTCGTCCACGTGGACCGAGCCCTCGATGACGCCTTCCGCGCCGATGGTCAGCGACGACCCCGCCCCCGCTTCACCGTGCACGTCTCCGACGATTCGTCCGCCCAGGTGCAGCCCCCCGCGGAAGGAGAGATCCCCCGTCACGGTCGTGCCGCTGCCGATGAGGGTGGCGATGGCGGGATTGTCGCGTTTCTTCTTGCTGAACATGATATTCGTCCACCTCAACCTTTGGGCTGCCAGGGAAAACTTGCGGCTTCGACCCGCGCATTGCGCTGGCCGTGGCGCAGCTCGATCTCGGCCGATTCCGGCTCGAAGCCATCCGGCAAGACAATGTCGAGGTCCACGTCCTGGAAGTACAGGAATTCGAAGTCCTCGGGTGCGGCCGCCAGCGCCTCGAGGGGCAGGCTGGTGTCCGCGCCGTCCAGTTTACCGCGCAGGCTGAGGCGCACCTCGCCTACGGCCCGCCCGGAGCGCTGCGGCGACTGTACCAGCAGCAGCTTCAGGCGGTAGCCCTGCGCCACGCCGTCCACGGGCGTGACCTCGAACGACTGCACCCGCAGGCCGGTACGACCCTCGGAAGGCAGCACGATGCGCCGATAGAACTCGAGTTCCTCGTTGAGCTCCGCCACGCGCGCCGCGCTCTCGGTCAATGCGTCCTTGAGTCGCAGTTGCGCCTCCTGGTCCACCTCGAGACTCGTGCGAATGCGCGCCAGCTCGTCTTTCAGCTGCTGGTTCTCGCCGCGGAGTTCGCGCAGGTCGGCCTTGAGCACCTGGCGCCGCTCGTCCGCCCGGAACACGGAGTGCCCGCCGGCCCGCTGGCCGAGCTCGAACAGGCCGAAGGCCAGCAACAGCGCGAGGAGGACCCCGATCGCCACGCGGATCCGGTACCGGCGCGGGTCATGTTGCCTGACGACAAGGCGGTGCGCGTCCAAGGGATCTCCCGGGCCGTGAGGTTATTCGGCCACGCGGCCGGCGGCGGCGGACGGGCGCGGCGGCGGCCCGTCCGGAAACACCAGCCTGCCGAGTTCCCGCAGGGCGCGCAGGTAGACCCGCCGCTTGAAATAGATGACGTCATCGACCGGCCGCCACCAGTCCACCCAGCACCACCGGTCGAACTCGGGACGGGCACAGCAATCGAAACGCACCCGGTCCTCATCGGCCTCCAGCCGCAGCAGGAACCAGCGCTGTTTCTGGCCGATGCACAGCGGTTCCCTGTGCCGCCTTACGTAACGCGACGGCAGGCGGTAACGCAGCCAGCCGCGCGTCGTGCCGAGGACGCGCACATCTTTTCGGGTCAGGCCGATCTCTTCCTCGAGTTCGCGGAACATCGCGTCGCGGGGACTCTCGCCCGGCAGGATTCCGCCCTGCGGAAACTGCCAGCCGGGTCGCCCGGCACGCCCTGCCCAGAATACGTGGCCCGCTTCATTCGTCAGGATGATGCCGACGTTGGCCCGGAAGCCGTGTTCGTCAATGCAATCGGTCATCGGCTGCCGCGTCAATGCTTGTTGACCCGGATTCTTCCACATGGGGGCGCGGAAACCAAGCGCGCCGCGACGGGGCCGGCACCGCGTGCTAGCCTTTTCCGGACCCGCCGCCCGTCGAGCCGAATCCCCCGTGAACCCCCGCCCTGCCGTCTCCACGCAGAAGCCCGCGCGCCCGCGGCCGGCGTGGCTGTCCGGGCACGCGCTGGCCATGCTCGGTGGCCTTGCGGTACTCGCCGGCGGCGCCCTGTTGCTGGCGCTGGCAGCCGGGAGTGTCGCGCTGCCGCCCGGAGAGCTGTGGCGCGGCCTGGCCGACCCGGAAGCCGGGGTGGCCGGGACGCTGGTGCGCGAGCTGCGCCTGCCGCGCGCGCTCAGCGCCTTCGCCATCGGCGGACTGTTGGCGCTCGCCGGCGCCCTGATGCAGATCCTTTTGCGCAATCCCCTGGCCGATCCCTACGTGCTCGGGGTCTCGGGCGGCGCAGCGACCTTCGCGCTGCTGGTGCTCGCTGCGGGGCTGGGCGGCGCCTGGGTGCATGGCGGCGCGTTCGCGGGGGCACTCACCGCGACCCTGCTGGTCTTCGCGCTCGCGCATGGGAGCGGCGCCTGGACGCCGCTGCGCCTGCTGTTGACCGGCGTGGTCGTGGCCGCAGGATTCGGCGCCGCCATCAGCCTGATCCTCGCCCTCGGGCCGGACTCCAGCCTGCGCGGCATGCTGTTCTGGATGATGGGCGACCTGTCCTTCGCGCGCGATCCGGGCCCCCTGCTGGCGCTGCTCGCCGTCGCCACTGTCGCCGGCATCCTGACCGGGCGCCACCTCAACGTGCTGGCGCGCGGCGAGGCACGGGCCGAAACGCTCGGCGTCGCCGTGCGGCCCTTGCGCATCGGCATCTACATCGCCGGCTCGCTGCTCACCGCCATCGCCGTGGCCACGGCCGGCAGCATCGGCTTCGTCGGCCTTGTCGTGCCGCACCTCGTGCGCCGCCTGGTCGGCCCGGACCATCGCCTGCTGGTGCCGGCCGCGGTGCTGGGCGGCGGCACCCTCCTGCTGCTCGCCGACACGGCGGCGCGCACCATCGCGGCGCCGCGGCAGCTGCCCGTGGGCGCCCTCACGGCCGCGATCGGCGTGCCGCTGTTCCTCGTGCTGATGCGTCGCCAGCGCAGCGTCGGCTAGCGCGGGAACACGACGACGTGGTCGGCCTCCAGCCGGATGCCGATGCGCGCGCCGATGCAATGATCGTGATGGCTCGGCACCAGCGCGAACACGCGGCGCCCGCTCGGCAGTCCCAGCGAATAGAGGATCGCGGCGCCACGGAAGGCCTTGCGCAGCACCGTCGCCGTCAGCGTGCTCGCATCGTCGTGCACGATGTCGTCCGGGCGCAGCAGCACGTCCACCTCCCGGTCGGCGCCGACCTCCAGCGGCTCGGTCGGCGCGAGGCGCCCGAGCTCGATCTGGACCGTGCCGTCCGCGTTGGTCTCGCCCGGCAGGAAACATCCTTCGCCGACGAACTCGGCGACGAAGCGACTGGCGGGGCGGTGATAGAGGTTGTACGCGGTATCCCATTGCTCCAGGTGGCCCGCGCGCATCACGCCGATCTCGTCAGCCACCGCGAAGGCTTCTCCCTGGTCGTGCGTCACCAGCAATGCCGTGATGCCCAGCTGCTTGAGGATGTCGCGCACTTCCGAACCGAGGCGCACGCGCAGCCCGGTGTCGAGGCTGGAGAACGGTTCGTCCATCAACAGCAGCCCGGGGCGTGGCGCCAAGGCGCGGGCTAGGGCGACGCGTTGCTGCTGGCCGCCGGACAACTCGTCGGGAAACAGCTGGTCGCTGCCCGCGAGGCCGACCACCTCCAGCACCTCGGCGACCCGGCGGGACCGTTCCGTCGCATTCAGCTGGCGCAGGCCGAAGCCGACGTTGGCGGCGACGTCGAGGTGCGGAAACAAGGCGTATTGCTGGAACACCATGCCGAGGCCGCGCTTCTCCGGCGGCACGACGAAGCCGGGCTCCGAGAGCACCTGGCCGTTGACCGAGATGCGGCCCGCCCGCACGCCCTCGAAGCCGGCGATGCAACGCAACGCCGTCGTCTTGCCGCAGCCGCTCGGGCCGAGCAGGCAGCCGATGGTGCCGGCGGCGAGCCGGAAGGACAGCTTCGACAACACCCGGTTTTCACCATAGGCCTGCTCGACGCCTTCGACGGTCAACCACATCCCGGGGGCCTCAGTCCGTCGCGCCGGACACGCGGTTGCGACCCGCGGCCTTGGCGCGGTAGAGCTGTACGTCCGCCTCGGCGATCAACCGGTCGCCGCGCGACTTGAGATCGTTGTCCGCCCGGCTCGGCACCGCGCAGGCGACCCCTGCGGAAATCGTCAGCTGCAGTCCATGCCCGCCTGGCAGGACGAGCTCGCTGTCCTCGATCGCGCCGCGGATGCGTTCCGCGACCTGCAGTGCTTCCTCGATGGCGGCGCCGGGCAGCAGCACGGCGAACTCCTCGCCGCCGTAGCGGACGGGAATGTCGCTGTCGCGGCACTCCTCGCGGATGACGTGTGCGATCTGCGCCAGCACCTTGTCGCCGGCCGGGTGCCCCCAGCGATCGTTGATCGGCTTGAAATGATCCACGTCGAGCATCACGCAGGACACCGGCCTGCGCTCGCGACGCGCCCGGGCCAGCTCATCGACGAGGCGGTGCTGCAGGTAACGCCGGTTGTACAGGCCGGTGAGCACGTCGGTGATGCCGCTGCGCACCAGGCGGCTGCGATTCACCACGTTCTCCAGGCACACGGCCGCGATGTCGGCCAGGTGGCGCATGAAATCCACCGCATGACTGCGCATGAAGCGCTCCGGATCCCTGCTGCCGAAATTCAGGCAGCCGATCAGCTCGCCGTTGCGCCGCAGCGGCAGCAGGGCGCAGCTGCCGAGATCCGGATGCCCGGGAAACACCAGCGAGTGGTCGGCGGCCGTCCACGGCCCGAGCCAGGGCTGCCAGAGGTTGTTGTACTGCGGCGCCAGGCTCTCCAGCGCCTCGACGAACACGATGTTCGGCATGGGTTCCGCATAGGGGTCTTCGGCCTGGAGGAGCTGGCGCACTTCATGGCGCAGGTCGCGGATGACCACCGTGACGACGTCGAGCTCGTAGGCCTCGGCCAGGCCCCTGCTCATCGCGGTGAACAGCTCGCCCAGCGACGCGGCCTGCAGCAGGCTCATGTAGCGCTCGTGCGAGCGGCGGAAGATATCCTCGTTGCGCCGCGCCTGCCGGGTCAGCTCGGCGAGTTCCCTGCGCAGGCGCTCATTTTCAGCACGTTGCTCTTCCATCCGCAGCGCCGCGGTTCAGCGCAGGTAGAGGCGATACAGCAAGCGCTGCAGCCAGCCACCGTAGGGCGCGTACAACACCCGGCCGGTGTTCAGGCGCGGCCGCTGGAACACGGCTTTCTTGTGCGAGAAGGTGAGAAATCCCTCGTAGCCGTGGTAGTGCCCCATGCCCGACTCGCCGACCCCGCCGAACGGCAGGTCCTCGGCGATGAACTGGCTGACCGCATCGTTGATGCAGACCCCCCCGGCATGGGTCTGGGCGAGCACCCGGGCGCGCCGCTCTTCGTTCATGTCGAACAGGTTCAGCGCCAGCGGCCGCGGCCGCGCGTTGATGAAGTCGATCGCCTCCTGCAGGTGGTCGTAGGCCACGATCGGCAGCACCGGGCCAAAGACCTCTTCCTTCATGACGCGCATGGCGGACGTCGCGTTCTTCACCAGGTAGAGCGGCAGCTTGCGGCTGCCCGGCTCGGGGGAGAGCCCGCCCGGATTGAGCTCGATGACCTCGCCACCCTGCGCGCGCGCGTCCTCGAGATAGCCCTTGATGCGGCGGTAATGCCGCTCGTTCACCACGGCGCTGTAGTCGCTGCTGCGCGCCATGCCCGGATACATTTTCTCCAGCACGGCGCCGAACGCGGTCACGAACTCGTCCACGCGGCCCGCCGGGCACAGCAGGTAGTCGGGCGCCACGCAGGTCTGGCCCGCGTTCAGCGCCTTGCCGAAGGCGATACGTTCCGCCGCCAGCTCCATCGGCACGTCGTCCGAGATCAGCGTGGGCGACTTGCCGCCGAGTTCCAGCGTCACGGGCGTCAGGTTGGCCGCCGCCTCGCGCATCACCAGGCGGCCGATGTCGGAGCCGCCGGTGAACAGCAGGTGGTCAAAGGGCAGCCGCGTGAACTCGCGCGCCGTCTCGGACTCGCCGAGCACCACCGCGACCTGGCGTTCCTCGAAGGCTTCCGACAGCACGTGGCGCATCAGCTCCGCCGTGCGCGGCGTGGTCTCGGACATCTTCACCATCACCCGATTGCCGGCCGCGAGGGCGAACACCAGCGGGCCCGCCGACAGGGCGATCGAGTAGTTCCACGGCGAGACGATCCCTACCACGCCCAGCGGCTGGAAATACACCATCGCCCGGGTGGTCGCCATCAGCAGGCTGGTGCCGCGGCGCTGCGGCTTCATCCAGCGCCGCAGGCGGCGCAGGCAGTAGTTGATGTGGTGCACGACGACGAGGATCTCGGCCATCGTCTCCGGCCCGGCGCGCCCGCCGAAATCGGCGGAGACCGCGGCGACGAAGCGCTCGCGGTTGGCGATCAGGGCGCGCTTGAGGCGCTTGAGGTCCGCGCGGCGTCGCGCGAGATCCGGCATCGGCGCCGCCATGAACGCGGCGCGCTGCGCGTCGAACAGCCGGCGCATCCGCGCGACCTGCTGCTGCTCGGCGATGTCCATCGGTTGTGCGGCCATCAGTTTGGCCCTCCATTCCAATCTATCCCTGAAATGTACCTGTTGCGGTGCATCGTTGCCATGTCGGTGGCCCGGTTTCGCCGCCGCGGCGCGGCCGATCCGCGTTATTCTTGCGCCCCAGATGGCCACCCGGAACAAAACGCTACGCGCCCGCCTGGGAGGATTGCTGCTCGCCGCGCTCGCGCCGGCTGCGCTCAGCAGTTGTGCGGGGCCGGTGCCGACCCACGACGGCCCGCCGAGCGACCACTTCGACGGTGAGCGTTTTTTCAACGATCCACCGATGGACAAGGACTTTTTCGACTTCCTGCGCTGGCGTTTCAGCCGCGACCCGGGCACCTGGAACACCGACCTGGCGCCGCCGGAGGCGCCCCCGCCGCCGCCCCGCGTGGAGGGCGAGACGCTGCGCGTGACGTTCGTCAATCATGCCACCGTGCTGATCCAGGCGCGCGGCCTGAACCTGTTGACCGACCCGATCTGGTCCGACCGCGCCAGCCCTTTTGCGCGCATCGGTCCGCGGCGCCACCTGGCCCCGGGCGTGGCCTTCGAGGATTTGCCGCGCATCGACGCGGTGCTCATCAGCCACAACCATTTCGACCACATGGACCTGCAGACGTTGCGCCGCCTCGCAGAGCGTGACGACCCGCTGTTCCTCGTGCCGCTGGCGAACTGCGCCTACTTCGGCGACATCCCGACGCGCAAGTGCGTGGAACTGGACTGGTGGGACAGCACGGACGCCCTGGCGGGGCTGCGCATCCACGCGGTGCCGGCCGTGCACTGGTCGCGCCGGGGGCTGTTCGACACCAACCGCGCACTCTGGTCGGGCTGGGTGATCGACGGCCCGCAGCGCATCTATTTCGCCGGCGACACCGGCTGGGGCGAACACTTCGCGGAGATCCGCGCCCGCCTCGGCGCCCCGGACCTGGCCCTGCTGCCGATCGGCGCTTACCTGCCGCGCTGGTTCATGGCTGCCCAGCACATCGATCCGGCCGAGGCGATCCTCGCCACCGACGTGCTCGGCGCGACGACGGGAATGGCGATCCACCATGGCTGCTTCGAACTGGCCGACGACGGGCAATGGGAAGCGCAACGGACCCTGGAAACGCTCCTCGAAGCGCGCCCGGACGGCGCCGCGCTGTTCTGGAGCCCGGCGCACGGCGAGGCGCGGCAATGGGACTGAGCGCGCCCGTGCCCGGCGGCGCCACCCCGCTGCTCGAAACCCGCGGCCTCACCGTGTCCGCGGGCGGGCGATGCCTCGTCGCCGACCTGGACCTCGAGCTCTGGCCGGGGGAGGCGCTCGCCGTGCTGGGGCCGAACGGCGTGGGCAAGACGCTCACGCTGCAGACGCTCGCGGGGTTGCGCGCGCCCGCCGCCGGCGAGGTGCGCGTGGACGGGCAGCTCCTCGCGGCCTGGCCGCGGCGCACGCTCGCCCGGCGGCTCGGCCTGTTGCCCCAGGGCACGGAAGACCCCTTTCCCGCGACCGTGATGGAGGAGGCGCTGATCGGCCGCCACCCCCATCTCGGCTTCTGGCAATGGGAAAGCCCGGAGGACCAGGAGATCGCCCGCCGGGCGCTGGCGGAGGTCGATCTCGCCGGACTCGAGGCGCGCTCGCTGGATACCTTGTCGGGGGGTGAACGGCGGCGTCTCGCGGTGGCCACGCTGCTGGTGCAGGACCCGGGGGTGTGGCTGGTCGACGAGCCCACCAATCACCTCGATCCGCAGCACCGGCTGGCCGTCATGCGGCTGCTCGCGGCGCGCGCCGCCCAGGCCCGCGCGGTGGTCGTGACCCTGCATGACGTGAACCTCGCGGCGGGCTGGTGCTCGCGCTGCCTGCTGCTGTTCGGCGACGGCAGCTGGCAGCTCGGCCCGGCGTCGGAGGTGCTGTCGGAGACGGCCGTCTCCAAGCTGTACCACATGGACATCCGCCGCGTGGAGTTCGAGGGACGCGCGCTGTTCCTGCCGCTCTAGCCCGGCACCCGCATGAGCTCGGCGACCGCCGCGTAGATGCGTGGATTGCCGGCCAGCACGCTCGTGGTCTCGAGCGTCACGGGACCGCCGTCGAGGTCGGTGAACACGCCGCCGGCCTCCGTGACGATCAGCGACAGTGCGGCGATGTCGAGAATGTTCACGTCGGACTCGAGCACCGCGTCGATCCGTCCCGCAGCGAGCAGGTGGTAGTGATAAAAATCGCCGTAGCCGCGGATGCGCGCCACGCGTTGCACGACCTGCGCCCAGTCCGCCCAGCGCGGTCCGCCGGCGAGCGTGCGCAGGTTCCCCGAGGAGACGGCGGCATCCTCCAGGGCGTGCACCTGGCTGATGCGGCAGGCGTGCCCATCGAGCACCGCGCCCTGCCCCCGTTCGGCCCACGCGATCTGCTCGAAGGCCGGCGCGCTGGACACGCCCACGACGATCTCCCCCCGGTGCATCAGGGCGATCTGCGTCGAGAAGAAGGGGTAGCCCCGCACGAAACTGCGCGTGCCGTCGATCGGATCGACCAGCCAGAGGTACTCCGCATCCAGCGCGTGGCTGCCGGTCTCCTCGCCGTAGAAGCCATGGTCCGGAAAGGCCGTGCTGATCGCGCGGCGGATCACTTCCTCGGATTCCACGTCGGCCCGCGTCACGGGGGTCGCGTCGGCCTTGATGCTGACTTCGACGCCGTCGCGATAGTAATGGCGGATGACCTCCGCGGCCGCGTGCGCCGCTTCGAGAGCCACCTGCAGGTATCGCGAGCGTTCCATTGCCGCGCAATTTGACACTCCCGGGCCGCAGAGACAACATGCACGTCGTCAGGTGAGCCCGGCGCGCGAGCGCAGGGCTGGAAATGCCGCAAGGCGTTTCCCGGGAAGCCGGTGACCTGCGGAACTCATCCGCGACAGTCCGGCGCTGCCCCCGCAACGGTAAGCGAGTCAAGCGTCATCCCCCGTCCGCCCGGACGGGAGCCACTGCGCCACGAGGCGTGGGAAGGCGATGCCGCCGGGACCTGGTCCCGCTCGCGAGCCCGGAGACCGGCCTGGCGACGTTCCGGGTGCTCGGCGGGAGCATGCGCCGGCCGCTTGGCCCTGCGTTCCCTCCCCGGCGAGTCCCGGCTTTGCCGCCTGTTTGGCGCGTGCGGGCGTGCACGCGCGAGGGACTGTCGATGAAAACCATCCTGCCGGCCGCGACGGCGTTCGCCCTGGCACTTTCCGCCCCGCTTGTCGGGACCCCTGCCGTCGCCGCCGAAACGGCGCTGCTCGACGACGTGTTCGTCACTGCCACCCGCCGCCCGATCGACGCGGACCTCGCGCTGCCGCCGGTCGTCGTGATCGATCGCGCCGCACTGGAGCGCAGCGGCGCGCTGGATATCGCGGAGGTGTTGCGCTACCACGCAGGGATCGAGATCGCGCGCAATGGCGGGCCCGGCCAGGTGACCTCGGTGTTCATCCGGGGTGCCAACAGCAACCACACGCTGGTGCTGATCGACGGCGTCAAGGTCAACCCCGGCACGGCCGGCGGCGCGGCGCTGCAGAACATTCCCCCGGAGCTGGTGGAGCGCATCGAGATCGTCAAGGGCCCGCGCTCCTCGCTGTACGGCTCCGAGGCCATCGGGGGGGTGATCAACATCATCACCCGCCGCGCGGCGTCGGGCGCCACCCTCGGCGCGCGCGTCGAGGCGGGGCGCTACGATACCCGCGGCCTCGCCGGGCAGGCGGCGTGGCAGGGTGAGCGCATCGGCGCGGGGCTGTCCGTCGCCTCGCTGCGGACCGACGGCTTCCCGACCTACCGTGACGCCGACGAGGACCGGGGCTTCGAGAACGATGCGGCGAACTTCTGGCTGCGCGGCGACTTCGGCCGCTTCGACGCCGAGGCGAGCCACTGGGAGGCCAGCGGCAATGTCGAGTACGCCGATTTCTTCCGCGCCCCGCAGGACCAGGATTTCACCAACCGGCTGAGCCGCCTGCGTCTCGCCTGGGATGGCGGCGCCTGGCGCTCGGCGCTGACCGTGTCGCGCTTCCTCGACGTGATCGAACAGGGCCCCCTGGCGTTCGACCCGGACGATTTCGTCGAGACGGAACGCGACCTCTACGACTGGCAGAACGAGCTTGATTTCATCACCGGGCTGGAGCTGACCGCCGGCCTGACCGTCAGCCGGGAGCGCACCTCCGGGCAGAGCTTCGGCAGCCCGCTGGAATCCGTGACCGGCCGGGGCAACGCGGATCGCGATGAGGATGCCGTGTATCTGCAGGCCGGCATCGACCTCGGCCGGCATCGCGTGATCGCGGCGGGCCGGCGCACCGACCACGAGGTGTTCGGCACGGTGAACACCTGGAACCTCGAATGGGGCGTGCCGCTCGGCGCCGACTGGTCGATGGCCGCCGGACTCGGCCGCGGCTTCCGCGCCCCCAGCACCAGCGACCTGTATGCCTTCGGCGGCAACCCGGATCTCGACCCGGAGCTCTCGCGCAGCATCGACCTGGCGGTGAGATACCGCATCCATCCCGGCCACGCGCTGGAACTCGGGGTCTTCCGCACGGAGATCGACGACCTCATCGAGTTCTCGGATCCCGACGGCTTCGCGGGCCCGCTGCCGGGACGCAACGAGAACATCGGCGATGCCCGCATCGAGGGCGTGGAGCTGAGCTGGCGGGCCGAAATCGGCGCCTGGCGGGCCACGGCTACGCTGCTGGCGCAACGCCCCGAGGACGCCAGCAGCGGCGAGCGTCTCCTGCGGCGCGCGGAACGCACCGCCTCCGCCCAGGTGCTCCGGAGCATCGGCGCGCACGAATTCGGCATCCAGTTGCTCGCGTCCGGCGAACGCATCGACTTCGGCGATGTGCGCCTGGCCGGCTACGTGCTGGCCAACCTCACCGCCCGCCTGCAACTGGCGGACCATTGGACACTGCAGGCGCGCATCGACAATCTCCTCGACCAGGACTACGAACTGGTGGAGGGTTACAACACGGCGGGCCGCGGCCTCTATGCCGGCCTCGCCTTCAGCTACTGACGCCTCGGGGAACGACGATGGGAAACAGACTCAGCCGCATCTACACGCGCACCGGCGACGACGGCACGACCGGCCTCGGCGACGGCACGCGCATCCCCAAGGACGACATGCGGGTGGAGGCCTTCGGTACGGTGGACGAAGCCAACAGCGCGGTGGGGCTCATACTCGCCGCCCCCGGGCTGCCCGAGGACATCGCCGCCTGCCTGACGCGGGTCCAGCACGACCTGTTCGATCTCGGCGGCGAACTGTGCATCCCGGGTTATGCCGCGATCACCGCCGGCTACGTGGCGCGCCTGGAGCGGGAACTCGACGCATACAACGAGGCGCTGCCGCCGCTGAAGGATTTCATCCTGCCGGGCGGCGGGCCGGGTGCCGCTGCCTGCCACCTGGCGCGCACCATCACGCGGCGCGCGGAGCGTCGCGTCTGGACGCTCGGCGCGCGCGACCCGGTCAACCCGGAGGCAAGCCGCTACCTGAATCGTCTCTCTGACCTGCTGTTCGTCCTGTCGCGCGTCATCGCGCGCCACGAGCAGGGTTCGGAAGTCTTGTGGCAGAAGGGCCTCAACCGGGACTGAACCAAGACTGAGTCAGTCGCGCGGCGGCGCGGACCCGATCCCGGGTAACTCGGCCCGAGCGGTGTCGAGCGCGGCGCAGACCTGGCGGATCCCGCCGAGAATACGCGGCGAGGCACGCACGACCAGGTCGCCGTCCACGGCGTGGAGCTGGCCCTCGGCGACCGCCTCGATGGTCGGCCAGCGCCGCCACTGTTCCAGTTCGCTGCGTTGCGCGGCGCCGGCCAGGATCACTTCCGGGTCCCGCGCGATCACCGCCTCGATGCCCACGGCCGGCGCCAGTGCGCCGAGGTCCTCGAACACGTTGCGCCCGCCGCACAGCGCGATGACCTCGCTGATCAGCTGCCGCCCGCCGACCGTGTACAGCGGCCGCCAGGACACCTGGTAGAACACCCGCACTTCCCGCTTGCCGGCCTGGGCGGCGCGCAATGCCGCCAGTTCGTCCCGGTAGCGGGCCGCGGCCGCGGCCGCCGGTTCCGGGGTGCCCGCGAGACGCCCGATCGTTTCGAGATGGAGGGCGATGTCGTCGAGCCGCTCGGGCGCGAGCGCCACCACGCGGTAGCCGCGGTCCTCGAGCTGCTCCAGCAGATGGTCGGGATTGCCGCCCCGCCAGGCCAGCAGCAGGTCGGGGTCGAGGACGGCCAGCGACTCGAGGTCCACCCGGAAAGCGTCGCCGACCCGGGGGAGCCGCTTTGCCGCCGGCGGATAGTCGCTCCACTCGACCGTGCCGGCGAGCCGGGCGCCCGCGCCGGCGGCGTAGACGAGTTCCGCGAGATGCGGCGCGAGGGTGACGATGCGTTGGGCCGGCGCCGCATCGGTCGGCGCAGACGCATTGGCATCGTTGTTCGCGGCGGTGTTCGCGGCCAGCGCTCCTGCCGCCCTCGCGCCCACGGCCGTCGCGCTCGCCAGGCCCAGCGCAGCGATGCAGGCCAGCGCCACGTTGATGCGCGGCTTCACGGGAGCGCGCCCGGAACGGCTCACGCCGTCCAGCCGACCAGCGTCAGCACGGCGATGATCGTGACCCAGATATACAGCGTGCGCCGCAGCAGGTCGTAGGCGGCCTGCACCGAGGCGATCGAGCTGCCTTCCGGGCAACGCCGCCGGATCGCCCCGACGCCGGCCGCCGAGACGATGTTCTCGCTGGCGCGGAAGAAGCTCGCGGAGGTCCGCTGGTAATAGGCGCGCCAGTCTTCGAATGCATCGTCGAAACTGCCCGCCACCGCGTAGGACAGCGCGAGCACGCGCGCCGGGATCCAGGCCACCAGGCCGAACAGCATCTCGACCTGCTCGGTGGAGCGCCCGCCCTCGCCGGTGGCACGCATGTAGCGGCGGAACAGGTCGGTGACGCGGTAGGTCCACGCGCCTGCAGGACCCAGCAGCATGAACCAGAAAATGACGCCGAACACGCGGTGATTCGCCTGCACGAAGATCGCGCTTTCCAGCGTCCAGCGGGTCGGCACCGAATGGGCCTGGCCGTCGGTTTCGCGGATCGCGAGCCCGATGGCCTCCGCACTGGCCTCGTCGCCGCGCTCGCGGGCTTCGAGCCAGTCCTTGAGCTGCGCCAGCAGGTCCTGGGGCCCGAGGCTGAAAAACAGCACGGCCGCGGCGAACGCAAGATAAGCCAGGCCGGCCAGCGCGTCGCCGAAGGTCCAGGCGATCCAGGCCACGGGCACCGCCGGCAGCAGCATCACGACCAGCGCGATCACCGTGCCCGCCGCGCCCGGGGCGCCGCGGATCCAGCCCGCGCCGCGCCTGAACCAGTCGTCCAGCCAGTGCAGTTCGCGCAGGTGCAGGAGGCGCGAGAGGCCGCGTTCCAGCACCAGGCCGATGATGAGTGCGATGAGGTTCATGCGTCTCTCCCGGGCGCCCGAGTATAGCTGCGCGACTCGATCCAGCGCGCCAGCCGCGCGAAATCGAAGGCCGGGCCCGGATCGGTCTTGCGCCCGGGGGCGATCTCGCTGTGCGCGGCGAGTCGCTGCGGCGACAGCCCGGGATAGGCGCGACACAGCGCGCGGATCGCGACCGCGAGGCGCCGGTACTGCGCGGTGGTGTAGGGCTCGTCGTCGCTGCCCTCGAGTTCGATGCCGACGGAGAAATCGTTGCAGCGCGGCCGATCGCGCCACGCGGACGGGCCCGCATGCCAGGCGCGCCGGTGGAAGGGCACGAACTGCACCAGCTCGCCGTCGCGCCGCACCAGCAAGTGCGCCGACACTTTCAGTCCCTCGAGTCCGGCGAAATAAGGATGCGCGGCCGGATCGAGGCGGTTGGTGAACAGCCGCTCGATCCACGGCCCGCCGTATTCGCCCGGGGGGAGGCTGATGCCGTGCACCACCACCAATTCAGGTCGCATGCCCTCCGGGCGGGCGTCCTGGTTGGGGGAAGGCACATGCCGCGCCGCGGCCAGCAGCCCGCTGGCCGGGTCGATGCGGAAACTCGGTCTCTTTCGGCGCGCCGCCATGGCCGACAGTCTGCCCTGCCGCGCGCCGGCTTGCACCCGTCGCGGCGCACAAGGATCATGCGATGCATGGCGCACGCCCTCCCCCCGCTGGAAGACATGATCCGCACGCTGGTGGCGACGCCTTCGGTCAGCAGCCTGCAACCGGCCCTCGACCAGGGCAACGGCACGGTCTGCGAACGGCTCGCCGACTGGCTGGAACCGCTCGGTTTCAGCATCGACATCAAGCCGGTGCCCGGCCAGCCGGGCAAGGTCAACCTGGTCGCGCGCAGCGGCGGCGGCGAGGATGGCCTGGTGCTCGCCGGGCACACCGACACCGTACCCTTCGACGCTGCGCTGTGGCGCCACGATCCCTTCGGCGGCGAGTGCCGCGACGGCCGCCTGTACGGCCTCGGCAGCGCGGACATGAAATCCTTCCTGGCGGTCGTGGCGCACGCCGCGGCCCGCGTGGACCTCGGCAAGCTGGCGCGCCCGCTGGTGATCCTCGGCACGGCCGACGAGGAAAGCGGCATGGGCGGCGCCCGGGCGCTGGTGGACGAAGGCGCGCGGCTCGGCGCACGGGTGCTGGTCGGCGAGCCCACCAGCCTGCGACCCATCGACCGGCACAAGGGCGTGCTGATGGAGCGGATCAGGATCGACGGGCGCAGCGGCCACGCCAGCGATCCCGCGGCGGGACGCAACGCGATCGAGGGCATGATCGCGGCCATCGCGGCGCTGCAGGACTTTCGCGCGCGGCTCGCCGCCGAATTGCCGGATCTCGGCTTCCCCGTGCCGGGACCGACGCTCAACCTCGGCGCCATCCGCGGCGGGGACAACCCGAATCGGATCTGCGGCCATTGCGAGCTCGACGTGGACCTGCGCCTGGTGCCGGGCATGACCACCGCGAGCGCGCGCGAGGGGCTGCGCGCCGCGGTCCGCGCAGCGCTCGCGGGCGGCGGCTTCGAGGTCGGGTTCACGGCGCTGTTCGAGGGCGTGGACCCGCTGGCGCCGGGCGCGGCACGCGAACTGGCGACGGCCTGCGAGCACGCCGCGGGGCATGCCTGCGGGGCCGTGAATTTCGGCACCGAGGGTCCCCTGTTCCAGCAGCTCGACATGGAAGTCGTGATCTGCGGTCCCGGCGAGATCGCCGTCGCACACCAGCCGGACGAATCGGTGGATCTCGCCGAGGTGGCCCGCGCGGTGGACATGGTGGAAGGGCTCGTGCAGCGCTTCTGCGGGGCCGGGCGTTGAGCCGGCGCGGGATGGACTGACGTGATGGACCTGTCGATGAACGAACGTAATCCCAACGCGGAGATGGTGGCGCGCGATCTGGACTGCGTGTGGCATCCCTGCACCCAGATGAAGGACCACGAGTGGCTGCCGATGGTGCCCATCCGCCGGGGGGCGGGCGCGTGGCTGGAGGACTTCAACGGCCGGCGCTATCTCGATGCGATCAGCTCGTGGTGGGTGAACCTGTTCGGTCACGCCAACCCGGTGATCGGCAACGCGGTGCGCCGCCAGCTCGAGACGCTCGAGCACGTCATGCTGGCCGGCTTCACCCACGAACCGGTGGTGGAGTTGTCCGAGCGCCTCGTGGCCGCGACGCCCGCCGGGCTGGATCGCGTGTTCTACGCGGACAACGGCTCCTCGGCGGTCGAGGTGGCGCTGAAGATGAGCTTTCACTACTGGCTGAACCAGGGCGAGCCGGGGCGGCAACGCTTCGTCGCGCTGGAGAACAGCTACCACGGCGAGACGCTCGGCGCGCTCGCGGTGGGCGACGTGGGGCTTTACAAGGACACCTATCGCCCGCTGTTGATGGAGTGCCTGCTGGCGCCCTCCCCCGACGCCTACCTGCGGGAGGCCGGGGAATCGCCGGCGGATTTCGCGCGCCGTCGTGCCGCGGAGCTCGAGGCGCTGCTGGAGCGGCACGCCGGCGAGGTGTGCGCGGTGATCGTCGAGCCGCTGGTGCAATGCGCGGGGCACATGCGCATGTACGACCCGGCCTACCTCGTCGAGCTGCGCGCGATCTGCGACCGCCACCGGGTGCACCTGATCGCGGACGAGATCGCGGTGGGCTTCGGCCGCACCGGCACCATGTTCGCCTGCGAGCAGGCCGGCATCTCGCCGGACTTCATGTGCCTGTCCAAGGGGCTGACCGGCGGGTTCCTGCCGCTCTCCGCGGTGCTCACCTCCGAGGACGTGTACGCGGCCTTCTACGACGACTACACGACGCTGCGCGCCTTCCTGCACTCGCACAGCTACACGGGCAACCCGCTGGCCTGCGCGGCGGCGCTCGCCACGCTGGACCTGTTCGCCGCGAGTGACGTGCTGGAGAAGAATCGGGCGCGCGCCGCGGCCCTGCGCGCGGGCGTCGCGGCGCTCGAGGATCACCCGCACGTGGCGGAGATCCGCCAGGCCGGGATGATCCTTGCCATGGAGATGGTGCGGGATGCCCGGACGCGCGAGCCCTATCCGTGGCAGGAGCGGCGCGGCCTGAAGGTCTACCAGCATGCGCTGGAGAAAGGCGTGTTGCTGCGCCCCCTGGCGCACGTGGTCTATTTCATGCCGCCCTATGTCATCGACGAGGAAGAGATCGCGCTGCTGACGCGGACGGCGATCGAGGGCATCGACGTCGCGACGCGGGAGGCGTGATGTCGCGCACGCCCCGCGTCTTCGTGCATGCCCCGCTGGCGAACGGACAGCAGCTGCGGCTCGAGGGCGAGGCTGCCGCCCACCTGGGGCGCGTGTTGCGCGTGCGGGTCGGGGCCCCCGTCACGTTGTTCGACGGCAGCGGCGTGGAGTTCGAAAGCGAGGTGCTGGCCGCGACCCGGCGCACGGTGGAGCTGGCCGTCGGCGCGCGGCGCGAGGTGAATCGCGAATCGGCGCTGGCGCTGGTGCTGATGCAGGGCATCTGCCGACACGAGCGCATGGACTGGGTGGTGCGCAAGGCGACGGAGTTGGGCGTGACCGCGATCCGTCCCGTGATCACGGAACGTTCCGTCGTGAAACTCGATCCTGGGCGTATTCCGGCGCGCATCGAACACTGGCGCGCGATCGCCATCAGCGCCTGCGAGCAGAGCGGGCGCAACGTGCTCCCGGACATCCTTCCCCCGCTGCCGGTGCTCGGTGCGCTGGGAGCGCATGCGGATGCGACCGGTGTGCTGCTAGACCCGGAGGCCCGCGGGGGGCCGGACTCGCTGGCGGCCCCGGCGGGCACGCTCTGCCTGCTGGTCGGTCCGGAAGGCGGGCTGGACGCGCAGGAGCGGGCTGCGGCGTTGGCCGCCGGCTACACCGGGGTGCGCCTCGGGCCGCGCATCCTGCGCACGGAAACCGCGGCGCTCACCGGCGTGACGCTGCTGCAGGCGCGCTTCGGCGACCTCGGCTGAGCGGCGTTACTACTCGCCGACCGGCTCGTAGGAGAAGTTCTGGCCCGAGACCGAGGCTTCGTACATCAGTCCGCCCTTGGCGATGATGAAGGTCGCCATCCCGCGGTAGTACTCGCCGGCGGTGGTCGCGTCATTCTTGCCGCCGCTGGCGGTCGCGCCCGCGCCGGTGCTGCCCGCGCCCGCCGATGCGGAGGCGGTGATGACCACGGCCCCGGCCTGCGCGCCGAACTCGAAGTTCCCCGAGGTGAATTCCTCGAGCGCGCGCTGGTCCTTGAAGAAGATGATCTGGCTGTAGGCCTGGCCGCCGAGCTGGAAACCGATGCTGAGCTGCGTCATCGTGCTGTTGCCGATGTGCTCGCCCTGCGCGTAGACGCGGCCGCTGCCGCGCGCCCCGCCGATGCCGATGCCCGCCTTGGCGATGGTCGGGAACACCGCATAGCCGTAGCTGTTGCCGAAAAAGCTGGCGCTCTCGCCGGCGTTCTTGAACAGCTCGATGGTCTCCGGGTACTTGTCGTCGGCCAGCGCCGGAGCGGCTGCGAGAAGAAGCAGGACGCCGGCGAGCAGGCCGCGTGTCGATGTGTTCATGGGGCGAGGCTCCTGGGGTTTTCGGCAGTTTAACCTGCCGCGTCGAAGGCTGCGTGATGCGCTAGAAACGTACGGCGATCCCGGCGTTCGCCTCGGCCTGGAACATGGTGGTGCCGGTCGCGTTCAGCAGGCAGGCGCCCTGGCCGTCGATGCTGCTGCAGAAATAGCGGGTGTCCGCATCGACGAAAGTCAGGTAGCCGCGCACGCCCAGCGTCACGGCGATGCGTTCGCTGAGCGGCACGCGCAGGCCGGTGCCGAGACTGGCGGAGAAGTCGCTCTCGGCGCTGAAGCCGTCCGCGCTGAAGCGCGTCAACCCGACCGTGAGTGACAGCCAGGTGCTGAACGCGGGCTGCGGATCGAAAAGCAGCGTGCCGCCGAGCTGGTAGTACTCGGTGGTGACCTGGAGTGATCCGACCACCGGCGTGTTCCGGTCGATGCCGGTCTCCTGCCGGGAATAGAGCAGTTCGTAGTACGCCTCGGGGTCGCGATAGAGCGCGAGGCCGATGCCCCAGCCGCCGCCGTCCTCGAGTTCCGCGCTCTCCGGCACGCCCGCCGGTGCGTCGTCGATGTCGAACTCGCCGCCGACCCGGTAGGCCCCGAAGGCCGTGGCCTCGAATTGGGGTGCGGTCGCTTGCGCGGCGGTGGCGGTTAGCGAGGCGCAGAGAAACAGGAGACGGACGAGCGAAGCCATGGGGAAACCTTTTGCCCGGGACCGGTTTAGCATAACGCCGTGACCCGGCTGAGCCACAAGTTCTGCCAGCGCGACCCCGTCGCCCTCGCCCGCGCCTTGCTCGGGCAGGTGCTGGTGCGCGTGGATGCGGACGGGGCGCGCCTCGCGGGGCGGATCGTCGAGACCGAGGCGTACCTGGGCGTGGCGGATCGCGCCGCACACAGTTACGGCGGGCGGCGCACGGCGCGCAATGAGGCGATGTGGGGGCCGGCGGGTCATGCCTACGTGTACTTCGTCTATGGCATGCATTACTGCATGAATATCGTGGCCGAGGGACCGGGGCAGCCGAGCGCCGTGCTGCTGCGGGCGCTCGAGCCGCTCGAGGGGCTGGAGCAGATGCGGCGGCGGCGGGCCGCTGGGCGGGCGGTGGTATTGCCGGACACGGCGCTATGCTCGGGGCCCGCGAAGCTCGCCCAGGCGCTCGGGGTCGATCGTGCGCTCGATGGTGCGGACTTGGTTGACGGGGAAACGCTGTTTCTCGAGCGCGGCAGCCGGGTTCCCCCGACGCGTATCGTGGTGGCGCCGCGAATCGGTGTGGACTACGCGGGGGACTGGGCCGAGCGGCCGCTGCGCTTCTACGTGGCCGGCAACCCGCACGTTAGCCGCCATTTTTCCGGGTGATTTTCGCGATCTAAGGCCTTTTTTGGGGCCTTTCTCGGCGGTTATTCGATGGGAATCATGGGCTTCCTGCGGTCCGACCCCAGCGCGAGCTGCAAAAGGGGCCAGGCGAGCAGTGCAGCGGCGATGCCCACGCCGATCGACGCGCCGAAGAGGGCCAGCCAGTCGAGTGCGCCGCTGAGCGAGCCATGGCTCGCGCCGGTGAGCAACGGCAGGGCCAGCAGGGAAAACACGAAAGCAGCCACGCCGACCACGAGCGCGGCACGACGCGAAGCTGCGAATTGCATGTGCTCGCGACGCCGGATCACGAGCGCCAGCAAGGCCGCATCCACGACCAGCAGCAGGACCAGCAGCGGCAGCACGGGCCGAAACACCTCGAGCAACACGGCGAGGATGCCCATTATCGAAAAAGCCATAACCTGTTCCCCCCCGGCTTCAGACGCGGCCGCGCAGCATGGCGTTGTAAGCGCCGTGCAGCATCCGGTCTTTCATGACCCATGGCGCCCAGTGCTCCCGCAGCGGATCGATGAAGGGAAACGACGGGACCATCTTCAACTCGTAATCGAATTCGACGAGGATCGCCTTGCCCTTCTCCGTGATCAGCGGACACGAGGTATAGCCGTCGTAGCGTGCGTCTTCCTCACGCCCCTGGATGACCTGGGCGAGATTGTGCGCCACGACCGGGACCTGGGCCTTGACGCTGGCGGCGGTCTTGCCGATCGGCGTTCCGACACAGTCGCCTGCGCCGAACACGTTCGGGTAGCGAGGGTGGCGCATCGTGTGACGGTCCACCTCGAGCCAACGGCCATCGTCGGCGAAAGGCCCTGACTGCCAGGCGAGCGAGCTGTGGAAAAGAGGATCGGGTGCGCGCATCGGTGGCACGACATGGATGAAATCGTAGTCGAGTCGCACGTCGCCCTCGGGCGTGGCGAATGTCGCTCGACGTGCTTCCGGCTCGATGCCTGTCAGGCGGTGGTGCCAGTTCAGCGCGACATCGCGCTCTGGAAAATGCCGCTTCAGGAATTCGTTGATGTCCGGCTGCGAAAACAGCCCGGCGCTGGGCGAGTTGTAGATCATCTGTACGGCATCGCGCCGCCCGCTGCGCCGCAGGAGATCTTCTGTGAGCATCGTGACCTTGAGCGGCGCGCCGGCGCACTTGATGCCGCCCGGGCCGCGCGTGAACAGGCCGACCCCGCCATCGTTCACCAGTGACTCGATCATCGACCAGGTGCGGGTAGCGTGTTCCGGGTTGTCGTAGACGCACCCGATGCCCTCCCGGCCGATCAGCTCGGTGGACATGCCCTCGATGGCGGCGAAATCGAGCTGCAGGCCGGTGGCGATCAGCAAGTAATCGTAGGCGATTCGCTCGCCCGCATCCGTGACCACCGCGTTGGCATCGGGGTCATACTCGATGACTTGCGCCTTCACCCAGTTCACGCCCCGCGGCATGTAGTCGCTGTTGCGGTCGATGACCTTGGGGCTGTTCCAGATACCCGTTGCCACGAGCGTCAGCCCCGGCTGGTATACATGGCGCTCGCGCGGATCGATGATCGTGAGGCGGGCGCCCTCGAGGCTGCGCGACAGGCGATTCGCGAGTGCCAGGCCGGCCGCCCCGGCGCCGACGATGACGACATGTGCCGACGTTCGCACTGCCGCGGCTTCTCCGCCGAGTAACAGGCCCGAACCGAGCAAGCCGGCGCCGGTGATGCCCATGCCGGCATTGCGCAGGAACTGTCGGCGGGAGTGATCCGGCTCCGGGGAGGCGGCCCAAGGGAATCGATGCGTTGCGTGCTTCTTCATCACGGATCCTCGAACATCGGAGCTTCGGGTATAGATTCCTTCTAATCGACTCAGGCTACATTAGCGCTGATGCATTTAAAAGCCGTCAGGGACCTGCCGCATCTCCTTAGCGAGCGATTTTCCCGCTTTTTTCGCGTTCTAAGGCGCTTTCCGGGGCGTTTTTCAGCGTTTATTCGTTAAGGAACAACCCCTTGGCGCGGTCCGACCCGCGTCAGGCGGTCAGCGCCCAGGCGGCCAGGCCGGCGGGCAGCACCGCCGCGGTGGCGAGGCCGACGCGGAGGCCGAGGGCACGGCCCCCGATGCCGAGCGCCAGGAACACCTTGACGAGCGTGTTGACGAAGGCGGCGATCAACACGCCCAGCGTGCCCGCCGCCACGCTCAATGTGTCGGCGGTCATCGAGGCGATGGACAGCGTGATCGCGTCCACGTCGGCCAGCCCGGAGACCGCGGCCAGCAGGTAGATCCCGGCGTCGCCGAACTGCTCGGACAGCGCCCGCGACAGCAGCATGATGATGGCCAGCAACACCGCGAAGACGAGCGCGGGACGCAGCTCGAAGGGGTTGGGAATCTCGATGCCGTCGCCGGTCTTCCCCTGTCGGTCACGATGCCAGAACACGTAAGCCGCCCCGTAATTCACGACCGTCACGACGAGGATCGGCCACAGCAGGCCGAACGCCAGCTCGCGATTGAAAATGCCCGTGACGATGAGGATGCGCGGAAACACGGTCGCCCCGGCCACCAGGATCCCCGCCGCCAGCAGGTCCTGTGAGCTCGCCTTGTTGCGCGCGAGGCGGGAGAAGTTGACCGTCAAAGCCGTCGAAGAGGCCAGCCCGGCGAAAGCAGCCGTCGCCATGATCCCCTTGCGTTCGCCGAACAGCTTCATCGCGAAATAGCCGGTGTACGAGATAGCCGCGATCAACACCACCATCCACCAGATGCGATACGGGTTGAGCGCCTCCCACGGTCCATAGCCCTGGTCCGGCAACAACGGCAGCACCACGACCGAAATCAGCAGCAGCTTGAGCGTGGCGAACAGCTCCTTCTCCTGCATGCGCTCTACCCGGCGATGCAGCATCGGCTTGATCCCGAGCAGCGCCGCCGTCACCACGGCCCCGGCCAGCGCCAGGGCCGTCAGGTCGAGCACCGCCATGGCGCCGAACGAGAAGGTCAGCAACGCGGCGATCACGCCGGTGATACCGACATCAGGCACGGCACGCTGGCTCAAGACATGCGCTGCGATCATCACCGCGGCCAACGCAGCAAAGCTCGTCGCAAGCAGTACGTGCTGCGGGGGCTCGGACAACAAGCCCGCCACGCCGCCGAGCAGGCCGAGCAGGGCGAAGGTGCGAATGCCCGCGACCCGCTGGCCTTCTTCCCGGTCGCGGTCATGCCAGCCGCGCTCCAGGCCGACCAGCAAGCCCAGCGCGAGCGCCGCGCCGAGCCGGTAAAAAAGCTCGAAGCCGTCCATGATAAAAGTATGGCACAGCCCCGCGCGCCAGCCGGGACGCCGGGATCAGGTGCCGCAGAAGGTCCGGTAAGGCGTATCCGAAGGCGGCGGCGCGGCCGCGAGGTCGGCGGCGTCAGGCTGCGCGTCGAAGGGCCGCCCCAGCACCGTCAACAGTCGCTCGAAGGGCGCGAAATCCGACCGCTCGAGCGCGGCGGCCAGCGCGCCCTCGACCAGGTGGTTGCGCGGAATGAACAGCGGATTGACCGCCCGCATCGCGGTCGCCCGCCCCCGCCCCGAGCGCGGCTCCCCGTCGAGGCGCGCCCGCCACTGCTCCAGCCAGTCCGCATAACCCGGCGTGTCTCCCAACAACCGGTGCAACTCGCCCTCCGTGGCCGCCGCCGGCTCTTCCACCGCATCGCACAGCGCACGAAAAGACAGCGTGTAATCCGCCGCGGCCGCCTGCAGCAGGTCGAGAAACCCCTGCACGAGCGCCGCATCCTCCGCCCGCCCCGTCCCGAGCCCCAGCTTCGCGCGCATCCCCGCCAGCCAATGGTGCTCGAAACGCCCCGCGAAGCCGGACACGACCTCGGTGAGCCGCGCGACCGCGGCCTCGGGATCGGCGTCGACGAGCGGCAACAGCGTCTCCGCGAAACGCGCCAGGTTCCACGCCGCGATCGGCGGCTGGTTCATGTACGCATAGCGACCACGCCGATCGATCGAACTGAACACCGTGCCCGGCGCATAGGCGTCCATGAACGCGCAGGGCCCGTAGTCGATCGTCTCGCCCGCGACGGACATGTTGTCCGTGTTCATGACGCCGTGAATGAAGCCGACCTCGAGCCAGCGCGCGACGAGCCGGGCCTGCGCATCGACCACCGCCTCGACCAGCGCCACGCTCGGCGCCTCGGCCCGCGCCGCCGCCGGGTAATGCCGCGCGATGACGTGATCCGCGAGACGTTGCAACGCCTCGGTGTCGCGCCGCGCAGCGAAATACTGGAAGGTGCCCACGCGCACATGGCTCGCCGCCACGCGGGTCAGCACCGCGCCGGGCAACGCCGTGTCGCGCATCACCGGTTCCCCCGTCAGGACCGCCGCCAGCGCGCGGGTGGTGGGAATGCCCAGCGCATGCATCGCTTCGCTGAGCAGGTATTCGCGCAACACCGGCCCGAGCGCCGCGCGCCCGTCCCCGCCACGCGAGAACGGCGTGATGCCGGCGCCCTTCAACTGGATGTCGCGCCGCCGGCCGGCACGATCGACGACTTCTCCCAGCAGCAGCGCGCGGCCGTCGCCCAGCTGGGGCACGAAGCTGCCGAACTGGTGCCCGGCATACGCCATCGCGAGGGGCGTCGCGCCCGCAGGCATGGCGTTGCCCGAGAACATGGTCGCCAGCGCATCGGCCGACCAGTCATCGGGATCCACCCCCAGCTCGCGGGCAAGATCCAGGTTGAACGCGATGAGCTCGGGCCGGGCGACAGGGGTCGGTTCCAGTCGCGCATAGCAACGGTCCGGGAGGTCGAGATAGGTCGTGTCGAAATTGAACATGGTGGGGACATGATACCGGCCCCGAGCGACCCTGGCTGGCCGTCTGCAGGGGACGATACTGCGGTGCGTACCGATTGCGGGGCGGCACACCATGGTCCCTAATATGGTTGATCTGGACCATATAGCGCGAAGACATAAAATTTTTGCTCTTCCATGACCTGCCCGGCGGGGGCTCACGCCATGAGCCAGGCAGCAGCGAGACTGGTGCACGCCACGATTCGCGACGACGCCGGCACGAGGTTGAAAAACGAAGCGCATGACCATCTACAGAGACCGATTTCGCGGCTGCCTGCTGGGCGGCGCGACGGGAGATGCGCTGGGCGCGCCTGTCGAGAACATGAGCCGCGCCGGGATCCTCGAGCGCTTCGGCCCGAGTGGCATCACCCGCTACGCCGAAGCCCATGGCGGTCGCGGGCGGATCACGGCTGCCACGCAGATGTCGCTGTTCACTGCCGAGGGCCTGTTGCGCGCCTGGGTCCGCGGCTGCCTCGAGGGCCATGCCAGCGTACCGGAGGTCACCCTGCGGGCGTACCTTCGCTGGCTCCATACCCAGCGCGAGACAACCGCGAGACATTCGGCCGGGGCCGCGCAGCTCCCAGCCGGAGATGGCTGGCTGATCCAGCAGGCCGCGCTGCACAGCCGGCGCAGTCCGGGCAGCACCTGTCTCGCCGCGCTCGAGGAAATGAGACCCGGCATGCTCGATGACTCGCCCGATGAACACGGACCCCGCGGCACGCATGGGCTGCCCCCGGACCTCACCGCCCCCAATAACAGCAAGGGCCCCTGCGCCCTCGTCCGCAACGCCCCGATCGGCCTGTTCATGTGGTTGCCGCGCGTCCGGCAGACCCCGCAACATGCGTTCCAGCTCGGCGTCGATCTCGCCGCGCTGACCCACGGCCATCCGACGGGCCAGCTCGCCGCCGGCGCACTCGCGGCGCTCGTGCTTCTGCTTGCCGACGGGCGGCCCCCCGGCGAGGCACTGGCCGAAACGCGTCGGCTGGTGGAACGCTACCCGCGCCACACCGAAACCCTCCACGCCATCGAACAGGCCGAGATCCTCGCGGGCAGCGAACTGCCTCATGCGCGCGCGCTGGAGGAACTGGGCGGCGGGCAGGCGGCCGAAGAGGTGCTGGCCATCGCGATCTATTGCGTGCTGGCCGGCAAGTCGTTCGCCGAGGTCATCCTGCTGGCGGTGAACCACGACGGCAATTCACAGGCCACGGGCGCGGTCGCGGGCAATCTCGCCGGCGCCCGTTACGGCATGGCCGCGATTCCCGCGGACTGGCTGGCCCCGCTGGAATTGCGCGCAGTTATCTGCGAGATCGCCGACGATATCTACAATTACCGCACATGGGATCTCGGCGCCGACGCCCGAAAGCCCGAACTGGCCGCCATGGTGGTGAGCAAATACCCGGGACGGTGAGTGTCATTTGGCGTAGCATGACCGGTGTCGCCACCGCGCCGGGGATTCCAGATGAAAGCCTTCCTGATCGACGCCTACGAACAGACCATCGCCAGCATCGAATTCGACGGCTCGCTGGCCGGGGTGCGTGCCGCCATCGGCTACGACACCATCGAGTCGGACGAGATCAACGACCACGACCGGCTGTTCTTCGACGAAGAATGCTTCATTCGCAAACAGCCGCAGCCGGGGCGCTTCAAGCTCGGCAGCCTGCCGCCCGTCGCGGGCCGGGGCCTGGTGATCGGCGGCGGGCCGGATGAAGCCGGGCTGGCCGAACCGAGCCTGTCGCTGGACGAGCTGCGCACCCAGGTGCAATTCAGCTAGCAGCCGGCGGCGACGCCCGTGACCGCACTGCTCCTGGTCCTCGCCGGGCTCCTGGTCATCGCCGGCCTGGTGGGGATGGTGTCGCCGGCCCTCCCGGGCCCGTTGCTCCTGTTCGCCGGCCTGTGGATGGCGGCCTGGGCGGAAGGTTTCGCCCACGTGGGCGCCGGCACAGTGATCGCCCTCGGCGTCATGGCGGCGCTCGCGATGATCCTGGATTCGGTCGCCGGGGCTTTCGGCGCGCGCCGTTACGGCGCCTCGGGCCGCGCCATGCTCGGCGCCGCGCTCGGCGGCATCGTGGGCATCTTCTTCGGCCTGCCGGGACTCTTGCTCGGCCCCTTCATCGGCGCGCTGCTCGGCGAGCTGTCGCTGCGGCGCGACCTGCCGACGGCGAGTCGCGCCGGCTGGGGCGCCACGGTCGGAATGCTGCTCGGGATCGCCGCCAAGATGGCGCTGGGGATCGCGATGCTCGGCCTGTTCGTGATGATGCGACTGTTCTAGCGGGCGCAACGTCAGCGTTTCATCCACCACGTGGCGAACTCGTTGAACTCGATGGCGCCGTCATCGTCCGAATCGATGAAGTCGAAACCGACCTCCATCTCGTCATCCGGCATGTCGCCACCGAGCGCCTCCATGAGCCGCTTGAACTCGAGGCGGTCGATGCGCCCGTTGCCGTCGTCATCGAAGTACGCGAAAGTTTCCTGCAGCTCGTCCATGTCGCTCATGGCGGAATGCCCTCCTCGGTTGCGGCCGCGGCCGACAACCACGGCAAGACGTCTTCCGGCGCGATGATCGTGACGCCGCGCCGCTCGGCCAGGCGCGCCAGCTTCAGGTCGCTCGTCACCAGCCCCAGCGGATCCAAGATCCCGGCCCGCGACTCGCGCTTGATGTCGTCGAGAATCGCCTGGTCCGCGCGACCCTCCCCGACGCCGCCGGAGTAGATCACTTCCAACGTGTCCGAGCGACGCTCGGTACTCGCCTCGCTCCCGTCGAAGTATAGCCGCACCGCTGCGCCGGGCCGATCGAAGGCGGCCGACAGGCGCGTGGCGAGGGCCTCGCGCGCCTCCGAGCGCGGCCGGCCGTCCACCCAGTGCTCGACGAACACCCCCCGCAGCGCGTACAGCACGTTGTGGCCGTCCACGATCAAGAAGAAGCGCTCCGCTTGAAGGAATGCCTTCGACCGCGCGCTCACGCCAGCGGTCCACCGCGTGGTTGCCCCTTGTAACCCACGGCTTCGGTGCAGCACTCGCGCAACATGAACGCAACCGTGGCCTGCATCACCGCGTGATTGCACAGGCAGTACAGGGTGGCGCCGCTGCGTTCCTGGTAGACGAGCCCCACTTCGATGAGGCGCTTGAGATGAAAGGACAGCGTCGAGGCGGGCACGTCGAGCGCCGCCTGCAGCTCCCCCACGGTGCGGCCGTCGGGACCGGCCCGCACGAGCCGGCGGAAAATCGCCAGGCGGGTGGGCTGTCCGAGCGCCTCGAGGCGTCGCGCGATCAGCGCGTGGTACTGCGCGTCATCATCAGGCACTGCAGCTCACTCCCTGCGAACCCGGCGCGAGCCAGATGATCGGGGCGAAGCCCTCTCCCGGCTGGCGCATCCCGGAGACCTGCCCGCGGTAACGTCTCGCGGCGGCATACCAGGGGGTGAAACCGTGCGTCCACACGCGAATGTCGGCCTTGAAGCGCGTCGTCGCCTCCCCCTGCCCGGCCATGCGCGTGATGGGCGGCACATAGGATTGCGCGATGAAGCCCGCGTCGACCAGGGAATCGAAGCGCCGGCGGCTGATCTTTGCGCCCAGCACGACGCCGCGCGACGCAAAACCGTTGAAGGGCTTGAACACCAGCGACTTGCGCTCCCGCCACAGCTCGGGCGCCGCCCCCGCCGTCACCTCGACCGTGGGCAGGACAGCCTCCAGCCCCGGCCGTGAATTGCAACGCTCCGCCGCGAGGCGCAGCAACAGGCGCTTGTCGGCATAGGCCCGGTAGACGTCGGGGTTGGGCGCCACCACTGCCAGGCCCGCCTGCCAGGCTTCGCGCAGTGTCGTGGAACAGGGATCCGCCAGGAGGAAGTCCGTGGCGCGGTTATAGACGAAATCGATCGGGCCCTGGCCGTCCACCAGGCGCGCGCCTTCGATGCGCAGCGACTGGATATCGCTCACCCGCGCGTCGATCCCCATGGCGCGCAGCGCGTCGACCGCGCCTTGCATGTCCCGGTACAAGGGCTGCAACTCGGGCGCCTCGTCCACCACCGCGACGCTCGACAGCATCCGGCCCGGGCGCAGCGCCGCCCACGTCGCCAGCATCATACTGGCCGGCGGCGCCACCTCGCGCCGCTCGATCGAGCCGCAAAGCCGCGTGACCACGCCGCGCGCGTCCTCGAGAATCGCCTGTTGCAGGAAGGCGCCGCCGGCGTTGGTGTTGATCTCGATCAGCCGGGGACCGTCGGCGGCGAGATGGTAATCGAAGCTGTTGAACAGTCCCGCGGCGTGGACCTCGGGCGTGGCGCCGCTGAACTCCGCCAGCACCCGGCCGATGGACAGCGTCGTCTCCACCAGCCGATCGAGTTGCGCCCGCTCGAGAAACAGCGCCGTGCCTGATGTCAGCGGCAGGTCCGGCGACACGTCGAGTTCATGTAGCAGCATCGCGGACCCCTGATGGTGGCTGGCGATGGAGAGTTTCTATATTTCTGGAAATATAGTCAAGGCCGAGTTGCGGCCGGGGGTCGACCCGTCCGTCCCGCTAACCCAGCAGCCCCGGATTCTCCCGCCACAACCAGAAGTTCAGCACAGCGGCAAAGCTCACCCACGCAAGGTAGGGCACCAGCAGCAACCCGGCGATCCGGCTGAAGCGCCAGAACGCGACGATCGTCGCGAGGATCAGCGCCCACAGCACGAGCACCTCGGCGAAAGCCCAGCCGCCGAGATTCCAGGCGAAGAACAGCCAGCTCCACAGCGCATTGACCGCCAGGTGCACGACGAACAGCACGAGCGTCCCGCGCGTCGCCTCCAGCGGCGCCGCGCGCCAGACCAGCCACGCAGCCACACCCATCATCGTGAACAGCGTGGTCCAGACCGGGCCGAACACCCACGCCGGCGGACCCCAGGTCGGCTGGACCAGCTGGCCATAGAACTCCGGCGCGTTGACCGAGGCGATGGCGCCGATCGCGGCCGTGATGTACGCAAGGACGAGCCAGAAGACGAGGCCGAGGGCCTGGGTGATGGGGGTGCGAGACATGTTCGGATTCACCTGAAAATTTCAGTCATGAGATTTCTGTCCAGTCTATCGCGGCGCGAGGCGTCGCATCCTGTGGGCTTGCGCCTTCGCTTGAAGAAGTAGCTGGTCCCAGTTATCTGGCGGGTTCCCGCCCTGCAGCATCTTGCGGAACACCCGGTATGCGTCGTCGGCGCTACCGCATGCGCGTCGTGTGCCTTCGTCGTTGACCCATGCATAGACGATCACCCTGGCCTTGGCCTGGTAACGAAAGAATAGGCGATATTGCTGGTAGAACTTCGCGCGGAACCAGTGCTTGTGCTCGGCGCCCAGCGCCTGGCCCTGACGGTATTCGGACCGCGAGGGATCCTGGGGAATGATCTCGAACGCCAGACGGGCAATCGCCGCAAGTCGTTTGGCGGCGTTCCTCCGGGTATAGCCTGTCGGATCCCTATGCCTAAGATCGTCTACTTCGCGCGCGAGAGACTCCAGCTGGTCAAGAAACAGCGGATGCGCGAAAAGCGCCCAGCCGTTGACGGCCACGCCGGCCGCACGCGGCTTGCTCACTCATTCTCTTCCTGCAGTTCTGCATCGAGATCTATTTCAACGCCGCCCACCAGTGCCTCGATACGCGCGACCAGGCCTGCATCCACCACCCCGACACGGTCGGGATTTTCAGCCATGTCGTGCGCCAGGAAATCGAGGAACTTCCCCAGCACCGGATCGTCTTCATCAGCCTGCGATGCCCGACTTAGAACCACCTCGCCGCCCGATCGGACCGTGTAGTGAATCTTGTCGCGCTTTCCGAGCTTCAATGCGCGGCGAACGAGTTCCGGCACCGTCGTCTGGTAACGGTCTGTCAGCGTGGACTCTGCTTCGAATTGGGTTGCCATGATCGGCTCCGGACAAGCTGGATGACAGGAAGAAAAGGTAATGCAATTGCATTGCCTCGTCAACGATGCATCCTGTCTTTATATACTGGAACCTTGGGCAGGCGGAGACCAGATATCCGGCCAATTAACCCGGGAAAGCACCCCTATCAAATATCCAGCAACCACTGGATCAACAGCTTCACCGCGAAGCCCAGCATGCCGAGCGCCAGCACCAGGAACAGCACGAAGGTGCCGAACAGCCCGGCCTTCGACTGGTAGGCGATCTGGCCGATGATGAACAGCATGTAGAGCATGAACGCGGTCAGCCCGAAGGTCAGGCCGAACCAGGAGATCTGCTGCTCCGTGAAGCCGAACAACTCGGCCGCGTTCACGGCGCACCCCGCACCCGCTCCGGCAGCGCGCCCGCATCCACCGCGTCCGTATAGGCATGCCAGCTGGCGTGCCCCAACAACGGCACCACCACCAGGCTCCCGACCAGCGCCACCGCCAGCCCGGCCACCGACAGCCCGGCCAGCATCCCGGCCCACAGCGCCATGACCGCCGGGTTCCTGATCACCACCAGCCAGCTCGCCGTCACCGCCTCCAGCACCGTGACCTGGCGATCCAGCAGCAACGGCAAGGTGATCACGCTCGACGCGAACACCGGCGCGGCCAGCACCCCGCCGAGCATCATCCACAGCTCGAACAGGTAATGCTCCCGCGAGGCGACGACATGCCGCAGGAAGTCCACCGGGCTGTTGATCGGCTCGGGCGACAGCGCCGTGATCAGCGCCGCGGAGGTCATCACCCAGCCGGTGCCCGCCAGCGCCAGCAGGCAACCGAAGATCACCAGCCGCCAGTCGTGCCGCGGCCGCCCGCGCCAGCTCATCCAGGCGTCGTACACGGTACGAAAGCCGCCCGGCCGCCCCGCCTCGAGCTCGCGGCTGATGGCATAAAGACCGACCGCGATCACCGGCGCCACCAGCAGGAAGCCGCTGAACGCCCCGGCCAGCAACCAGAAATCATTGCCCGCGACGAGCAGCACGAGCAGCGCGAACGACACCACCGCCGCGCCATGCGCGAGGCCGACCGGCCAGGTGCACAGGAAGTCGGCCCAGCCGGCCCGCAGCCAGCGCACGGGATGCCCCAGGGTCAGGCGGCGGACGCCGAGCGCTTGTTGGAACTGTGGGTTCATCGGTGTCCTTGAGCCTGCTTTATGCAGCGATCCGCCTATTTTGTACCACTTGCTGTAGTCACTGGTGCCCGCTATGGTAATGACTATCCCTCATGACTATGGCGACACCATGCGCGAGAAACGTGTTTCGAAGTCCGAGTTCAAGGCGAAGGCCCTGGAGTATTTCCGCGCTGTAGAAGCGTCGGGAGACGCCGTGATCGTCACCGACAATGGCCAACCGAAGATCGAGATACGGCGCTACCGGGCGGATGAGCGCTCACCGCTGGAGCGCCTCCGCGGCAGCATCCTGGAGTTCGAGGACCCGACCCGGCCGGTGGCGGCGGACGAGTGGTCGGCGGCGAAATGATCGTCCTGGATACTCACGTCCTGCTCTGGTGGCTCAACGGAGATTCCTCGCTCTCATCCCGCGCGCGAAACGCTATCCGTCGTGAGCAAACAGGTGAACACGGCTCAATCCTGGTGTCCGCCATTTCCGCGTGGGAAATCGCCATGCTGGTGCAGAAGGAGCGACTGGCGCTGACGATGGACGTGGCGGACTGGCTGGATGTCGCCGCTGCAACCGAAGGACTTCGATTCGTGCCGCTGGACAGCGACTTGCTGCTGCAATCGACACGGTTACCTGGCGCGTTCCACAGCGATCCGGCCGATCGCATGATCGTCGCCCTGGCGCGACATCTCAATGTGGCGCTGGTGACGTCAGACCAGCAGATCCGCAGCTACAAGCACGTGCGCACGATCTGGTAACGACAGGACGGTCACTTTTTCCTGCGATCCATGAGTAAAAAAATGACGGCCGCCAGCAGGACGCCCAGCAGCACCGCGCCCCAGAAACCGTAGCCGCCGAACCAGCCCGTGTGCCGGCCGCCCTCCATCATGTGTTCCGTCTGCGCCCACACGACGCTGCCGGCCAGCAGGCACCAGGCGCCCACGACCATGGAAATCAATGTCTTCATAGGTACGCCCCGTTGTGTATTTCGGCATCCTCGTACCTGAAAGGTAGACGACCGACACCGCGTCCGCACGCGCCCGCAAGGCCGGTCGGGCCGCTAACGAGGTCGGTTCGCTGGCGCACGTTCGCTGGCAGACAGACGCAACGCTTCGGCGCGCCCAGACTGCGGCTATGGATTATTTCTCACCACGCATGCACCGTTGGGCTGTCGCCCGGCGAACCCCCGGGACGTCCACTGACGCACTGTCCCGGGCCCGCAACAGCGGGATGGCCTTGCTCGCGGGCGTACTGGCGGTCGTCTTCGCCAACCTCGTGTGCGGCTGACGCCGAGCCCGGCGCGCCCGGCTACTCCACCACCGGATAACAAGCCTCCCCCCAGACCCCCTGCGCGTTCTCCATCATCAGGTGGATCACGATCGGCACCACGTCGCCGAGGATGTTGGCGCCGTCGCGGATCTGGTCGCGGTTGATGCTGCTGTCCCACGTCGCCCCGCCGTGCAGCACCTGGTTGCGCAGCACGTAGAGCCGCTCGAAAGTCGCGGCGAACAGCTTCTTCGTGCGCCCCTCGCCCAGTGCCCGGCGCGCGGACGCCCGGCTGCGATCGAAGCGCCGCTGCCACTCCGCCTCGCCGAGGTAACCGTTCACATGATCCCAGTACGGCTGGTAGACGAAGCGGTTGTCGATCAGCAGCCGGATGGACGACGGATAGCGCTTCCACACCAGTTCATAGAGCAGGTTCTCCCGGTCCGCATCGATCAGCCGATCGAGAAACTTCAACAACAGCCGCGTCTCGGAAAAGTCGCGCCGCTGCGGGAACTCCTGCGCGTAAGCCGCGTTGAACGCGATCCACAAGAAGATGAACCGCGCGTCATGATCGTCCGACTCCTGCTCGGCCCGGTGCAGCCAGCTCAGCGCGCGATGCACGCGCAGGCCGAGGGACTCGGGGAAAGTGTGGCGGATGGCGCGTTGGCGGGTTTTGAGGGTGGTGTGGTCGAGTGCGTGGTTCAAGTCACCGTCCTTGTCCGAGGGATGCCATCCATGGCCCAGGCTCGCGGCCCGTCACGTCCCGGTGACGGGGCCAGTATCCGGGGGGCCGGGCTCATGGGGCGAGCCTGCCGGCCAGGTCACCGAGGCCTTTTGCCTGGCCGTGCCGGAGCCAGTATTTTACGGTCGAAACGCGTGGAGAGTAGAGGAACCCAAGATGCCCGTGCCGGCAGAGTACTACCATGCCTCGAAACAGTTCGAGGAATTCATGCTGGACGCCCGCGACGCGGCGGACCTGCAGACCACGCACATGGCCTGGAACATGGTGGTCGGCGTATTACAGGCGTTTCGGCGTCGCCTGGCGGTCCGCGATGCGCTCAAGTTCGCCGGACTACTCCCGCCTGGCATCCGGGCCCTGTTCGTCGCCGACTGGGATGCCGACGCACCGGCGCTTCCCTTTACCGATGAGGAATCCCTGCTGGCCGAGGTCCGGAGCGTTCGCGCCGCGCACAACTTCTCCCCCGCCAACGCCCGTGAAGCGGTGGCGATCGCCCTGCGGCACAACGTGGATACCGAGGCCCTGGATCGCTTCCTGCAAAGCATCAGTGAAGACGCTTACACCTTCTGGTTCGTGGAACCGGAGGTGATGCGCCGACTGCGCCGTGACCGCGACTTGTCGGTTGAGTCTCGGGCGGACTGAACATGGCGGATGGCGCTGGTGAAGGTGGGTGGGCGCCCGCCGGCGCCCACCCTGTCCGGGTCACTCCTTGAAGTTCGGATACTCGAAGGAGTGGCAGTCGGCACACATATGTTGCCTGGCCTGGTGTTCCCCATGACACTCCATGCACGGAACATCCCGGCCGTAATGCAGGTTGTCATGCGGGTTCTGGCCCTCTTCGCCGGCCGGTCGCGCGGTCGCCTCGACCAGGCTGTCCAGGTCGTGGCATGACTGGCACGCGTCATCCGCAGGGAGGCTGGTGGCGCGATTGGTCTCGTGACAGACGTCGCAAGACTCTCCGTCATAGAAGCTCGCGTGGTAGCTGCGCCCCTTGATCTTGTCGAATTGTTCGAGGGTGGAATCAGCAAGGCCGGCGCCGGCGACGAATGCGACCGTTACGGAAAGAAATACGAGTTTGCCAAGTTTTTTCATCATCATTGTCCCCGCCTCCTAAGCGCTCATCATGGTTTCAGCTGCAGTCATGCCCATGACCATGCAGTCGGGTATCGAGCAACTTCCCAAGCGGCTTTGACCATGCGTGCCGCCGGAGACCTCGCCGGCAGCGAAGAGCCCCGGGATGGGTTTCCAGGTGGAGGAATCAAGGACCCTGGCCTGTACGTCGATCTGAGCGCCACCGTGGCAATAATGAACCTTGGGCCAGTTGCGGACCGTAACGAACGGCGCCTCGATGAATTTGCCTTTCGCCTTCTCCATCGACTTGCCGAACTGCTCGTCCACACCGTTCTTGACGTAGGTGTTGTACTGGTCGACCTGCTTCTTGAGTTCCGCAAACGGTATGCCGTGGTGTTCGGCCAGTTCTTCGAGCGTGTCGAACTTCCAGCCCACGCCGTACTTCAGCACTTTCTTCACCGACGGGTGTGCCTTGGCATGCTCGTAGCTGGTGATGGTCACCGGCGGCATCGGATTGCCTTCGTCGTCGCGCCGGGCGAGTTGCGCATCGGCCCGCGTCTTGCGGTCCGCGATTTCATCCATGAAACGGCGGCCCGTCTTCACGTCGACCGAGATTGAGTGCGGGAAATTGAAGATCGAATAGTTGGAGACATAGCCGAACCCGCCCTCGTCGGGGGAGGCCCAGGGGCCTGTCTGGATGAACGCCATGTGGACCGGGACGGCCCCCACCCTGAACATCTCCAGCAAGGCCTCGCCGGTGGCGCCCGGGATATTGGTCGAGGGCACCTCCGCCGTCAGCGTCGGGTCCTGCGCCGAGCGCAAGCCGACATTGCTCGCGAAACCGCCCGCGGCGATCAACACGCCGCGCTGCGACCGCACCCTGACTGGCTTGCCCTTCCTGCCGCGGCCGAAATAGTAGCCCTCGTTGATCACCGCGCCGACGACAGCGCCCTTTTCATCAACGACGAATTTCTCGAACTTGGCGCGGTTGACGATCTTGACGCCGAGCCGCCGGCATTCCTTGATCAGCGGCTGGGTAATGCCGCCGCCGGAGGTCACCGTCGTCTGGTAGGTCCGCGGCACGGAATGTCCGCCGAGCTGCTGCAGGTACGGGAAGTATTCGGCGCCGGCATCGATGGTCAGCTGCAGCGCCTCGTTGGCCCGCGACGCAATGTGTTTCAGCAGGGCCTCGTCGGCGACGCCACGGCCGGCTTTCATCTGGTCGCCGGCCATGATGTCAGCGGAATCCGTCACGCCTTCTTTCTTCTGCAATGGCGTTCCCGGGGCCGCGAACAGGCCGCCATTGATGGCCGAGTTGCCGCCAAGCACCGGCATTTTTTCGTAGATGACGACGTCCTTTGCGCCGAGTTTCTTGGCCTGGATCGCGGCCGCCAGGCCGGCGAAACCAGAACCGATGATGACGATTTCGTGTTCGCGATCCCACTTGCTCTCCGGTTCGCTGCCCGAAGCCGCCAGCACCGGACCCGCGAACGCCGCGGACACGCCAGCAGCCCCCATGCCCAGCAAAAAAGCACGGCGGTCTTTCTGGTTTAAATCCTTATCTTTCATCATCAGCCTCCTGTGTTCTGTTCTGCGCAGCGGATTCCCCATAAGCATTTCGCCCGCCCGACCGCGCCCCTCGTTACCCCGCGGAGTGACAGGAGGGAAACGCCGGCGACGGACGTGCTTTCGTGACGCACGCCACCAAAACATAGGAGTGGGTATGGGGGGCGTATGTAGGTAATTGCCCCGGGCCCGGCACAAGGCCCGTCACGTCCGGGTGACGGGGGACGTATCCGCGGGTGGCGGGCTCAGGGGACGAGCCTGTTGGGTGTGACTTCTTGCAGGTCAGCCGCCGCGACCCGCGAGCCAACGACGCAGGGACGCCTGGGACTCATTAGACGGCAGGCCGCGCAGCAGCGAAAGGACGCTGATGTCCTCGTCGACGGCGGGCCAGTGGATGCCGGCACCGTCCCCGATTAGCTCCCAAACCTGCCGCTCTTCCCTCGTCGCGTGCTCCAGCCTTGGATACCAGGACAACGGAACAGAAATACTCCGGCCGTCAGTGAATTGCACCATCAGCTCGTCATCGGAGCTGCTGACTGATACGGCGCGCGGCATTTCAACCTGCTCTGCTGAAGAACTCATCCCAGGCCTCCAGAAGCTGTGGACGATTTGCGTCGATGATACTCCCGATGCGTCGCAGCGCCGAAGGTGAGTTATCACCGGAAAACGCGTAACGCCCCTACCGCACCTCGACATGCCGGCGGCTGATATCCGCGATCGAGCACGTCGACGAGAATCGTCGCCGGCAGGTCGAGGGCTGCAGAGATCAGGCCGCGGGCCATCAGGCGCTGAAACTCAAGCCCGTCGAAGTCCTCGAGGGGTCGCAAGTCGACCCACGTGCGAAGCGCGAGGCCTTGCCCGGGAATCCCTAGGAAATACCCCGGATAAGGGGCTCCATGGAAGCAGGGAGGGTCTTCGCGCCGGCCATATGCACGACTGGTGAGCAAGCGGGCGACGCAGTCACCGGAGGAATCCACTGCCAACCCCAGAAACTACTTGGGCTTGAGCAGGCTGGTTTCGCAGTCGAGGTAGAACTGCTCATGCCGGAAAACTCGTCCGGGGGCCACGGCGCAGTCTCGGCAGGCAAGCCTGGCTCAGTGACGCTGCGCGTCCGCCGCAGCGATGCTCTCAAACTCCGCGGCGGACGCAAGAATCTCTTCCCGGTCGGGTTGCTCGTCGGGGATGGCGAGCGAATACGGGATTCGCGCATTCTTGCCGCGACCGTTGTCCCAGATCTTCGACCACGGGCCCAGCTCATCGTGAGTGAAACTGACCAGCGGCCTGGTCAGCTCACCCTCGAACCGGGTCGCCAGCTCCGACAACAGGCGCAACTCCCGCTTCGTAAACGGACCCTCGTCGAACTCAACCTTCGGTACGCCCTTCTCTCGGACGTGGATCAGTTTTGTTCGGTTGGCCGATTTGAGCATCGTTTGGCACCGAAGCAACCGTGCGACACCATATCAGGCGACCGCAGTTTCCACCTTCCCGGGCAAACGGCTCAATACAAGCCTGCCCAGGTCGACTTTCGCCGAAGCATTGTCGATATCGATCCCAACCAGCTGCCCGTCTGAATCATAATCGAGCACCACGCCCTCGGAGATCTCACGACTCTCAGCGCTCGGCCGATCTGACAGGTCGATGTACAGTGAATCCGTCTCGGCGTGGTAGCTCAGCTTCATGGCCGGACCCCCCGGTCGGGGAAAGCGTTGTGGATAGTCACTCTATCCTCGAGGGTGACCACTCTCAAGTACCTGTTGCCAAGCTCAGGTATTGGCGCCCAGAAGCGAAACCTGTTCTGGCCCTGACGTTCCCAGCGAACCGGATTCTCGATCACACGGATGCACCAGCTCTTCTCAATATAGGGCCGCTTACGCAGCACTTCTCGCTCGAAGTAGCTTGTGAACATGTAAACGGCCACTACTCCAGCGTGCAGCGGCCATGCTCCAAGCTCCAGCGTCAGAATCCGAGGCGTTTAACCGGAAATGCGACCGCCTGAGCGGCGCTGACGCCCCTACCGCACCCCGACATGCCGGCGGCTGATGTCCTCGATCGAGACCGCGCCCACCTGCCCCATCACCATCGCCAGCTCCGCCTTCAGCATCTCCAGGACTTTCTCGACGCCCGCTTGGCCGAACGCCGCCAGGCCCCAGATATACGGCCGGCCGATACACACCGCATCCGCGCCCAGCGCCAGGGCCTTGAAGATGTCGGTGCCGCGGCGGAACCCGCTGTCGATCATGACCGGGACGCGGCCGTTCACGGTCTCCACGACCTCGGGCAGGCTCTCGAGCGCGCCCCAGCCGCTGGCCTCGGCGCGCCCGCCGTGGTTGGAGACGTAGACCGCGTCGGCCCCCGCCTCCACCGCGCTGGCCGCATCCTCGCGCGTGACGATGCCCTTCACCACGATCTTCATCGAGGTGGCCCCGCGAATCCGGTCGAGGTAGTCCCAGGTCATGTCGGCCATGGCGAAATTGGCGTACGTCGCTCGCGATCCCTGGTACATCGGGTTCATGCGCAGGAAGTCCTCGACGCTGCCCGTGCCGTGGCACGTCGTGCAGTCGCGATCGTCGGTGCGCACATGCTGGCCCAGCAACACCCGGTTGCTGCCGGAGTTGAGGTCCACGGTCAGCACCACCACCCGCGCCCCGGCTCGCTCGGCCCGTTCCAGCATCATCTGCGCCGTCGACCACTGGTTGGTCGGGTAGAACTGGAACCAGACCGGCTCGCCGCGCGCGGCCATCACGTCCTCGATCGGCGTGGTCGCCACGTTCGACAGGAGCTGCAGGTGGCCCTGCGCCCTGGCGGCCCGCGCCGTGGCGAGCTCCGCATCCGGATGAAAAGCGCCCTGGCTGCCGACCGGGGCCAGCACAATCGGTGACTGGAGCGACTCACCGAGCAGCGTGGTCTCGAGGCTGATCCTGCTGGTGTCCACCATGCGGCTCGGCCGGAGGTAAACCTGCTCGAAAGCGCGGCGGTTGGCTGTCAGGGTCTCGTTGCCGTCCGTGCCGGTGGCGAGGTAACCGTAGTGGGCCGGCGGCAGCGTGTGCTTCGCCACCGCGTGGAAATCGAACACATCCAGCGCATCGGCCGGCGACCCGATGAGGTAGTCGGGCAGCTCGATGGCGTCCAACGACTCCTCGGCCAGCAGCCGCCCTGCCGCTGTGCAGTACAGCAGGGGACTGGCCGCGAGAAATTTCAGCAACTGCCGGCGGGCTGGGTTGTCCAAGCTAGTGTCCTCGAGTCGGCGTGCTGCCGAGCCTCGGGAGAACCTAGCACCTGTCCCCGGCTGGCGGTAGTCTCCGATGATCGAAGGCGCGCAAGCGGGCGGCGGAGTGAGTTTGTCTCGGACAGACTCGCCACTGGCCCCACCAGGCTACGAAGCAGCGACTCGACGCGTCCGCTCAACGCTCACGTCCCGCCAGCCACCGGCGTAACGACGCCTGGGACTCGTTCGAAGGCAAGCCACGCAGCAGCGAATCGACGCTGATATCCTCATCGACCGCCGGCCAATGGATGCCGGTGCCGTGTGCGATCAGCTCCCAGTCCCGCCGCTCTTCACTCGTCGCGTGCTCCAGGCGTGGATACCACGACAGCGGAACAGAAATCGTCCGGCCGTCACTGAACTGGACGGTCAGCTCGTCATCGGAACTGGTTACTGACACGGCGCGCGGCGTTTCAACCTGCTCTGCTGAAGAATTCATCCCAGGCCTCCAGAAGCTGTGGACGATTTGCGTCGATGATACTCCCGATGCGCCGCAGCTCCGAGGGCCGGTAGCCGACGCTTCGCCCCAGCCGCAGCGGGTCAAGCCAGAACTTCGCCTCCGCCTGGCCGCGCTGCACGTGCACATGCGGCGGCTCCTCTCCATCGCTGGAATAGAAGAAAAACCGGTACGGGCCAGATCGGAGAACGGTTGGCATCCCTGCGTCCACACGGCATGAACGAAGGAGCGTCCGTCAGTTCAACAGGAATTCGAACCCCCAGTTTCGACACGAAGAGGATGCTTTCGAAAGCACCTCGGTCCGCCACCGGAAAATGCGTCACTTCCCTGGCAAAAGCGCGTTTCCGCGGAAACGCCGAGATCAAAGCAGTAGCTTGCGAATGGTCCGACCACGAAACACGAAGATCCGGTTCAGCTGACGACGCACCAGCGGCAACGCCAGCCCCGACACGGGATGCAGCGGCAGCCGGTAATCCACCCGGTCCGTCATGCGCGTGCTGTCCTCGACCGCCTCGAAGGTGTGGCGATGAATCCACGTGTGATACGGACCGCGCAGCTGCTCATCGACGAAGCACAGCGGCGGCTCCCACACGCTGATGCGCGACCGCCAGCCGAACGGAACGCCGAACAGCCCCAGGCGGTAATCGACCAGCGTATCCAGGCCGATCGCCACCGGCCCCGGCGTGAGCACGCGAAACGCCAACTCCGGCGGCGTGATGCGTTCCAGGTTCTGCACGTCGCAGAAGAACGGAAACACCTCCTCGACCGGCAGCGGAAAGTGCGTGACGGTCTCGAGGGCATGGCGACCGTTGCCGAGTTGGTGATGGTGGACGATGGGGGTGGGAGTGTTGGGCATCCTGTTACAGGACCTCGTCCTTCATTCTTCAGGCACAAGCCTCACTTCCAGCTTGCAGCCCACGGCATGCGCATAACGCTTGAGGGTGCTCAGGGACGGCGCGTGCTTGCCGGCCGCTTCGAGGCGGGAAATCGCACTCTTTGTGGTGCCCATGAGTTCTGCCACGGCGTCCTGGGTAAGGCCAGCACGCGCTCGAGCCCTGAGCAGCTGGTCTGCGACCTGGTATTCGATCTCCAGGTTCTCGTAGTCCTCGGAGAACCCTTTCCGCTTCCGCGCGCGCTCGATGAACGCCTTGTGATCGTGCTTCACGGGGTGGTACTTCACTCAGGCAACCCTCGATCGTGGCCAGGACCTTCGGATGGTAGTACTCGATCTCGAAGATCACGGTGGATATTAGCAATCTTGCTAACTTGCGGCAATCAATGGAAGCATGGCGCCGACGACCGGTGTCACGCATAAGAGCGGCATGGCTACTGACAATGCTTGCAGCTACAGATGAAGCTGAACAGGTCGCGATTCTCGCGCTAGTGCGACGATTCTCGCGCTGGCGGGGCTTCCATGGCCCGCCAGATGAACTTGGCACGCTCGATTCTGAAATGAAGCTTCAGCGCCGTTGAGAAGTAGTACATGAACGGATTCTCGACAATCCGCTGTGCCTCGGACTCCGTGATCGGGACGACGACACCCTTCGCCAGATAGAAAATCTCAACGTTCGTCCTGATGACCAGGGCTCGATAGTCGTCCTCGGGCCCGGCATCGTACACGCCCCTGGCCAACGTTTAAGACCGCGTCCAGGAATTCACTCCCCCTCCTCCTCCAACACCGGAAACGCCTCCACCACCCTCACCCGGCACAGCGCATCCAGCTCCGGATAAAAGTCCGACTCCGCCACGAAGAAGCCGAGCATGCTCTCGGTGTCGCCCTCGAAGTTCATGTCGAGAACCTCGTGGAACGGCCAGGCGCTCGTGAAGAAGTCATACAAATCGCCGAGCGTGAGCGGTCGGGTCGACTCGCAGGTCGTCTTGCCCTGGAGCGTATCGCCGCCGTACTCGTCCACCACCCGGTAGTGGATCTGCGGGCCGGCCATGCGGGCGTAGACGGCGGTCACGTCGCCCGTGGTCGAGTGGATGAAGATGCGCGCGATCTCGACCTCCCCGGAATCGGAGCCCGGGAGATAGTTGCCGCCCATCAGGAGCGGGTGCACGCCGCCGAGCGCCCGGCACTCCTCCTCGGGCACGCCGTGTTCCCGCAACAGCTGCGCCACCTCGTCATGCTCGTTGGACGCCAGCAGCTCGCGCAGGCGCGCCTTCACCACCGCGCCCTTCACCCGCGACAGGACATAGTCCTCCAGTGACTGCGGACGGAAGTAGCCGGCGGGACGGTAGTCGAGATCAATTGCCGGGAAGGTACGAGTAGTCATGGGTCCAGCCTCCAATGCGTTGTCGTTGCAAAGGAAACTGACGCGCGTTGTGGAATGGACCCGGTTCGTTGCCTGGGTCGGCCACATCCCCCTTTCGGGGCAGCCACCTTGCCCGGGTCGGGCAGGTTGGCGGAGCGTCAGCTCACTCTTGATGCGTGATCGAATTTAAATCTGCCTGCGGCGCTAAGCAAGCTGCAGGCTTGGAACCAGTGTGCCGCCCCGGTGGCTCAGGAGATGAGCCACCGGGGCATCACGTTTACCGCGGGTCCCGCCGCCGCGGCTCGGCCTTGCCCTGCGCACGCTTGCGGCGCAGGTAGTCGGGCGCATCCATGTCGCCCGGATCCCGACACTCGTTCACCGGCGCCAGCCGGCTGCTCACGCGGCGCGCGCTGTACATCGCCTCCTTGGCAAACATCATCTCGTCGCGCTGGCGGGCGAGCTCCTCGAGCTCCCCGACGACGCCCTGCAGCCACGGATTGTCGGCCGCCAACTGTCGCGCTTGCGCGAGGGCCAGGTTCACCGCGTTCCAGTCGTGCCGGCGTGCCGCCTCCCGCGCGGTCTGCTGCATGCCCGCCACCGTCAACTCGTCGACGCGCCGGCGCACCAGCGGATCCTCGGCCACCGCGGCATAAGCCGCCGCCGGCATCACGGGCAGCGCCAGCGATTCTCGACTCGTCTCGTGCTCGACCCCGTCGAGGTCACGCCAGGCCGCGCGCACCTTCACCAGGTCGCGCACCTCGCCCGCCGTCGCGGTACCCGTCTCGACGATGAGCTGCAGCACGGCCCAGGCCTCGCCCTCGTACGCCACGTCCGGCAGGCGCCAGCCGCCGCGCGCGCCGCGCCGGTAGCCGTTGAGCACCTTGGCCGAAACGCCCGCCGCGGTCTCCACCAGCAACTCCACCTCGCGGGCGCACAGCGCGCCCATCAGCGCCAGCTCCTCCTGGAACGGGTCGGCCAGGTCGTCCGCGCTCTGGCCGTAGTAGGCATTGCCGCGGCCGGCATCGGCCATCGCGGTCATGAGCTCCTCGTTGAAGTGATGCCCGAGGCCGTAGGTCGAGGTGGTCACGCCGGCGTCCGCGAGTTGCGCCACCTGCTCGGTGATCCTGCCGACATCGGTGATGCCCTTGTTGGCCCGGCCGTCCGACAGGAGGATCACGCGCGACAGGATGCCCGTGCCGGTGTGCGGCGCGAGGGTCTCGGCGCCGGCCAGCCAGCCGCCGTGCAGGTTGGTGCAGCCGCCTGAGCCGATCGAGTCGATCGCACGTCGCAGCGTGTCGCGCTCGTCCATGCCCAGCAGCTCGGTCAGGCGCTCGACCGAGTCGTCGTAGATCACGATGGCGGCCTTGTCCCCCGGGTTCAGTCCGTCCACCACCATGCGCGCACAGCGCTTGGCCTCGGCGAGCGGCTTGCCCGACATGCTGCCGGAGCGATCCACTACCAGCGCCACGTGCACCGGGCCGCGTGCGGGGCGGTCCTTCTCGGGCTGGGGCGGCGCCTGCACGCGGACCAGCACGTCCACCGTGCTGCGATGATCGGCCAGCACCGCAGCGCGCGCCGGCGTCATCACCAGATTCAGTTCGTTCTTCAGTTCCCTGTTCATTTCCGTTCTCCTCGGGTCATCCTTGCCTCGCGCAGCGCCTCAGCGAGCGCCTTCCCAAGCGCCTCCGCGTCCGCCGGCCCCAGCCGGCGCAGCTCGCGCGCGTCCACGTAAACCGTCGCCCACGGCGTCAGCCGCAGTTGCACCATCTCCTCCCGCTCCACGACCCCGGACTCGTTGCCGAGCTCCCGCAGGGTCTCCTCCAGGCCCATACGCCGCGCCGCGAGGCCGGCCGCCCGGGCCAGCGAGTCAGAGCGCGGCGGCTCACGATCCGAGATGGACCGCTTGCTCATGTGCATCGGTGGTTCCACCGGCGGCGCACTCCGGCGTCGCGAGACCTTGTCCGGAGCGGCCTGCGACGCCCTGATCCGGGCGATCGCCCGCTCGGCCTCGGTCGGCGACTCCGGCTCGCCCTCCTGCAATGCGGGGATGGGCAGGTCGTATGTCTGCATCAGTTCCCCGATCTTCGCCAGCGGCCAGCCGTCCTTGAGGAGCTTCCTGGCGATCACGAACTCGGCCGCCTGCCGCGCCCCGTAAACCGCCTCCCGGCCCTGCCGGACCGGCGGCGTCAGGACCTCGACGGAGACGTAGTGGCGGACCAGGCGCTCGTTGGCGACCTCGCCATCCTCGATCCCGTTGTCCTGCAGGAGCTGGTTGCAGAGCTCCGCGAGCTCGGTCGCCGAGCCTTTGAAATCAAGGGCTTCGTCGGGGATAGCGATCGGGAAGACCTGCGACATTGACAATCTCCGTTGACGATGACAGCAGATTAGTCTCGCCAACGGGCTTTGTCAACGTCAATCACTGTGTCGTGGAGATTATCTCAGGGGGGAGGCTCAGGGGGTGAGCCTGTGCGGCATTCCGGTAATTCGGTAGGCCCCATTAAGGGATTTGGGGTACGGCTCATTCTTTGGCATGTCCTCTATCACCCCAGCTTTTCGTATTGGTAGATGCCGAAACCTGTGAATCTGGTCACCGTAGTTCCGTTACCCGCTCACCCAAAATCTCAGCAATCCGTTTGGCGAACAGCTGGATGTTGTTGCCGTAGTCGAAGCGCTAAGGAGAGCCAACGTGAAGCATGCGGACCAGTACCTACCTGAATTACTAACGATAGAGCAAGCCGCCATCAAGGGGCTCCGTATCGATCGCGTTCACGGGACCGAGTTTCGTGTCAAACCGCGCCTATACCAAGTTCGTGATAACAACCTGAAAAGCCGCGGCCCGTGGTTCATTGAACTATTCCCCAAGCAGGTAACGAACAAAGACGGTGTGACCCACGAAGCACTCGTGATCTCGCCTTTCCTCGCGCCTTCGAATGCTAGCAATCGCACGGCGCAGCTCACCCGGCAATCAATCATGGTCCAACCAGCGACGGCGGGAGCCTACGCTGGACGTCCCTATGCCCACATAACTTTCAGAGAACCCGGTTCCTGGGGTGGAAAAAGAACTGCAGGCAAAGGCGAGAAGGAGAATCTCCCTGCCTGGTTCTTATCGTTATACAAGCGAAAGATCCGGCTTAGGAAGACGGTGCAGGGCAAGGTCCAATCTGATGATGAAATCGGACAACGGTTATCGAAATTCCATGACATTAAGCAAGTAGTGGTTTTCGACGAATGGAACGATCACGATTTCATCCGGTTTTTCATGGCCATGAGAGTTTTTTCGGCTGAACGGGGGTTCGCTTTCCGCCACTAGACGTCCGATCCGCCCTGTCCTGCACCCCGAGACGTAACGGCATGTCATGAACTGCTAAGAAAATGAAATGAAACTCGGAACCATCAGTATCGCGGAGCATGGACAGAAGGGCTTGAGCCTGGCGCCCGTCGTGGGACCACAGGAGCGCGCGACTGCGCACCTCTACCGCATCCAGGCACTCAGCGGATGGGATCTCTTGGTGGCCTACACGGCTTTCCGAAGTAGCACCGATGTCCGCTGCCTCGAGTACTCCAAATCAACGCCAGAAGTACTGCATCGACTTACGCACGGATTGAGAATGTCTGTATTGGGATCTATTAATCCGGTCGTTCAGTGGGCTGAACTGAGCCAGGCTCGACTGGACAAAACTGTTACGCCCCCTTGGTCAACCCTAAGAAAGGCCTCTGAACAAGAACTAAACGCCGCTGCTGGTATCTCTGTGCGCACTGTGCTCGACCAGATTGGCGGCACACTCGGCACGCGGACTGATCAAATTGACGACGACAGCCGGCGACGGTCCTATATGTGCACACTGTTTCCGAAACGAGATCGCTACGTGCCGGTTGCTGCCTACGTATTGACCAGGGTTTTACCACTTGCGAACGGGTGGAGTTAGAGTCAATGGCCAAACTCGATACCCTGAAGAATGCGAAACACGCAACGATAAAAAATTGGATCGTTCAAGCACTTCGGACCACAGAGAGTGGGCGGTCGAATCAAGACACCCTGGTCAAAAAGATCTGTTCTATGCGGAGTGTAAGCACCCTGCGCGGGACTCCAAGGACGGACTTTGCAGCAAAGGTCAACAAAGCTATAGGCGCGATGCTCAGGGAAAAGCCTCCGCGTATAGAACGATGCGGGGCAGGTCTTCGATCTATTAAACTGTCCTGACGTCCACGCAATTCGCATGCAAAACCCGGGGCAGGCCATCTTCATGGCTCCTCGCTCCCCCGGCAAGGGGCATCTTCTCTAGAATCAATTGGTCCGCCAATCGGCAGGCAGGTCACCTCCATTTAATGCGAGTCATTGTCTGGCCCATTCTTGGTGATTAATGCAACTTATGGTGGTAGAGTAGCGACCCGAATATAGCTAGCCTTGAAGAAAACCCAGCGGGAGCAATTGGGATGGGCGGGACGTACACCGCGGCTTACCTCTTTACCAACTGTACCGCCCGAAAGAGCAGACCCGCCACCTCGGCACTTTCTCTTCGCACTCTTCCCCGGCAGACACTCCGAGGTCTCGCCCGCGACTGGGTCCGCAGACTTGATAAAGCTCCGGATCGGCTTCCAGCTACTCAACTTTATCAAGGCCGAGCGATGCGAGAAGCCCAGGCGGCCGCAGAGCAATCATCGGCGCAATTGATGATTGTCTCTGCCGGTGTCGGACTTGTCGGCGCTAAAACCTTAATCCCTCCCTACGAGGCCACAATCACTCGTGGCCATGCTCAGAACCCCCAAAACCGAACGAAGGAGACTGCTACCTCTGCAGATTGGTGGTCCGAACTGACAAAAGCATTAGGTCGACCTTCGCCAGTTGCAGAGTTGATTCTTGGGACCAAACCAAACTCATTGGCCATTTTCGCTATTTCTCGGCCTTATTTAGAGATGCTCGCAGGTGAAATGTCGAACCTGGGTCCAGAGCAGGTGGGACGTATTAGAATCATCTCCCACGGCCCTCAATCATGGCTGCCTATTCATCTTCGTGGTCAGACGATCGTCTACTCGGCGAGTTTCGATGGCCCGCGTAGCCCAAACCCTGGAACGAAGTCGGATTTTGTTCAAAGAGCGGCGCGCCATTTCGTAACCGAGATACTGCCCAACTGTCCTGGCGGTAGTGCCTCAGATCAGCAACGCATGGTTAACCACACATTGGACGAACTGCCAATACCGCAGGTACACACGCGCAGACGGCTTACGGACGATGCAATCATAGAAATCATCAAGCGGGACCTTACGCTTGTCGGGGGACAGAGTTCTCGGATGCTTCGGCATCTCCGGGACAATCTCTATGTCAGTTGCGAACAGGGACGATTCCGGGATCTCTTCAAGAAAGCGGCGGCTCTAGATTAAGCCCAAGAGTGGAGTCTTGAACATGGCGACAAAGAAGCCTTTGGCGATTCGGGCAGTGCGAGCGTATCAAGGCGAGGGCCGAGAGCTCTTCGCTTTCTTCATGCCTGGCAACCTAATTACGAAGATAGCTGACATTAGCCGAGTGGGGAGGGACGAGTCCGAATCTCTCCAAGGCTTCCAGAGGAAGGCTATTAAGAATCACATTCGCCAGATCACGGCTTATCTCGACCAAGGAGGCGTCCTTTTCCCGAATGCGATCCTCCTAGCTTTTGGTCCTGAAGTTAAGTTTAGCCGCGCCAGGGGCCGTGACCCAAAGGGCGTTCACAATGTCGGGGAAGTTGGCACCTTGACCATTCCATGGCCAGGCAACCAAGGGCATATCGCTTGGATCGTCGACGGACAGCAGCGCTCACTGGCGCTTAGTGAGAGCACGAATGGAGATGTCCCCGTGCCGGTTATCGGATTCGTAGGTAACCTCAAGGTACAGCGCGAGCAGTTCATCTTGGTGAACAAAGCCAAACCACTCCCTACCCGGCTCATTAATGAGTTACTTCCCGAGGTAGACATTCACCTACCGAGGGACTTGGCCGCGCGAAAGATACCTAGTGAACTTTGCCGATTGCTCCACATCCACCCCGCCTCCCCCTTCAAAGGGTTGGTTCGATTCGAATCTGAGCCGAAATCAAAGACGGCGATAGTGAGTGATAGTGCTCTGATCGAGACCGTCCGCGCGAGCATCAGCAATCCGTTGGGCGCTCTCTCGCAGTACAAGGCCAGGGGAGACCAGCCCGCTGACGTGGAAGGGATGTTTTCTGCGCTAGTGCTTTACTGGACAGCTGTTGAGTCTGTATTCGCTGACGCCTGGGGTAAATCACCGACAAGAAGTCGTTTGATGCATGGAGCCGGCATTAAGGCCATGGGGACGCTCATGGATCACATCATGCCTCGGACCTATGGGGCACGAGATCCTGCATCAGTCATTAGTGAATCGCTCTCCCGGATTGCCCCTGCGTGTTGTTGGACTTCGGGAACCTGGGAAGACCTTGGCCTTCGCTGGAACCAAGTTCAAAACACGCGCGGCCACGTTAAGGAACTCGCGGGAGAACTCATACGCTTGGACTATGAGGCTACCCGAAGCGAGCGCGCGTGAAATTCATCTACGCCGATAGCCTTGATGTAGTCGATCCAGGCTACGATTTTCTTAAGGACACCCATACGCCAGGGCGTCAGCCCTATTGGGACGACCAGTATCCCCACGAAATCCTGAGCAGCCCCCCGTATGACGGCCTATTGGTGTCTCGTGCAATCGTAGGGGACAAAATTCCAGGCAAATATACACTCGATCAGCGAATGCGATTCCGACGCGAAGGCGCAAGACGATTTCTACGGTTAGAAGATCAGAAGTTCCGCGAAATGCTGCTTTTTGGAGACTGCGGCGCCTTTTCTTATCACAAGGAGGAGCGGCCACCGTACACCGTCGATGACACGCTGGCTTTCTATCACGACGGGGGCTTCACCCATGGCTTCTCCGTGGACCATGTAATTTTCGAGTTCGATGGCCGTCATCGCGATATGGAAGGAGGTTCGCATACGGCTCGGACCAGATTCGATATGACCTTGGCGCTAGCCGACGAGTTTCTACGCGCAAGCAAACACATGCCTTCTGAATTCACCCCAATAGGAGTAATACAGGGCTGGTCACCGGGAAGCATGGCAGCCGCAGCAAAGGCATTAAAAAAAATGGGCTATACGTACATGGCAGTCGGTGGAATCGTGCCGTTGAAACCGGTGCAGATCCATTGGGCGCTAGATGCAATTAGAAGTGCTGTACCAAAGCAAAGTGCCGCCATGCACCTGCTCGGATTTGCGAAGGCTGACCATATTGATGAGTTCGTCCGCTACGGAATTACAAGCTTTGACTCAACATCTCCACTTCTCCGTGCATTCAAGGATTCACGAAAGAACTACTACGCGCCCACCGAATCGGGGAATCTAGAGTACTTTTCTGCTATCCGAATACCACAGGCACTGGAGAACGCTAAGCTAAAGAGGCAGGTCCAAGAGGGTCGTCTTAGGCAAGAAGACCTACAGAATCTGGAGTTGAATGCCCTGGAGGCCGTGCGTGGTTACGCAGTGCATCGAAACGGACTCACCCACACGCTGCATTCGGTACTCGAATACAACAGCAAATTGCTTGAGTCAGATTGCACGGATCGGTCCACCAAAGATCGTAAACTGCAGAAACTAAAAATTGAGTATGAAAACACGCTGCAGAAACGCCCATGGGAGTCATGCGGGTGCGAGATTTGCAGGCATGCCGGGATCGAGGTTGTCATCTTCCGGGCGAGTAACAGAAACAAGCGTCGCGGTATACATAATCTTCATGTGTTCTATAACCATGTTCGAACGCTGCATTCGGCTGGGACCCCTTGAATGAAGTCTTTTACATATCAATGCCTTATCCCGCACCAGGCCACAGGTCGCGATATCTTCACATTTTGCGCATCGGTAGACGAGATTTTGCAATTCGCGACGGTGGAGAGAATAGGCCGGACTGCGAGTGGCCAATTAAAGGGTTTTCAAAGGCCTCACGTAGCAAAACACATCGCGGAGATCCGAGACTATCTAACTGAACCCGACGCCATCTTGCCCAACGCAGTCGTTATCGCCTTTCCTGGAAACGCGGCACTTTCAGCCTTGGGCAATCGTACTGGCAAACTGACCATTGACTGCAACTCAAACACATACGCTTACGTGGTAGATGGACAGCAACGACTTGCTGCGCTCAACTCTCTAAAAGGAAAGAGATTCGAGGTTCTCGTTGCCGGGTTCATGTGCGAGGACCTGGAAGAACTAAAGCGTCAGTTTATCCTCATAAACAATGCGCGCCCTCTTTCAAAGTCCCTAATTTACGAACTCCTACCCACTTCTGGGCAGATGCCCTCGCGCCTTTCGGTAAGGACAAAAGCCGCCCAAATCGTGGAACGCCTCAACTTCGATGAGTCATCAAGTCTGTTCCACGAAATTCGGATGCACACGAATCCCGCCGGCGTAATTCGCGATACAGCAATACAACGTGTAGCAATGTCGTCATTGAACGACGGCGCGTTGCGTCATCTCGCCGCGAACGACAATTCCCTAGACAAACCCTTTCAACTTCTCAGCAATTTTTATGGCGCTGTCAAGGAAGCCTTCAAAGACGATTGGCGTGAAAAGACCCCGAGAACATCACGACTGGTACACGGGGTCGGAGTAGTAAGCCTCGGTTATGTTGCGGAATTTCTACACTCGAAGAATCAAGCCTTCGAACAGAGCGATTTTTCCACCGGGTTGTACCCCCTGGTCGGAAGAACTCGATGGTCTTCAGGGTCATGGGAGTTTGGAATCGGGGACACGAGGCCCTGGGACTCGCTGCAAAATGTTGCTCGTGACTGGATCCAACTCGCAGACCACCTAATTGGCATTTTGGTCTCGACGACCGCCAAGAAGGCCAGTCCGAAATAAGTCCTTGATCCACCTTGAGATGGATCAAGGTAAACCGAGGGCATGTTAAGCATGTGGCATTCCGGCCAATGGCAATCATTTCTTCCAAGGCAAAAGTACTGGTCCTATTTGGAACACCCTTTGCTTTACTAACGCGCCAACTTGTCGTATTCGGAGACAAGGTAAGCCGCCAACCGCCGCTTGTCCTGACTCGTGTTCTGTATCTCGTTCCATGCACAATTTAGTCTGGGCCATTGCCCACTTGTCCATGCGCACCGACGTTGCACGATGAGAAGTCGGCCTTTTACTGACTCTACGGAACGCTCGCTTGTGAGGTTGACATCTCGCATAACCCGATCCATCAGGCACCCCATGGCATAGATACCCGCCCCGTGCACCAGACGGCTATTACGGGGACTTCCCAACCATGCTTCGGGCCAAACACTAGATACACCTTGAAAAAAAGTGCTGACAACATTTGCAGCCCCCTCAATATCTGTATCTTCATAGGAGTTGCCTGAACAGGTGGCCAACACGCCGCCGTGCTTTATGCTTCTCTCAATGAGACCCACGATTGCCGCCTGGCTGATGTTGCACCCGTCGCCGATGGATCCAAGCCCTCTAATCCGTCCACAAAAGGGGGAATTTTTATCGAACCTAAGAACCTCAAGGATTGCGGCGGCAACCCGACGTAGACGCAGGTTATCGGGAAGGTGAGCGTCTATGTGCGGCAATAACTCGTTCAACAGATCCTTAGGCAGCGGCTTAGTTCTGTTTACCAGCACAAACTGTTCTCTCTGAACGCTGGGCGCATCCGAACAAAACCCAACTACCACGACAGGAAACGGTCGAGATGGTTCTAATTCAGATAGGGCGGCGACCCGTTGTTGTCCATCGACGATGAACCCTGGCTTTGTCTCGCGCGGACCCGACAGTGGAATCGACAGGGTGCCGAAGGTTCCCCATTCACTTCGTAATTGGTTCGAGAGTGGAGTAAAGGCAACGGTCTTATTGAAAGCAATTACGATAGCGTTTGGCAGGAGTGCGCCCTCCTGCTGCAAGTACGCATGGATGGCGGCTATATGTCGCGAGACTCGCTCCCTTTGATATCCTGCAAGCTCACCGTCTTCGACCCTCTGCGCAAAATGGACAGATGCGAACTGGTGAATCATTCGCCCGTTGACCCCGAAGACGACCAACGGCACATCCTTCCGTTGCTCGATCCGCAAAGCGTTCACTCTCACGACTCGCGGGGCTTCCTTATCCATTGAATTACTGGGTCAATCCTAATTCTGTTTCTGCAATGTGGATATTCTGAGGATCACGGCTGTATCGACCACCAGAAAGGGATACACCGGGAGCTTTAGCTGCGTAGTCGATAATGTCTTTATGAACTTCGCCAAACGATACATCGTGCTCAGAGAGCAATGCCGTCAATAAGGTGACATCTCTTAGCGAACTCGGGCCAACTCGACGCCTCAGAAGTTTATAGGCTTTCAAAAGGGACTCTGGGAAGGGCATTGGACCAATCCGCTCGCGAAAATGGTTCCAGCTAGGATTGCTACGCCATTGACCGCTCGCCACAGAAGATTCCATCTCCTTCTCGCCGAATCTTGCGTCCAAATCAGAGAGCAACTGCACAGCCTCGGGCATGACTCGGTATTCAAAGGTATTCTTTCGTATACCGTCTTTACTTAAGTAACCCAAATCAACAAGCCACTCTAACCTTGGCGATACTCTGTGTTCCAAAACGCCAGGGGCACGGCGTGACGTGCTTGCCTTAGCGGCAGTTCTTTCAATCAGCTTTCTATGCTTAATGGCCTCTGCCAGTATTGCGCGCGGAATCCGGCTGCCGATTTCTTCCAGCGCACGCCTGACTATAACGGGATACTGATCGGCAACTTGATCACGAGAGACAGTCTGCCCAAGCTCAACAATGCACCGCAGGAGTTCGCGCGTCACTGGACCGTCGGTCTCAAGGAGCTGCCTAAGGAGTGCGACTCGCTCTATCCCTATAATGAAAGGATTTCGTTCTGTTAGTCCTTCGATGACCGATAACTGGCGCAGCGACTGAACTAGGTATCCGGCGCTAGATAGCGCATTCGTCGGCTTCGTAAGCAAACGAAGTTGCCGCGCAAGACCGAGGATCTCAGTCGCGACCTCGGGCGTCGGAACACCTACTGTAGAAGGGACCGCCGGATCAGACATCCAGATATCCGTCTCATGGACGGGAAGGGAGCCTATCTCTTTTCCATGTCTGTCTAACGCTACCCAGCGGTCACACGACTTCTTCAGCCCGTATCCACGATAGCGCCCTTCAACTCGCGGGCGCTCGCCTATAAGTCCCTTTTGAACCAAATAACGAAACGTACCGTCATTGCTGCCATCTTCAACGTCAAGTGACCTCGAACTGTCCAAGTCGTCTTTCAACCTGGAGATCAGCGTCTGTTCCCGCTGATTTGCAAGCGTACACCTATCAAGAACCAGATTTACGGAACCCAGTCTCGAGCGGAAGATGGTTAGGTATGTTAGGAACGGCTCATGCATTATCGAATGAGGCTAGAGCTCGATTCCACCATGCACCGTCGCACGGGGCCTAACGTTCACAACAAGTGCTCTGCGGACGGTAGTATCCATGTCGGCAGCCGAAACAAGACAATACCCTGGAGGCAGCTGACGAAGTAGATCAGACAGGCTCAGCTTATTGGCACCGGAGCTGATTGAGTCAGGTAGGCTGGATTTCAGATTGTCCTTTACCGCTCGGATATCCGGCTCCGTTACCAGTTGATGGGCCACAAAGGTCTCGACTTGGCTCAGGACTCGCTGGTCTAAGGCGGATGGCTGCTGAGTGGCTAATACGGCAGACAGGCCCATGTTGCGCCCCTCCTTAACCAAGCGAATAAATAGATCTCTTGCAGAATTACTTGGCCCAGGCGCGAGAAACGACTGCGCTTCGTCTAACATCACGACTGTCTTAGGGATGCCTGATTCCACAACACTGGTTAATGCGGCGCGAGTAGTGTCGTCCAACGTAGAGTCAAGAACCAGCCTTTTCTCAGCAAACGACGTGTCGTTGCGAACCGATATCAACATACGAGTGAGGACAGCAACTACCGCAGCTCGGTATCCCTCAGGCAGGCGTCCCAACATCACTATTGTTACGCGTCCTGGTGCCAGCAGTTCACGTATCCTGGTGCCCTCTGCCGAAAAGAGCCCTGTCGAATGCAAAGCTCCGAGGCGTTGCGAGAGTGCTCGGATCGTTTCAGGGTGGTAGATCCCAGCTAATTCCTCCGACCGGGCGGCCCGTGAAAGGTGGAGCAGATCAAAATCGGTCCTTGGATCAGTCACTTCCCCCTCGCTTGTGAATCCTCTATCTCGCGTGAAAACCAAAGCGTCGGCAAGCGCTTGCCCAATCGGTTGAGTCATAATGTTTACGTCAAGCAGGAGTTCCCATTCTTCAAGTCCCATCGCTGAAACAGGTAACTGGAGGGTTTTGAACCAATCGGGATCTGCCTGGCGGCGGTTCTGGCTACCCGGAACCCACGCCTCTACATTGAATCCCAGCCCGAGCAGATCAGCTGACTTAGCCATCTGGTAATGACGCGAAACTTCCTTGTTGCCGGTAGGCTGTACTGAGTACCGCGTTGTCCAATAAACATCCAGCGGATCAAAAAGGAGAACGGCGCGGGGCGCATCCTGACGTCCGAGTACAGCGCCCTCCATTACTCCTAAGCCTTCCGCTATCACGCCCAATGTGAAGGACTTTCCACTACCACGCTTCCCAACCACTGCAACCACTTGCTCCTTCGCAGTGGCGAGCCAGACCTTCGGCTGACTGCCAGTAGTGGCTTCCGCGAGAGTTCCAAGCCATAGCGCTCCGCCTTTTGAATCACCTGAACCGAGGTGAATAGCCTTTTGAGTTGGATCAAGCTGCGGCCGAATTTTATATTGTCTTGTAACCATGAACTTAGGCGTTCACAACTGAGGACACGTAGCCATGGGACAGAATTCGACGTTGCTCGTCTATTGCACGGTTCAACAAGTCATCAAGGGTTTGTTGTATATCTCTGGGAAGCGTCGACCCACCAGTGCGGCAGGCATACTGAACAGCAAGCTCTAAGCCTTCATTGGTGAAGGGGAAAGTGCCCTCATCGACTTCTTCGCCTTGTGTTTCGGAGCCAAACTGATTAATCAAGTCAACTCTCTTATCGCTATCTACCCATTCAGACAGCAGTGATCTAATGAACTCCCGCGTCTCATCTTCATTCATCCTATGAAGCATGATGTAGTGAGATTCACCAAATCTCGAAACGACCTGCTGGTCTTGAAGCGAATAAGCCATATTCTCTAGGTCTATCCATGACCCGGAAGCTACGAAGCCGATCTCCTTTGTCTGCTGATCGGCTATCAATTTGAGCGCATTGGTCCAGTGGTGAATCGAGTCTTGGTTGACCACCGCATCAAGCTTCGTAGCCTCATCAAGCATAAAGACAAGCATCTTGTCTTCTGCCTCCGAGCAAAGAAACCCGAGTAACTGAAGTACCCTAACAAATTCATTCGACTGACTAAGCGCGGGACCCAGGCCAGCGCTTCTGGCATCCGCGGCACTAAGCGTCACCCCCCGAAGCCAGTCCCACGCCGATCTACTGCTATCCCCGCGTCCAACCAAAATCAACCCGAAGGCTGCCGCGATATCTCCCGACTGCGTACGTTCCTTGATTATTTCCTCGAAGTCATCAGGATGCTTCGTCATGAACTTTTTCATCCAATCCCGCGCCAACTCAAACCCGAGCGCATCCAACAAAGCCGCGTGCGCGACCTGAAAGGTGGACTTCGACGTGATGTCCGGAAGTTCCCTGAAGACAACCCGGGCCGGAAACTCATCGGTGGTCTCGATGACATATTCGAGATGCCTCATGGTGTGTGTCTTGCCGACGCCCCAATCACCATAAAGGACCATCTTGGGTGGGTTACCCGTGCGAAAAGACCTTCTTAACAGGCCCATCAACTGTCTGTTGAGTTCATGACGAGCAAAGAAAAGCCTTGCGTCAGCGTCAGTCTCAATCGCAAAGTCATTGTGTTCATCCTTGAGGCCGAACCATGCTTGCATCGTTTCCATAACTCTTTCTCCACTAGCCAGCGACGTCGAATTTTGCTTTGTAGGCAAGAGTTCTTCCTGGAGTTCGGTAGATCCTCTCGGCTTCACGGTCTAACCGAGAAATGACCTGCTTCCCCTGCATAAAGGCGTTCACTAATACACCTATCTCTTCGGCCTCCAAAGACCGCTCAGTAAAATTTGCAGAACCAAGGAGCGCGAACCTCCCAGTATTTGTCAACGCGGTGTAGAGCTTCGCGTGCATATTCTCAACGTACACAATATTGGCTCTACCAGTATCAGCAAGCATCGAAACAGCCCTCTTGTGCCAGTCCAAGTTTGGCGGCCGAGTGACAACATATACCGTAGCCTTGTCTTCGTTGATTCGCTGCAGCAAGGCGCTGAACGATAGTGTTCTGGATGACGTGACTTCGGAAATCCACGGGCTCACCAGAAAGATCCGCTTCCACCCTACGGCGTCTGCCAACTGTTTGAGAAACGTGTCTATAACACGAACTGTGGCGACCTTGAGCCAAGCGGGATGTGCAGACTCGGGCCTTTCTAGCGCTGTGCTACCCGCCGACTCCGTTTTGATCGCCTTTGAGAGAATCCCAAGCTCTGCTGATAACTCCTGCAGCCGCGATTGGAGAATCGCACTGTTGGCTGTGCCGACCGACGGCGAATCACCACGCACAGGCATTCCTGGCTCTTGGTCATCGGGTGCGGCACCCGAAAGGCGAAGCACCACTGCTTCAGCAATCCTTTGTACATCTGGCTCTGGAATCCTGATCTCCGACCGAAATCTATGCTGAATATAGCTGTGCGACTCCTTCACATTCAGCGGTCTGCTAGCATTGCCATCGCGAATATAAAACTCTCGTTTCTCTCCATCCTGAAAATAAACTGGATCTCGACTAGGGCTGCAATCAATTCTTGCCACCAATTGCCCGTGTGACGGCACAAACTCAATCGAAGTCGCTGCTGACTGGGTCACCCCCAGGTGCTTTCCTATACAGTTCCTAATTGTCAACTCGTAATAGTCTGCAGTCTTCCTTGAAAGGGTGTTGATGTCGGCGCCAATACCCACTACATCACCATTGTCGTCTACGCCGATAAGCAGGGTTCCGCCACTTGAATTAAAGAAAGCAGCCAGTGTCTTCGGAACGACCTTGGCCAGATCTCGATTGACCTGTTGAGTAGCAAAGTCAAATCGCATAGACGACTTGAACTCAAGTTCCTGGCCCTCGCCGCGCAAAATAAATTCGTGTACCTCGTCCGTGCTCATCGTCGGAACCATCCCATTGCGTCGGGAGCTAGAGTCAGCCCATGCTATCGGTTGAAAGAACAAGCTGCCGATAAAAATGCAGCGAACTGAAACAAGATAGGTGACCAATAGGCGTCATCTGAGATAGGAGTCCGGTGACTTGGCTCAGCCGAGTGGAACCAAGACTCTTAATCAAGGCTTCATGTCGTGAATAAATACGCATTCCACATCGGTGGGCGTCGTGCGCGATCCGGCCGGTAGATTCTGCGGCAGTGGTCGACCTTATATCGCTGGGAAAATGCATGAAAGGCCCAGGTAGCCATCCGGAGAAAAATGCAACCATATGGCGCGGTTTCCGTGTACTGCGGCCCAAGAAGAGCATTACGGCATACCTATTAACTTGTGGATCTGGAGTGACAGACGCCACTTAGGATTTGACATGCAGTATGCGGCAGCCCTTTTTGTATTTAAAACGGCATCGGGGCCATCTAAGGGCTGCAGAAACAAATGGTCGAACCCCAATTTTTCAAATTGGGCTGGTTGCGCCTCGAGTTGCTCTTGCGGGAATACGAGCTTCAACTCATTCCCCGTCTGCTGCAGAAGCTCTGGCCCCGGCTTAGGGCTCACACATATCCAGTCGAGGCCAGGAGGAGCGAGAATCGTCCCATTGGTTTCAACACCAACCTCAAACCCCGCTTCATGTAACGCTTCTATTGCCGCCGCATCTAACTGAAGCAAGGGTTCACCCCCGGTACAAACCACATACGGCTTGCCCTGATCCAAATCAGGCCAGTGTCGCGCTACAGCCTTAGCTAACTCTTCTGCAGTAGCGAACTTGCCGCCACCAGGCCCATCAGTGCCCACGAAGTCCGTGTCACACCATCTAGAGCACCCCCCCGGTCCTTTGTGACGATCTTGCTCTCGCCCACTCCAAAGGTTGCAACCGGCAAAGCGCAGGAACACGGCTGGACGTCCCGCCTGGGCGCCCTCCCCCTGCAGCGTGTAATAGATCTCTTTTACGGAGTAAGCCATTAGCGAAGGTCCGCCGGCAGCGCCGGTCCGTTCTCACCCCATTGCAGAAAACCACCGCATCCTGGGCTCTCGTAAAGATCGATCCGGTCCAATTGCGGCAAAGTCTCGGCCATTTGACTCCGAATCCAACGAAGTACAGATGGGGTGTTGCCACTTTCCATTCCGGCAATTTCATCAAGGCGAAAGTGATCGAGCTGATCGTAGGCTGGTTTGAATAAGCTCTTGACGTCGCCGTAGTCCACGGTCCAACCCAAAAGCTCGTCCAGTGGCGCTGTCAGATGCAGTCGCACGATATAACTGTGGCCATGCAGCGATCTCCTCGGATCCCCCTCTGGAGCATGACTTAGCCGTGTCGCCGCTTCGAAGCGTCGCTCTTTCCAAATTCGATAGTGCTGTCCGTCGTAGTGGCAACCCGCTGTCACGGTCTCGTAGACAGTGACCCATGAAAGCTCCGGCATATCCGACTTTAGCTTGTCCCAGATCCAACGAGCGATGTGCTCGCTGGTCGGATTTTCGAGGCCTGGAATATCATTGAGGCATGCGAGGTGGAGCTGAGCGTGCAACGGCGCCCACTTCGCCTCAAGCTGATCGAAATCGATCCCCATATCTCGCACGCCAAGTGACTGGTTGGCGTGCAGGATTACCTCGAACCCATGACCATGCATCCGTCCACACTGATGCCCTTCCGGGACGTTCGGGAGTTGATGTGCAGCCTCAAACCGGAAGCGCCGCCAGATATGAGCCCGATTAAGCTCATCCAGATCGGCACCTTCGTTGGATGTACTCTGGACACCCACCAAATCAATGCCAGGGACGTCCCGAACGCGCGATCTAACCCAGCGAGCGATATTCTCATCCGTTGGAACATTGATGATCTCGTTCAATAGCCTGTAGTCCAGGTGTCCAACGCACTCGGCGAGTTGCCTCTCAAGAAATGACGCCTCATCGCCGGGGAAGTCCACCCAGTTCTCAGGCAACGCCGCCCGAAGCCGAGCCACGAAACTATGGCCATGCAAGCGGCGGGAGCGATGACCCTCGGGTAGGACATCCACGTGGCGGGCGGCTTCAAAAGGCGCAGCCGCGAGAATGAACAGCTGCTCGTTCACTGGGCGAATCTCTGAATCAATGGGTCAGGCATCCCAGCTTCTTCGAATCCTCGGGCACGGATGACACAGGCTGGGCAGGTCCCGCAAGGAGGACGCTGCCCGTTATAACATGTGTGCGTCAGGGCCATTGCCTCCAGGCCACCTAACTCGGAAACCATTCTTACAGTGTCAGCCTTGGACAGATGCATTAGCGGTGTATGGATGGAGATCTCGTACTCCATCCCAAGCCCAACGGCCTTCTCGAGAGCCTTGATCGTCTCTTCGCGACAGTCCGGATAACCGCTGTAGTCGGTCTGAGCAACACCCGTCACTAGGTGATGGATACCCCTTTGGTAAGCAAACGCGGCGGCGTAGGTCAGGAAAATCAGGTTTCTACCAGGCACAAACGTGTTCGGCAGATTGTTTTCCGGGTTGAGCTCCGAACGGACTGCGATCTCGTCTGCCGTCAGCGCACTGCCACCAAGCGCCCGCAACGTATCGATGGGAAGCACCGTGTTCGGGACGCCAGAGAACTGCGCCACGTCGCGCGCGGCTTCAAGTTCGGTCCGATGCCTCTGGCCATAGTCGAACGTCAATGTCTGAACGTTCTCACGACCCCAGCGGTCGATGGCCCAATAGAGGCAGGTGGTTGAATCCTGCCCGCCGGACAGAACGACTAACGCTCTACTCATTCCAGTTCCCACTACCAAACCCAAGCCGCACTATTCGTGCTACTAAGAGGTAAAAGCTGAGATTCCCGCAGCATTTCCGCCTCTTCCGAAATCAGTTGCCGATAAAAATCGCCTCTGACATCACCAGACTCTGCTGAATTAGCCCTCCTTCGATTACCATCCCGATAATTGACTCTCGAGGAAACGAAAATGGAGTCGCAATTGTGTAAAGTCGTCGCTGGTTACACCCTTTGCATGGCAATCCGGGCGACCACTTTCGTTAATATCTCGCAGAGCATTCATAACCTTGTCCTTTCTCCCTTCGAAAACCTTCTCAAACATCTCCCAATTTCTATTAATTAATTCGATGATGTCTAAAAGAAACAGAGGACTATGTTCCGCATCCAATAACGCCTCGGCGGTATAGCCTGATAACTTCTCCCTACGCGAACTGGGTATCGAAGAAAGCACCGCATCCTTTACTTTCGACTTGCCCAGACTCAAAACAAAAACTTTGTAAGCCAAGTCCCGCAAGCTTGTTTCGAGATCGTTACGACGCACTGAAATCTCGGTACGCATATCCTCTAAGGAGAGGTTGACCCGGTCATACTTATGCTTATTCGAGACATGCGCTTTGATCGACTCGATGTTAAAGGCGTAGCGACTTTGATCTTTCAGTATCACTCCATAGCCAATCAAATGCCTTACCGCACTCGGATTATTGTTAGCAAATTCATTGAAGCCTTCGAAATCATCGGCCGCCAATATTCGCAATAAGTCATATTCATCCGCGAAATTGTCGCGCAAGACCGCCAAAATCATCTCAAGATATTCCGCGATCTTAATTTGCGCATCCTTCTTAACCGCAAGATAGAGAGGCTTTCTTACAGTGATCGGCCTGTCACCCCTACATTGGCGATTCAATTCGCTACAGAACTGACGGATAAGGAATGGGTGACCGCCAAAATCGTCGCAAAGTGCCGTATAAATCTGTTCGTCAAACTTGAGTCCCATGTATCGACCGAGTTTACGAACCATCTCGCGAACTTTCGACACGTCAAACGGAGGCACATAAGAGTCGGGGACTGATGCAAAAAGGGGGTTCTCGTGGCCATTAAGAACTGGGCTTTCAACGCATTTTGGATTTGTGCCGACGAGCAAGTATGTAAATACTTGTGGATTCCGCTGATAAAACGCACGCATCGTTTGCCAGAAGTATACAAAGTCATCCCCATCGCGCCAGTGAACTGATGAGCCCGTACCGGGCGAGATACGCTCAATTTCGTCAAAAATAAACATCGTGGACGACGACTTTTTCGATTCGTAGATCCTATGCATATCCTTCCAGAATTGATCTGCGCAGTTCTTCTCGTCGTACTGTTCCACGCTAGGAGCCTTGATCTTGGACTCCCTAGCTCGGTGATACAGCAAAGCAACCCGATGCAGTAGTTCATTCCACCGCAACTGGTGCACGGATGGACTTTCGCAGTCCAAAGAGACGAAATAGGAGCCTATAGACTTCAATCGCCGCTCGATGGCATAAATAACTGATGTCTTTCCACTCTTCCTTAAGCCAAACAGACCGGAGTGCTCGCCGCTGGCGTGGCGATTTATTTGTTCCAGGATTAAATCGGAACGACCAAAAAAGTAGAGGTCTTTCTTCAGAGGGGATAGGAAGCCGAAAAGATCGCGAGTGTAGAAAAACTTCCGGAATCTGTTCTTTATGAAATCTTCATCGCATCCATCAAGTTCGTCGTAAGTAAACGGGATAACAATAGGGCTTTCGGGGTCATTTTTAAGAAGGTCCTTAATCTTCTCCTCGACGTCCGGATCACCACTCACAACTATTCGGCAAATCGATTCCACCCGTAAGTTCTGATATGTCCGAGCCGCACTATCCATTGCGTCCAAGGTTCTTGGTTCGAAATTCTCATAATCAGAAAAAACACAAATTATTTCTCGGTCCAGATTGAAGCCTTCGGCGAATGAGGTCGTGGGCTTCATCAAGAAAAAATTCATTCTGGCATTCGCCCCCAGTACTACCTCCTCCCCGCTGTTCGTAAGGTACCACCACCCGGATAGCCTTCTCAGGATGTGCCTTTCTCGCTCGCCGAAGCGCTCGATTAGAAAATTTTTGTGAATGCCTGCATTTGACTTCGTTTTGTCGAGGTCCATCCCGCCTCCAAATTGATCATCGCAACGACTTTACTGACCCGGACAATCGCTCCGGGCGTAATTTGAGTTCCTCAGCAAGGGAATCTTCTTTCACATTATTCGACGATTTATCACTCGACACCCATCATTCGGGCGATGCAAACGTACAGCGCTCCGGCGGAAGAGTCGCGGGCCCCGGTTGCGACTCCCCCGGGTCAGCAGCGCACGACCTTCGGAATCAGGCCTCGGCTCATACACTTAGCAAACAACGGCTTGGTCTTCTTAGCGGACCGGTGAGTGCTTAGCCCACCCATAGGCGGGCTTGGGTCCTTCTTGGGCTTTCTAGCCCAATAACGGCCTTGGACTCAATACGTACTGCCTCACTACGCCTATGCCCGAAGCTCACAATTCGCTTCCCGCAACTCCTACGATGTCCTCCGTAGCACTCTCCAACTCGCCCGCTAGTCTAGCGAGGCGCCGCTGCCTCACCTCACGCGCCTCGTCCGCCGCCTTGCGCGAAATCACGTCCGCCAGCGACTGGTATTACCAGAGGATCTCCGGCACGCGGCGCTCGAGATCCGCATCCGGCTTGTCGGCCACGAAGCGGAGCCAGAACTCCGCCTGCGGCCGGCCGTCGCGCTGGCAGGTCCTGAGGTCGGTGAGGATCGCGCGGGTGTTGTGCAGCTTGTCGGCGGCGGTGACCAGCAGCGCGCGATAGTCGTCCTTGTGCTCGAGCGTCGCGAGATAGGCCTGCTTGCGCTCGGCCCAGGGCGCCTTCTGCTCGCCCGGCTCCGGCATCGCGTCGGTGCAGTGCTCGACGATGTCGCCGACACGGTCGCCGAAGCGCGCCCGCACGTCGCGGAGTCGTGGCGGACCGCCGCAGTCCTCGACCACGTCGTGCAGCAGGCCGGCGATGACCAGGTCCTCGAAGTCCTCGGGGATCTCGCCGTCGCCGTCGGCCGCCGCCTCCATGACGAGGCTGGCCACGCCCATCAGGTGTGAGAGATAGGGAATCTGCGTGCCCTTGCGGCAGTGGCCGGCGTGGGCGTCGGCCGCGTAGGCGAACGCGGCCTGGATCTTGGTCGTCAGCATGGGAGTCCTCTCGGAGTCAGTCCGGGGTGGACGCTGCCAGTTTATGGGCGGGCGGGCTCAGGGGGTGAGCCTGGGGATTCCGCCGTGGCGGCCAAGCGGGTGATCGCGTTCCAGATCGCTGAGCTCGGCTGAGACAAGCGCAACACGGCGTGCCTTGCGTTCTATATCTGAACGGATATAGTTTATGCCCGAGAAACGAAAGCCGCTGTACTGGAAGGGGTCCTTCATGCCACGCAAATTCCGTCCGCAGGGCACCGACAACGTGCTTGCAGACCTCGGGTTCGAAGATGCGGAAGAGCTGTCGGCGAAGGCCGCGCTCGCGGTCAAGCTGAACGACCTGATCCAGCGGCGCGGCCTGAGCCAGACGGAGGCCGCCCGAATCACCGGCATGACGCAGCCGAAGATCTCCCAGGTCAGGCGCTACAAGCTGCAGAACATCTCGCTGGAACGCCTGATGCAGGCACTGGTGTCGCTCGACCAGGAGGTGGAGATCGTGGTGCGTCGGGCATCGCGCTCGCGTGCAGCGGGAATCACGGTTGCCGCTTAGCGGCGCACCCGCGAAACCTGCCGCAGGTCCGTCTCCCGGCGCGCCTTCCACAGGTCATGGGCGCACTGCATGGCCAGCCAGCTCTCAGGCGTGCGGCCCAGGCACTTGGACAGCCGCAACGCCATCTCGGGACTAATCCCGCTGGCACCGGTGAGCACCCGGCTCAGCGTCGAGGGCGCCACGCCCAGCCGCGCAGCCAGCGCTCTCCCGCTCATCCCGTGGGGAGCGAGGTAGACCTCGGAGATAAACTCGCCGGGGTGGGGAGGGTTGTGCATGGCCATCAGTGGTAGTCCCACGTGTCCGGAAGTTTGGCTCAACGCCGCGAGTGTAGGGTGTTGCGCATCACGCAACAAGCGGGCACGCCGGATATCTGCGGAACTCCGAGGCAAATACTTGGGACACCAGCTAACCAGTGATAGGCTGAGGTTATCTTTAGATGATAACTCTCTGCCATGAAGCCCAGCGTCATCAATGTCGGCATCATCTCGCGCGACGACTACGTCCGGCGCACGGTTGCGATCGCCCGCGGAGAGCACAAGCCCGGTTCGAGCGAGCCAAAGGTATGGTTCGAGTCCCTGCGGTCCATGGCAGAGGCCCTGAGCCCAGACAACCAGGAACTGCTGCGCCTGATCGCCGCAGAGAACCCGCAATCCCTTGCCGAGCTGGAGCAGCTCTCGGGTCGCAAAAAGAGCAATCTCTCCCGGACGCTCAAGATGCTCGAGGGTTACGGCATCGTCTCGCTCGACCGGAAGAACCATAGGCTCATCCCCAAGGTCCACGCCACGGACTTCAGGGTGGAGTTCGGGGTCAACGTAGGCAATTGGAGGCCATGACATGAAAGCAATCCGACCCGCGGCCCTCGCCGCATTGCTGCTGCTGGGCGGCGGTGCCCTCGCCCAGGATGCTGCCGCCCCGATGAGCCCGACCTTCGACGAGGCGCTCGCCGACGCGCTCGGCGCGGATGAGTACGGCATGCGCCAGTACGTGCTAGTGATCCTGAAGACCGGCCCAACGCCGGTGCCCGCCGGCGCGGCGCGCGACGAGATGTTCCGCGGCCACTTCGCCAACATGAAGCGGCTCGCGGCGGAAGGGAAGTTAGCTTTAGCAGGCCCGCTCGACGGCGTGGACGGCTGGCGCGGCCTGTTCATCCTGGCGGTCGACGACCTGGAAGAGGCCGCGACGCTCGTCGCCACCGACCCGGTCATCATCCACGGCGAGATGATCGCCGAGTACCACGCCTACTACGGCTCGGCGGCCCTGATGCTCGTCAACGAGACCCACGAGAAGGTGGCGCGGAAGGGGTTTTAGGCATCGCTCTTGAGCGGGAAGCGCTCGGGGTGCCGGATGGTCTCCAGGCCGAGATCGACATCCAGGTCCGGCCAGTAGAGGTGCCCCGCCACAGGCTCCTCGATACGTGACACCGCATCCGCCGACGCCCCCCGGAACCACGGAAAGTCATCGAAGGGCATGAACAGCTCTTCGCCGCGCACCAGCAGCCAGACGCCGTGCGGCGAGACCTGGGTCACCTCAACCATTGCTAATTACGATCACGCCAATAGCCTGGGCGTCGAGATTGGTGCGCCACCGCGACAACCAGAATCTCGTCGTATTGCTCTCGCACAACGACGTCATACGGAAAGCGCCTGAGAATCAGCCTCTTGGCCCCGCCGGAATACGCGCCTGCATTAGCCTGTTGAACTCACTGCGATCCAACAGCTTCGCCGTACCCGCGTCGATCTCGGCGAGGCGGCGTGCGATCTCCCGCTCCCAAGCCTCGCCTGCATCGGGATCGGCCGGCGAATCCAGGCTCTTGACCAAGGTGCGCGCAAGTTCAGCGCGATCCGCCTCAGGAAGCGAAAGCGCATCGGAACGTAACTTGCTCAAAGGATCAGTACTCATGGGCCGAAGTTTATAACGAACCGCGATCCTGGACGAATACCCCGAATCTATGGGTCTAAGCGAGAAATTAGGCTGCCGAATAAATTTGCCAAATTGGCTTACTCGCGGCGCTCCGGGCGCCGGATAGTCTCGAGGCCGAGATCGACGTCGAGATCGGGCCAGTAGAGGCAACCCGCCTCAGTCCTCCATCCCTTTTCGAAGTTCCGCCATGACCTGTTCGAACGGGATAAGTTTCTCGGCCTTCTCTTCCTCCGACATGGCGTCAACCTCCGCGACCCTGCGGAGCAACTCCTGGTGGGTGTCCTGGACGCTCGCCTCGCAGAAGCCGTGAAACGTCATGTCGTACAGGCAGTGCGCTACCACATGTGCCGGCGAATGAGCGTCGAGGGTGGCCGGCTCGATGGTCATGCCAAGCCACGCGTGCCAGGGGTGAAACGACAGGGACCATCTGGTCTGCTCGGCGCCGTGCTCGGCTCGGGCGCGCTCGTCCCAGTGGGCGAACTCCTCCAGGTCGCGGTTGCACGCGCCATTTCGCCCGATCACCTCGAGGGCCGGTTCCTCGTCAGGTTCCAGGCGTGGTGCGCACTCGATCGCGATCCGCATGGAACTTGCTTCAGGCCGCAACGTGCGAAGCTCCCGCAGGACACGACGATATTCATCCAGTCGCGGGCGTTCGTCGGGGTAAAGCCACGCCAGCGCGGCCTTGATTTCCGTCCACCTGGTGGCGGATGTCAGTTCTGCGAGTGTCGTCATTTCTGTGCGCCCTCACCAGTTTTTTTCCGCTGCGCCAGGCCCGGTGATCGTGCATTCTGCCGAGACTTGGGCAGCGGAATCGAAACGGATACCATATTGGCACCATTTCGGTTTTGCCCAGGACCGCCCCTCATGAGCACGTCCATCACTTTGAAGAATATCCCCGAACCCCTGTACCGGCGAATCCGGATGGCCGCCGACCGGCATCACCGCAGCCTCAACAGCGAGATCATTGCCCGGCTGGAGCAGGCGCTGGCGCCCCATCCCGTAGACGTCGAGGAATCGCTGCAACAGGCGCGTCGCCTGCGGGAGCGCTACACGGGCCCGCCGCTGACGCTCGATGACATCGAGGCGGCGATCGACCAGGGGCGGCGGTGATCGTCGTCGACACCAACGTGATTGCTTATCTCCTCTTGCCGGGTGACCGCACGAAGGCGGCGGAGGCTTTGCATCGCCGGGACGCGGAGTGGGCGGCGCCGCTGTTGTGGCGCAGCGAGTTTCGTAACGTGCTTGCGACGCTCATTCGCCTGGGGCGCATCGAACTGCCGATTGCCCAGGCCATCCAGGAACAAGCCGAACGGCTGCTGGCGCCACTGGAGTTCGCGGTGGATTCCGAATCGGTGCTCGCATTGGCCGCGAGCTCGGGTTGCTCGGCCTACGATTGCGAATTTGTCGCGCTGGCGGACTACCTGGATGTGCCTCTCGTCAGCGCCGACCGGAAGCTCAAGGCAAAGTTTGGCAAGCGGGTAAGACCGCTGTCGTGAGCATCTGAAAAAACCAGCACTTTCTCGCCGGCATCGATAGAAAAAACCGATTGCGATTCAATGGCTTCCGGGTAATAATACTGTATGTTTGAACAGTTACCTGGAGACCCGGAATGCTCCACGAGGACATCCGCAAACTGAACCCCGAGGGCTTCGCCCGCCAGTCCCGCGCGGCCGAGCTCGAGGGCGAGATCGCGTTGCTGGCCGCCCAGATCAACGCCGCCACTTTCCGGCTCATCGAGATGCTGCGGGAGTTCGACGAGCTCAGCGGCTGGAACGGCTGGCCGACGGCGGCGCACTGGCTGCACTGGCGCTGCGGCTATTCGCTCGGCGCCGCGCGGGAACGGTTCCGCGTCGCGCGCGCATTGCCCGAGCTGCCACTCATCCGCGAGGCCTTCCGCGCCGGGCATCTCTCCTTCGCCCAGGTGCGCGCGATCAGCCGCATCGCGACGCCGGAGAACGAGGCGACCCTGCTCATGTGGGCGCAGCATTCCACGGCCTCGCAGATGGAACGGTTCGCCCGCCTGTATCGCCGTTACGGCGAGAACGCCGCGGCCATGGGCCAGCACCGTGACCGCTCCTTCTCTTCGTGGGAGGAGGATGACGGCATGGTGTCGTTTCGCATTCGCCTGCCGGCCGAGCAGGCGGCGGTGGTGTTGCAGGCCGTCGAGGCGGCGAAGGCGTCGCTCGAGGGCCACGACCGGGAAGACGACATCACCCCGGAATCGCTGCCCTCGCCCTGGGAGGATCCACCCGCCCATCCCGACGAGAACGTTTCCGCGGAAACGCGGCACGCGCGCCGGGCCGACGCGCTGGTGCGTGTCGCGGAGTCGTACCTCGAGCCCGACGGCCGGCCGCGCTCGCTGGCGGAGAAGTACCAGGTGCATGTGCACCTCGATTTCAGGCGCGATGCGGACGGGCCGGTGGCGGATCCGGACGCACCGGCCCTGGCCGAGGAGACCATCCGCCGGCTGGGTTGCGAGGCCGGGCTGGTGCCGGTGCTGCACGACGGCGAGGAGATCCTGTCCGTGGGGCGCAAGACGCGGGCCGTGCCGCCGTCGATCCGGCGGGCGTTACGCCTGCGCGACCGCGGCTGCCGCTTCCCGGGCTGCACGCACACCCGCCACGTGGACGCGCATCACGTGCGCCACTGGGCCGACGGCGGCGAGACGAAGCTGTCCAACCTGGTGGAACTCTGCAGTGGGCATCACCGGCTGTTGCACGAGGGCGGCTACGGGCTGCGCGTCACCGACGACGGCGCGCTGGTGTTCACGCGTCCGGACGGCGAGCGCATTCCCGAGGTGCCGCGGCCGCTGGTGCTGACGGGCGATCCGCAGGCGGTGTGCGCCGCCGGCCAGCATCGCAACGACGTTTCCGCGGAAACGTCTGGACCCGGCGTTTCCGCGGAAACGTTTCGCCACCATTGGGACGGCAAGCCGCCGGATTACGGGGCCATGGTGCGGTTGCTGGACGAGCGTGCCGGGTCGGGCGGGTGAATGATTGCGGCGAATGTCTCACCGGCGATACATTCGTGGGCATGACCGAGGTGACCATAAGGGACTTGCGCGACCAAGGCGGCAAAGTGCTTGAACGAGTCGAGCGCGGCGAAGTGCTGACGGTGACGCGCGATGGCCGGCCCGTGGCGGAGCTGCGGCCGCTGCCGCGACGACCCGTACCGGTAGAGACCCTGCTGAGTCGTTGGCGCGGGCTGCCGGCGGTCGATCCGGAGCACCTGCGTGCGGACCTCGAAAGTCTCCTGGATTCCTCGCTGTAATGTCGGCCAACGAGATCCGTCTACACGTGTAATCCAGCCGACTTCGCAGGCATCGACGGGCTAGAGATCGTGCCGGTATCCGTCCCTGCCTGAAGCAGCACCGGCTAGTTCGTAGCCGCCGCTCGCTCGGCCTCCTCCAGCGCTTCCGCCCGCCGCGCGATCTCCGCCACGGCGCCGTTGACCAGCGGGCTGTACAGCGGCAGGTGGCCGTACCAGTACGACAGGCCCCAGAACCCGGCGGGGTGCCAGTAGGAACAGAGCTCCACCACGCGCCGGTCGCCTTTCTCGCGGATGTTGAACTCCTGCAGGCCCGAGCCGGGCGCGCGCATCAGCATCGACAGCGTCAACCGCTCGTTCGGCTTGATGCCGAGGACGCGCCAGCCGTCCACCACGTCGCCCATGCGCAGGGTCTCGGGATCGCGCCGCCCGGTGCGGAAGCTCGGGCCGCCGATCAGCCAGTCGAAGGCGCGGCGCAGCCACCACAGCGGGCGGTACGAAAAGAAATCGCCGTCGCGGCCGAATTGCTGCAGCACCTTGAACAGCGACTCGCGCGACGCGGTGGTTTCCTGCTGGCCGCAGAACTTCTTGGCATAGAAGGAGTACTGCGGGTTCCAGTCGCGGCAGGCGATGGAGCCCTCGACCCAGCGCGCGGGCGTCTGGCGGGTCTTCTCCGCCTCCAGCGTGACGGCGATGGATTCGCGCAGGGTGAGCAGGTGCTGCGGCACGAGCTTGCGCATCTCCGCGTCTTCGCCGACGTAGTCGTGCGCCATGCCCTCGACCAGCGACATGGCGGTGGTCGGCGGCACGGAGGTGACGAAATACAGCCAGTAGCTGGAGAGTCTCGGCGTGAGCACGGGCACGGGAAGCACGAGCGGCTTCTTGCCCACGAACTCGCCGTAGATGTCCATGATCTCCTGGTAGGTGAGGACTTCGGGCCCGGCGATCTCCAGGATGCGGTCGCCTTCGAAGGGCAGGTCCGCGGCCGCGATCGTGTAGGTGAGCACGTTCTCGAGCGCGATCGGCGTGGAGCGGCGGCGCACCCACTTCGGGGTGATCATGAAGGGCAGGTGGTTGACGAGGTCGCGGATGACTTCGAAGGCCGCCGAGCCGGGTCCGACGATCATCGCCGCCTGCAGCTCGATCACCTGGATCGGGCCTTCGCGAAGCGCATCGCCGACGACCATCCGGCCCTCCATGTGCCGCGACCGCTTTTCCTTCGGCATGATGCCGCCGAGGTAGACGATGCGGCGCACGCCTGCGGCCTCGCAGGCCTTGCGCGCGTTCTCGGCGGCGCGGCGCTCGACCGGGACGAAATCGCCGCCGGTCCACATCATGTGCACGAGGTAGTAGACGACGTCCGCGCCCTCGAGCACCGGCGCGAGCGTCTCGGGCTCGAGGACGTCCGCCGACCAGCATTCGACGCCCGGCCACTCGCGGGCTTCGAGCACGGCCTTGTTTCGCGCCACCGCGCGCACGTGCCAGCCGGCCTCGCTCAAGGCCGGCGCCAGGTTGGAGCCCATGTAGCCGCTCGCGCCGAGCACCACGGCGATCTTCGGCGTCGTCATCGCGCCCTACCAGCCACGGGTGCCGGGCCCGCCCTTGAACGGCCCCTTCACCCAGGAGGTGATCCAGCCGCCGTAGAAGTCGCCGTCCTGGGGCTGCACGCGTTCGCCGGCCACGTAGCAGGCCTCGACCCGGCCGGCGTAGAAGGACACGTGATCGCGGATGCGCTCGTCGGTCGGCTCCGGATACGCCCAGCAGACGTCTTCGACGAGCCCGGCCTCGGTGCGCAGGTGCCAGTAGCGCGCCCATCCTTTCCACTCGCAGAAGGTGCGCGTGGCGCTGGGCTCGAGCCGGGAAAAGTCGACGTCCCCCGGCGGGAAGTAATAGCACGGCGGATGGGAGGTCTCGAGCACCCGCAGTCCGTCAGTGGTGGCGGCCAGGATCATGCCTCCATCTTCGACCTTGAGCGGCCAGTCGATTCGCTCGATCCGCGGCGGACGCGGGTACTCCCAGGCGGATTCTTCGGCGGGCAGGGTTGTCATGGCGGAAGGGCTCGTTCACTGGCGACGCATGCACACTATAAACCGCCGCCCGACCCGCCGTTGACCTGTCGACAGCCGCCGGGAACCGCGATAAGATGCAAATGATTCTTGTTTGTGTTGACATCGCCTCCCATGAATACCCGCGTGGACTCCCTGCAAGACGGACATGCTGCCATCGAGCGGGCCTATGTCGATCACCATGGCTGGCTGAGCGGCTGGTTGCAGTCGCGTCTCGGCTGTCCGGACGTGGCCGCCGATCTCACCCAGGACACCTTCCTGCGCGTCATCGCGCGCCGCGAGGAGCTGCGCCGGGCGCCGCTGCGCCAGCCGCGGGCTTTCCTGCGGGTGATCGCCGGCGGGCTCCTGGTGGATCACCTGCGCCGGCGTGACCTGGAGCGTGCTTTTCTCGCCGCGCTCGCCACGCAGCCGGACGCCGAAGCGATGTCGGCCGAGGAGCGCGAGATCCTGCTCGAGACCCTGGACCGGATGGACCTGTTGCTCGACCGGCTGTCCACCCCGGTACGGAAAGCGTTCCTCATGTCACAGCTCGACGGGCTTCGCTATGCCTGCATCGCCCGGCAGATGGGCGTTTCGGAACGCACCGTCAAGCGCTACATGCAACAGGCTTACAGGCAATGCCTCGCGGCGCTGCTCTGAAGCTCGCGTCGGGATCCGACACGATCCTCGACGAGGCCGCGTCGTGGCTCGCGCTGGCGCAGCAGCGATCCCTGGACGACCGCGAGGCGGCCGAGCTGGAAGCCTGGCGCCGGCACAGCGAAGCGCACGAGAAAGCATGGCAGGCCGCCCTCGAGCTGCAGCGCATGTTCGACGGGGTGCCGGCCGAGATCGGCGCGGAGGTGCTCGGGCGCCATCGCAGGGATCGTCGCGCGGTGCTGAAGTCGCTCGCGGTCCTGGCCTTCGCGGCCCCGGCCGGTTATGCGGCCTGGCTGCACGCGCCCCGGTTGACGGCCGATTACCGGACGGCCACCGGCGAGCGCCACGACGTGACACTGCCCGACGGCAGCCGGCTGGCGTTGAACACGGCGTCGGCCGTGCGCCTCGAGTTTTCCGCCGGGGAGCGGCGGCTGGTGCTCGTCGAGGGCGAAATCATGGTCTCGACGAACCCGGACGGCGCCCGCGACGAGCGCGCGTTCATCGTCCAGACGCGACATGGCACGGTCCGCGCCCTGGGGACCCGCTTCACTGTCCGCGACCTCGACGACGGACGCACCCGGGTCGCCGTGTTCGAGCACGCCGTCGCGGTCCGGCCGCTCGGCGCCGCCCAGGCGCATCGCCTGGACGCGGGCGGGACGCTGGTCTTCGATGCGCAGCAGGTGTTCCCGTCCAGGGGCCACGACGAGACCGGGCCCGCCTGGTCTCGCGGGCAGCTCGTCAGCCGCAACCAGCGCCTGGAGGATTTTCTCGCGGAGCTGTCCCGTTACCGGCCCGGCCTCCTGCGCTGCGACCCGGCGGTGGCGGAGCTGCGCCTGTCGGGGGTGTTCCAGCTCGACGACACGGATCGCGTCCTCGAGCTGCTCGGCGAAACGCTGCCCGTGCGGATCGAACGCCGCACCCCGTTCTGGGTCACCGTCGCAGCCCGCTGACCCTTTTTTCGACTTCGTCCGGCATGGTCAATGAAAACGCCAATGATTGGCATTCAGAAACCTACTGGATACCGGAACCATGCAATCGAACGATTTTTTCTCGCTCCTCAAGTCCTCCGCCGCACTGGTGGCGGCCATGCTGCTCGGCGCGGTGACCACCCTGGCGTCGCCGGGATCGGCCCTCGCCCAGGAGGCCTCGGCCCAGGCGCCCGCGGGCGGCGCCCAGCAACTCTTCTCGATTCCGGCGGGTCCGCTGGGCGAGTCGCTGAACCGCCTGGCCAGCGAGGCGGGCTTCAGCCTGTCCTACGCACCTGAGCTGGTGGCCGGGAAACAGGCCCCCGCGCTGCAGGGCGAGTACACGCCCGAGAACGCCTTGCGCGTGCTGCTCGCCGGCAGCGGCGTGACGTACCGTTTCACCGGGCCTGGCAGCGTCGTGTTGTCGGCCGCACCCGCCGGGCCGATGATGGTGGATGCGATTCGCGTGGAAGGCTGGCGACCCTCGCGCAACGTCGGCTACCGGCCGGACTGGGTCAGCTCCGCGAGCAAGACCGATGCGCCCCTGATCGAAACGCCCGCCTCCGTCGCGGTGGTTCCCGAGGCGGTGATCCGCGACCAGAACGCGCGTACCGTCGAGGAAGCCCTGCGTAACGTCGCGGGTGTCGGCGCCGGCGCCAACGCCGCCAACGTGTCGGTGCAGGAATCGTTCTCCATCCGCGGCTTCAACTCCCTGCTGATCCGGGTCAACGGCGTGCAGCGGCGCTCCACCGGCCCGCTGAGCCTGGCCAACGTCGAGAGCGTCGAGGTTCTGAAGGGACCGTTCTCGGTGCTCTACGGCGACCTCGCGCCCGGCGGTTTCGTCAACATCCAGACCAAGCGCCCCCAGCAGGAGGCGGCGGCGTCCCTGTCGCTCGGCGGCAGCGCCGTGAGTTCCGGCAGCGAAGGCTTCGGCAGCATCGACTTCACCGGGCCGATCGGCGACGGCGGACAGCTGCTGTATCGCTTCATCGCCTCGGCCGAGGGCGGCGACACCTTCGTCGACACCGCGGAGCGCGAGCAGTACTTCATCGCGCCGTCGCTGTCGTATCTCGGCGCCGACGACCGGCTGCGGCTCGACCTCGACCTGAGCTACCTGAAGAACGACGAGAGCTTCCTGTTCGGCATCCCGACGCGGGACGGTCGCCCGGATGCGCGGATTCCGCTCGATGCGCAGCTCGGCAGCAGCGAGAACGCGAAGCTCACCGAGGATTACAGCGCGGAGCTGCGCGGCACCTACGAGGTCTCGGACAACACGCGCATCGACAGCGCGCTGACCTGGCACCTGACCGATCATTTCTCCTATGCCCTGCGTCCCTTCGGCAGCCTCGGACAGATCGTCGCCGACGACGATACCGTGCGGCGCAGCGTGAGCCTGCGCAGCTACGAGTCCACCGACCTGCAGTTCGAGACGAACCTGGTCCACGAGTTCGCCTGGGGCGACAGCGACTGGCGACTGTTGTTCGGCGCGGACATCCGCCGCACCGAGTTCGACCACGCCGGCCGCGGCTTCGCCAACATCGCCAATTTCGATTTCGTGAACGTCCTGGAGCCGAACACGGGCGTCTCGCTGCCGCCGACCGATGACCCGGCGTTCTCGTTCTTCGACCGGGCCACGCAAACCACCGACACCTTCGGCTTCTACACGCAGGCCGAAGTGTGGGTGACGGAGCAGCTCAAGCTGCTCGCCGGGCTGCGCTACACCGAGCTCGAGTACGTCTACGAGGATGCCTTCCCGTTCCGCTTCGAGGAGAACCCGGACAACGTCGATCCGCGCCTGGGCCTGCTGTACAAGCTCACCCCGGCCGCCTCCGTCTATCTCAGCTACAGCTCCTCCTTCGAGCAGTCCTTCAGTTTCGACGAGGCCAACAGCGACCCGCTGGAAGCCACGCAGTTCGAGGCGGGCTACAAGCACGACTTCCTCGATGGCGCCCTGTCGACGACGTTCTCCGTCTACGAGCTGGTGCAGAAGAACCTGGTCACGACGAATCCGGACACGCTGCTCGACGAGCAGATCGGCGAGGCCCGCTCGCGCGGTTTCGAGGCCGGGCTCGGCGGGCAGCTCTCGCCGCGGACAAGCATCACGGCCAGCTACGCCTTTCTCGACAACGAGATCACGCAAGACAACAACGGCTTCGAGGGCAATCGCCTGCCCAACACGCCGGAGCACGAGGCGAGCCTCTGGGTGAACCACGCGCTGTTCGATCGCGCCTCGGGGCGCCTCGAGGCGGGCGCGGGCGTCTTTTACGAGGGCGAGCGTTTCACCGGCAGCCGCAACACCGTGCCGCTGCCCAGCTACACGACGGTCGATGCCGCGCTGAGCTACAGCTTCAAGAGCGGCGGGCGACCGATGGCGCTGCAGGGCGGCGTGCGCAACCTGCTCAACGAGGACTATTTCGTCAGCGGCTTCGGCGAAGGGATCGCGTTCGCCGGCACGCCGCGCACCATCTACCTGCGACTGGACATGACGCTCTGATGGCAGGACCTTCGGGCGCCGTATACGCAGGCGCGGCTCTCGGGCCGCGCCTGCTTCATTACCGGCCGTGACGCGGGCGCGACTGTTTTTCCTGGTCCACAGCTGCACCGGCGTGGCGGCCGGCCTGGTGCTGTTCGTCATCTGCTGGAGCGGCACGTTCGCCGTGTTCGCGCACGAGTTCGACTGGCTGGTCACGCCGCAGGCGCGTGTGCAACCCGGCGCAGAACAGCGCAGCTGGGACGAATGGCTGCAGGCCGTGCGCGAGGCGCACCCGGAGGCCGAGATCTTCGGCATCGAAGCGCCCCGCTATGCGCGCAGCGCCGCGACGGCGCTCATCGTGGACGCGCGCGGCCAGTCGCGCTTCGTCTACGTCGACCCGTATCGCGCCACCGTCCTCGGGGACAGCAGCACGTACACCCTGCACCGCTTCCTGCGCAACCTGCACATGTCGTTCTTCATGGCTTCGGCGGGCATCTACGTCGTCTCCGTGTTCGCCCTGTTCCTGTTGCTGTCGATGGTCTCGGCGCTGTATTTCTACCGGCGCTGGTGGCGCCGCTTCCTGTTCATGCCGCGCGGCCGGGGACACGCTTACTGGAGCGGGCTGCACCGGACGACGGGCTTATGGTCACTGCTGTTCGTGCTGCTGATCGGCCTGACCAGCGTCTGGTACGCGGCCGAATTGCTGCGGGTCGACGTGATCGACGGCAAGTTCAGCCATGCCGGCGCCGGGGATTCCGCGGTCCTCCAGATCCCTGCGCCGGCCTCCGCATCGGCCCCGGCACTGCCGCTGTCGACGCTGCTCGAAAAGGCCCGCGCGGCGCGCCCGGACCTGGCGATCCGCCAGATCGGCTTCGGCTTCTACCACGAGGGCGCCCTGTACCTGGAAGGCCAGGCCGGCCACGTGCTGGTGCGCGACCGCGCCAACCAGCTGCACCTCGACATGCAGACCGGCGAGGTGCTCTACGACCAGTCGGCCGGCCGGCTGCCGTTGTACTGGCGGTGGTCGGAGACCGCCGACCCGCTGCACTTCGGCGACTTCGCCGGCCTGTGGAGCAAGTCGCTGTGGTTTTTGTTCGGCGTCATGCTGTGCGGGCTGATCCTCACCGGCGCGTGGCTGCACGCCGGGCGCCTCCACCGGGACGCCGACCAGCGCTACCGCTGGCGCGTCATGCCGGCGGCGCTGGCGGCCTCTGCCGGGCTGTTCGCGCTGGCCGCGTACGCCGGCGTCGACCAGGCGGCCATCTATGGCTACACCGAGGACGGCGTGCAGCGGCTTCCGGACCTGTTGCCGGGCGTGCGATGGGCGATGGTGAGCTGGCTGTCGCTCACGCTGGTTATCATCGGCGCCTGGCTGTGGTTGCTGGGCAGGATTCGTTCATGAAGATCCTCGCACGGTGTGTGGCGCTGCTGGCGGGGCTGCTGGCTGGAGCGGACGCGGCGGACGCGACGCCGGGCGCGCGCCTCGCCGCTGACGAGCGCCTGCGCCTCGACGGCGTGCTGGACGAGGCCGCGTGGCAGCGCGCCGCGGCGCTCGACGACCTGCGCCAGAGCCAACCCGTCCCCGGGGCGCCCGGCACCCAGCGCACGGTCGTGCGGCTGGCCTGGGACGATGCGAATCTCTTCGTTGCGGTCGAGGCCTTCGACACCGAGCCGGGCCGGATCGTGGCGCGACAGATGCAGCGCGACAGCGAGCTGTTCTTCGACGACCACGTCACCGTCGTGCTGGATCCCCACGGGCGCGGCCGCGAGGGCTACCTGTTTCGCGTCAACCCGCTCGGCGCGCGCAGCGACGCGATGATCTTCGAAGGCCAGGAGCAGGACGGCGACTGGGACGGCCGCTGGCGCGCCGCGACGCGCGTGCACGAGGCGGGCTGGACGGCGGAGATCGCCATCCCGTTCACCACGCTGTCGGTCGACACGAACACGGCGGCGTGGGGCGTCAACGTGGAACGGCGGGTCGCGCGCAGCAACGAGCGCGTGCGCCTGGCGGGCGACCTGCGGGAAACGCCGATCAGCTCGCTGGCCGAGCTGCTGACGCTGAGCGGCATCCAGGTTGCGTCGCCCGGCCTCGGGCTGCGGCTGGAGCCCTACCTCGTGCTGCGTGAGTCCTTCGACCATGCAGGCGACGACAGCCGGAGCGAGCTCTCGCCCGGGATCGACATGTTCTACCGGGTCACTCCGGCGATCACGGCCGCGTTGACCATCAACACGGATTTCGCCGAAGCCGAGGTCGACGAACAGCGCGTCAACCTGACCCGCTTTCCGCTGTTCTTTCCCGAGAAGCGCGAGTTCTTCCTGCAGGACACGGCCCTGTTCCGCTTCGCGGGGCTGGGACAATCGCCGCTGCCCTTCTTCTCCCGCCGCATCGGCCTGGACGAGGCCGGCAACCCGGTCGATATCGACGTGGGCGGCAAGCTCTCGGGCCGCCAGGGACGCCTCGCTTTCGGCACGCTGGGAGCCCGCGTGGCTGCAGGCCCGAACACGCCCGCGGCGACGCTGGGCGTGGCGCGCGCCGCCTACGAGCTCGCGCCGGGACTGTCGGCGGGCGTCATCGGCACGGCCGGCGATCCCCGCGCGGACCGTGACGCGCATACGCTCGGCGCGGACCTGCAGTACCGCAACAGCGATGTCGCCGGCACGGGCAGGTCGCTCTACACCGAGGCCTGGTGGCAGGACACCCACACCGAGGGATTGCCGGGGGGCGGCGCCTGGGGCTTCGCCGTCGACTACCCGAACACGGGCCCGACCGCCAACGCCCGTTTCAACCACATCGACGAGGACTACGATCCGGCCCTCGGTTTCGTCTTCCAGACCGGTATCCGCGAGGGCTTCGGCGAGCTTGGCTACTGGCTGCGCCCGGCCGGCTACGACGCCGTGATTCCGGAGTTCGACTGGGTGGTGCGAGAGCGCTTCGACGGCGGGCTGGAATACGTGCTGTACAACCCCGAGGTGTACGTCGAGAACCGCGCCGGCGATTACGTGTTCCCCGAGCTGCGCTTCGAACGGGAGCGGCTGTTCGAACCTTTCGAGATCCTGCCGGGCATCGTCATCCCGGCCGGCGACTATCGCTATAACCGCGCCGTGCTCAGCGCAGGCACCAGCCGCGATCGCGCTCTCTCGGTCGAAGCCTCGGTGCTCGCCGGGGACTATTTCACCGGGCAGCGGCGCGACTACGAGCTCGAGTTCCTCTGGCAGCCCACCCAGCGCTACAACATCGCCCTGGAGTACGAAGTCACCGACATCGACCTGCCGGAGGGGCGTTTCATCGTGCGCGTCACGGAGGCCGACCTGAACGTCAACTTCAGCACGCGCCTGGTGCTCAATCTCACCGCGCAGCATGACAACGTTTCCGAGCGGCTCGGGCTGAACGGCCGCCTGCGCTGGAGCTTCGCGGAACATCACGACCTGTTCCTGGTCGTGAATCATGATCTCAGCACGCTCGACGACGATTTCCGGCGGCTGAACACGGAGACCATCGCGAAAGTGGCGCTGAGCGTGGCGCTCTGATGATATGGCGACACTTGATGATTAACGACCCTGCGACGGCGGGGCCAACGACAGAAAGGCCTGGTGTGATGCGATCAGTTATTTTTACAGCCTGTTTTCTTGCCGCCCTCTCCCCGCGCGTGGCGAAGGCCGAGGGTCCCGTCGCGGACATCGCGTCGTTCTTCGACACCGGCGGGCCGGTCGTCATGATCCTGCTGGGCATGTCGGTGCTGGCGCTGACGCTGGTGCTGCTCAAGCTGATCCAGTTCCGGCGCTGCCGCGTCGGCGCGACGAGGCCGGCGCGGGAAGCGCTCGCCCTGTGTCGCGCCGGCCGGACGGAGGAAGCGATCGAGCGGGCGGCGGCCAGCCCCGACCCGACGTCGCAGGCGCTGGCGCGCGCCTTGCGCGGGCAGCAACGCGCCCTGGCCGAACCGGTGGTCCGCGAGGAAGTGCTCCGTTACGGGAGCAACGTGCTGTTCGAACTGCGTCGCGGCCTGCGGCCGCTGGAAGTCATCGGCTCGCTGGCGCCGCTGCTCGGGCTGCTGGGCACGGTGCTGGGCATGATCGAGGCCTTCCGCCAGCTCGAGGCGGCCGGCAACCAGGTGAACCCGGCGATCCTGTCGGGAGGCATCTGGGAGGCGCTCCTGACCACGGCCGTCGGCCTGTGCGTGGCCATTCCCGTGGTCGCCGTGCTGAACTGGCTGGAGCGGCGCGTGGATCACCTGGCGCACGAAATGGACGACGTGGTGACGCAGGCCTTCACCGTGGATCTCGGCGAAGGCGCGCCGGCCGCGCAGCCGGCGACGTTCCCGCACGACACCGGAAGGACGGTTCATGCAGCCTCCCTCGCGACTCGCCACGCCTAGGTTCGCCGCGGGCGCCGGGCGACGGCGCGCCGTGATCAGCCTGACGCCACTGGTGGACGTGGTGTTCATCCTGCTCGTGTTCTTCATGCTGGCGTCGAGCTTCCTCGACTGGCGCTACGTGACGATGGACACTCCGGCGGCGCGGGCCGCGGCGCCGCCGAGCGATGTGCCGGCCCTGGTCCTCGTCGTGAGCCGCGACGGCATACTGCTCGAGGATACGGCGGTGAGCGCGGCCGAGGCGATCGCTGCCGCGGACCGGCACCTGGCGCAACACCCGGATGTCGCGGTGCGGCTGCAGCCTGCGGGGGACACGCCGCTGCAGGCGGTGATGGACGTGCTCGATGCGCTCTCGGCCGCCGGGCTCGAACCGCTCAAGCTGGTGCGCGATCCCGCCTGGCAGGACGACCGGGAGGCGATGGACTGATGCATTTCCCCGAGCGCCGTCCCGACCCGACCGAGGAACGCATCCTGCCGCTGATCAACGTGGTGTTCCTGCTGCTGATCTTCTTCATGCTGGCGGGCACCCTCACGGTCCGCGAGCCTTTCGAAGTGGCCGCGCCGGCGTCCTCCAGCGAGACCCGTCCCGAGCCCGAGCCGCTGCGCCTGCTGCTCGGCGCCGACGGGCGGCTGGCCCTGGAAGGCGAAGTGCTGCGGGAGGCCGAGGCGCTGGAGGCCCTGGCGGCGGCGCTGGCCGAAGATCCGGCGCTGCGCGTCGAACTCAAGGCCGATGCCGGAACCCCGGGCAACCGGGTGGTGGCGTTGCTGGAAGCCCTGCACGCCGCCGGGCTGGAGAAAGTCTCCCTCATGACGCAGGCCCGGGGGGAAGACTGATGGGCCTGGGGCGCCGTCATTACCTGCTGGCCTGCCTGGTGGCGCTCGGCCTGCACCTGGCCGTGGCGGCGGTCATGCTCTGGCGCCCGGCCCCGCCGCCGGGCCAGGCGATGGCGGCCGGTACGGGCGGCATCGAGATCTCGCTCGGCCCGGCGGGGCGCGCGACGGGCAGCCCCGAGAGCCGGGAGGAAGAGGAGACGGAAAGCCCGGAGCCCGAACCCGAACCGGAGCCTGAGCCTGAGCCTGAGCCTGAGCCTGAGCCCGAGCCTGAGCCTGAGCCTGAGCCGGAGCCCCTGCCGGAACCCGACCCGGTGCCGCAGCCCGTGACCGAGCCGACGGCCGAAACGCCGGCCGAACGACCGCTGACCGCTCAGCCGGCGCCCGTGACCGGCGCTGCAGACCGGGACGGTACCCGCGATGCCGACGAGACCGGCAGCGGCGATGCCACGGCCGGTGGCGGGCTGCCGGGCTCGAGCCGCGACTACGCGGCGACGGTGCTGGCCTGGCTCGAACGGCACAAGGAGTACCCGCGTCGCGCGCGACTCCGTCGCCAGGAAGGCAGGGCGATGCTGTATTTCGTGGTCGATCGCAGCGGCGCGGTGCTCGAGTACCGGCTGCAGAGTTCCAGCAACCACCCGGCCCTCGACGACGAGGTCCTGGCGATGATCGAGCGCGCAAAGCCCTTGCCGCCCATGCCCGACGACATTGACCGTGATCGCCTTGAGATGATCGTGCCCGTGGAGTTCTTCCTGCGCTGATCTCGTGAGGCCGGATCAGGGAGTGGAACTCAAAGCCCGATCGCGGCCTGTCCCGGCACGGCGTGCAGGAACCATCGCTCGGTGACGACCCGACGGGTGAACCAGCGATTGCGCATCAATGCTGGCGCCAGCGCGTGCTTGAGCCACTCGGGCACGGCGCGTTGCGGCTGGTCGCCGCGCCGGCCGAAGTGCGCGCGCAAGGCCCGCTCGTAGTCGCCGGCCGCGCCTTCGTCGGCACCATTCGTCCTTGCGCCATGCCGCAGCAGCGCCCGCGCCGCGAGCAGCGCCGACTCGACCGCCGGGCGGATTCCCTCGCCGCTTTGGGTGTACGCGAGTCCCGCCGCGTCGCCGATCAGCAGGCAGCCCGGCCCCGCCAGCGGGCGGCGTGCGTGGCCGTACAGCAGGTAGGCATGTCCCTTGAATCGTGCCGGCAGGTCCGCCGGGATCCGTCCCGCCGACTGCATGGCCGCGACGAACTCGTCGAGGTGTTCGGCGAGGCGATGATGGTCTTCGCGCCCGAGCCCGATGTTGAGGTAGTCGCCCTTGCGGAACACCCAGCCGTAGCCCTTGAGATCGCGGCAGAACCAGAGCTCCGGGACTTCACCGCGCACCTTGCAGGCCGCAGCATCGGACGGGCTCATGCGGAACTCGATCTCCTTGGCCGTGACCGCGAGCTCGTGGCCGCCCGGCCCGTCGCCGAGGTGGGTCGCCACGGGGCAGAAATGACCGCCCGCACCCACCAGCCACGGCGCCCGGTAGCGCTCGTTGACATGCCACCGGCCGTCCTCGCGGACCATCTCGCGGGCCTGTTCGCCGAGCGCGGTCTCGACGCCGCTGTGCTGCAGGAGGTAATGATCGAACTCGCAGCGCCGGATGCCGTAGCTCACCGGCTCGTCGCCGTGCCGGTTCTCGCAGGCCGGCTCGCCCATCAGGCCGATGCGAAAGCCGTGGATCGGCTGCAACACGCGCCCCTGCGCGTAATCCGCGCGGTCCACCTGCAGGGCGTCGAACACCGCGGGCGTCACCCATCCGGCGCAGGTCTTGTCGCGGGGAAACTCGGCCTTGTCGAGCAGCAGCACGCGCCAGCCGCCGTCCCGCAACGCGCGGCCCATGGTCGAGCCGGCCGGCCCGCCGCCGACCACGATGGCGTCGTAGTCACGCATCCAGCGGGACCGCGGCCGAGGCATACAGGTCCCGCCGCGTGGCCGGCACCCGGTTGCTCTCGCCGGGCGCGAACACCACCTGGAACAGCTGCAGCGTGCCGGCGATGAAGGCCGCACGCGCGCCCGCCAGGTAGAGCGTCCAGGCGCGGGCGAACTCGTCGTCGTAGTCGGCACGCACGGCGTCGCGCGCAGCAAGGTAGCGCGCCTGCCAGTGCCGCAGGGTCTCGGCGTAGTGCAGCCGCAGGTTCTCGACGTCGAGCACGGAGAATCCGCCCTCTTCGAACAGGCGCATCAGCTCGGTGATCGACGGCACGTGGGTGCCGGGGAAGATGCGTTTCTCGATCCAGGCGTTGACGGGCGCGGGGCGATTGCGGCCGATCGTGTGAATCAGTCCCAGCCCGCCGGGCGCGAGGGTGCGCTCGATGGCCTCGGCCAATGCACCGTAGTTCGCCGGGCCGACATGTTCGAGCATGCCGACCGAGACGAAGGCGTCGCAGCGCCCTTCGATGTTGCGGTAGTCGTCCTCGACGTATTCGACGCGATCCTCGAGGCCTTCGCGCGCCGCCTGCTCGCGGGCCCAGGCGACCTGCTCGCGCGAGATGTTCCAGGCCCGCACATGCACGCCGTAATGCTTCGCCATGTAGCGCGCGAGGCCACCCCAGCCGCAGCCCGCCTCGATCACCTGCTGGCCCGGCTGGAGGCGCAGCTTGCGGCACACGTGCTCGAGCTTGGCGAGCTGGGCCTGCTCGAGACTGAGCTCGCGGGTCTCGAAATACGCGCAGGTGTATTGCATGGCCGCGGTGTCCAGCCACCGCCGGTAGAACGCGTTGCCGAGGTCGTAGTGGCGGTGGATGTTGTGACGGGCATCACCGAGTCCGGCACCGTTGCGCGGCGGGTCGCGCCACAGGGCGGTGAGCCAGCCGGGCCACGCGCCGCGCATCCGGCCGATGTGCCGGTAGAGTTCGACGAGCAACTCGGTCAGGTCGCCGTGCACCTCGAGCCGTCCGCGGCTGTACAGCTCGCCGAAGCCGATGTTCGGGTGGCGCAGCAATTCGTACAGCGCGCGGCGGTCGTTCAGCACCAGCGTGAAGCGCGCGGCCGGAGCGCCGACCGCGAATCCGTCCCAGAGGCGCAGCCGGACCGGCGGCCCGCCGGCAAGCTGGTGCAGGCGCTGCAGCAAGGCACGCTCCGCCAGCGTCGCGGGCCGGCTGCCCGATGCGGCCGGGGCGACCTTCGCTGCGGGTGATGTCTGCTGCAGATCTCGTGGCGGGGGCCGCCCGGGCCGGGTACTTTCGCGTCGCATGTCCACCTCCTGTGTCTCAGGCCGCCTCGGTCTCGAGGCCGGCGCTCTCCCATCCCGTCATGCCTCCCAGCACGTTGACCACGCTTTCGTAGCCGCGCCGTTGCAACAGGCTGGCGATGACCGAGGACCGATAGCCGCTGCCGCAGATGACGGCGATCTGCGGGCCTCGCGGGATCTCGTCGAGGCGGTCCGGCACCTCGCCGCCACTGATGTGCGTGGCCCCCGGCACGTGGCCGGCCGACCATTCCGCGGGCTGGCGCACGTCGAGCACGAACAGCTCGCCATCGCGGGCCATCACCCGGCACAATTCGAAGATCGTCCACTGGGGCAGCCCCGCGATGTCACGCCCGTGCGTGCGCCATGCCTTCATGCCGCCGGCCAGCCAGCCGCTGGGCATGTCGTAACCGATGCGCAGCAGTTGCCAGTAGAGTTCCGGCAATTCCTCCGGGTGCTCCACCACCAGGAGGGTGCGCGCCCCGTCGGGCAGCACGGTGCCGGCCCAAGTGGGGAAGGAGGAACCGGAGGACACGTTCAACGCGCGCGGAATGTGCGCGGAGAAGGCCTCGGGCGAGCGGCAGTCGAGGATGTAGTAGCCGTCCTCGCGACCCAGCCGCTCGAATGCTTCAGGCTGCAGCGCGGGCGGGGCCGCCAGCATGCCGAGCAGCGGCGGCCCCTCCATGTTCTGCCGGCGCATGCGGCGCCAGTAGGGCGGCACGGTGGGCAAATCGCCGAGGTCCAGGCAGTTGGCGACGAAGCCCTCGGCATCGGCCAGCTGCGCGAGCTGGCGGTTCATGCGCCGCTCGTAGCCGATGGTCGTGGAAAGCATGCTGCCGATGCTGCCGCCGCACAGGGAGCCGGCGACGTGCGTCGGGTAGACCTGCACGTGATCGGGAAGGCGCAGGATCTTCTCCTGCAGCGTGTGACAGAATTCCCGTGCCCCTTCGCGTGCAGCCGCCTCGCCGCCGAGCAGGTCCGGCCGCGCGATGTCGTCCACCAGCAATGCGCCGCCCGACAGCAACAGCGCCGGTTCGTGTCCGCGCGCGCGGTCGAACACCAGGAGTGAGATGTGCTCCGGCGTGTGGCCCGGCGTGTGCAGCACCTCGATCTCGACCTCGCCCATCTGCAGGCGCTCGCCGTCGTCCATGTAGCGCACCGGGTAGGCGAGCTCGGCGCGCCCGCCGGCGAGCAATTGCACCTCGCCCCGGGCGGGGAGTTCGCAGATCCCTGACAGGTAGTCGTTGTGCTGGTGGGTGTCGGCTGCATACGCGAGGCGCATGCCGTGGCGTTGCGCGGTATCGAAGTAGCCGTCGACGTCCCGGCGCACATCCAGCACCAGTGCCTCGCCGGTGTCCTCGGCGCCGATGAAGTACGAGGCATGACCCAGGCTCTCTTCGTAGAATTGCTTGAAAATCATTGCCCTCTTCCCTCCTCCGAGCGCGGCTGATGACACCCCCTGATCTGAGACTAGACTAAGAACGAGGGGCGTGAAGTAAGGGGCGACCATGAGCCAGGGAATCATCAGTGTCTTCGGCGGCACGGGCTTTCTGGGCGACAACATCGCCCGGGCGCTGGTGACGTCGGGCTACCCTGTCCGGATCGTGGCGCGGCACCCGGCACGCCCCGGCTGGGCGCGGGAAAACCACGAGATCGAGCTGGAAAAGGCCGATATCCGTGACGAAGCCGGTGTCGAGCGCGCCGTGGCGGGTGCTGCGGCCGTGGTCAACGCGGTCAGCCTGTACGTGGAGTCCGGCGGCCGGGACACTTTCGAGGCGATGCATGTCCAGGGCGCCCGGCAGCTGGCCCGTGCGGCCCGTGACGGCGGGGCCAGCCGTTTCGTGCTGGTCTCCGGGATCGGGTCCGACAAGCAGTCACCGTCGCACTACATCCGTGCCCGCGCCCAGGGCGAGGAGGTCGTGCGTGAAGCGTTCCCCGGTGCGACGATCGTCCGCCCGAGCGTCATTTTCGGGCGTGGCGACGCATTCCTGTCCGCGCTGGTGCGCGTCACCCGTGCTCCCGTCGTGCCGTTGTTCGGCCATGGGGAAACCCGCCTCCAGCCCGTGTGGGTGCGCGATGTGGCCAGGGCCGTGGCGGCGATCATCCGCGGGCGTGGCGGGGATGAAGAAGTGTTCGAGCTGGGCGGCACGATCTATCGCTACCGCAAGGTGGTGGAGATGGTGCTCGAGGCGCTGGGCCGGCGCCGCCTGCTGCTGCCCGTGCCCTTCGCCTTGTGGCGCGGCGGGGCGACTTTGCTGCAGCCGCTGCCCAACCCGCCGCTGACGCGCGACCAGGCGCTCATGATGCAGTGGGACAACGTGGTCAACGGCACGCGAGGCACATTCCAGGATCTCGGCCTGGCGCCCAGTTCGTTGCGCGAACGAATCGGGGAAATCCTCGCGCCCCGTTGAGCAGGCACGCCCGGGCCCGCGCGCCGTCAGCCGGCCTCGTGCTCCAGGATGTCCGCGACCCGGGTCTCCAGCTTCTCGAGATCCGGCACCAGCGGCGTCTCGTTCATCACCGTGACGCGACAGAGCACCGGCGAATCCTCGTCCTGCTCCGCGTCTTCCTCGAGGCGCAACACTTCCTCGCTGACCCGCACGAGCTGCGGCAGGCCCTGGCACAGCAACGCCAGGCCGCCGCGACCGAGCTTCCCGGTGAGGCTGCGCAGGATCAGCGCCCGGCTGCGCCCGCCGATGTCCGGCACCGCATCGCCGCAGGCCGCCTCGAACGACACCAGCGGCACCACGCGATCGGTCCACGCGACATCCCCCAGCAACCACTCGGGCTCCTGCTCCCGAAGGCGGAAACGGCCGAGACCGATGACTTCCGCGACGCAGGCCCGCGGCACGATGAGCCGCCGTCCCACCAGCGGCACCAGCAGGCAGTGCAAGAGTTCCTGTTCCTCAGCCATCGTCGTACTCGTCCTCGTCGTCGGCTGACTCGGGCGGCGCACTGTTGCGCTGCTTCGGCTGCACCAGGCTGCTGATCGCTGCCAGCAGGTCGCTTTCCTGGTACGGCTTGCCGAGATAATGATCCACGCCGATCTCCATGGCGCGATTGCGATGCTTGTCGCCGACGCGCGAGGTGATCATCACGATGGGGATGTCGCGCAGCCGCGGGTCGTTGCGCACGTGGCTGGCGACCTCGTAGCCGTCCATGCGCGGCATCTCGATATCGAGCAGCATGATGTCGGGCCGGTTGTCCTGCAGCAGCGAGACCGCGTCCACGCCGTCTTTCGCCGTGATGACGCGCATGCCGTTGCGCTCGAGCAGGCGCTCGGTGACACGCCGCACCGTGATGGAATCGTCCACCACCATGACGAAGACGCGCTCGTCGTCCTTGGGCGCCTTCGGGCCGGGCGCCACGAGCTCCGGCGCGCGCGCCCGCGCCCGGATCAGCGCCGCGATGTCGAGGATCAGCACGATCTTGCCGTCGCCCAGCACCGTGGCGCCGGCGATCCCCCGGATGCCCGCAAGCTGCGGCCCGAGGGGCTTCACGACGATTTCACGCGCCCCCAGCATCTCGTCGGTGAGCAAGGCCGTCGGCCGATCGCCGCTGCGCACCAGGATCGCGGGCACCGAGCCGGTTTCCGGCGGCGGCGAGGCGTAACCCTCGACCAGCGAGCCGATGTGCTCGAAGTGGTACTCGTCCTCGCCGTAACCGAAGGGGATCGAGTGCGGCCCGAGGTAACGCGGCAGTTCGCTGGCATGCACGCGCACCACGCCCTCGACGGCCGGCAGCGGCAGCGCATACCACTCCTCGCCGGCGCGCAGCACGAGCGCCTGGGTGATCGCGCGGGTGAACGGCAGCCGGATCTCGAACACGGCGCCCTGCCCCGGCTTGCTGTAGACCTCGAGCGAGCCGCCCAGCTGGCGCACCTCGCTGGCCACCACGTCGGTGCCGACGCCGCGCCCGGCGCCCTGGGTCAATTGCTGCGCGGTGCTGAAGCCCGGCTTGAGGATCACCTCGGCCGCCTCGGCCTCGCCGAACGCCTCGTCGTGGCGCACCAGGCCCATGGCCAGCGCCTTGCGATGGATCGCGGCGACGTCGAGCCCGCGCCCGTCGTCGGCCACCTCGACCACCACCTCGGCGCCTTCGCGGCGCACGCTGACGGTCACACGCCCGGATTCCGCCTTGCCGGCGGCGAGTCGTTCTTCCGGCGGCTCGAGGCCGTGGATGATGGCGTTGCGCAACAGGTGCTCCAGCGGCCCGAGCATCCGGTCCATGATCTGGCGATCGAGCTCGGCGGTCCCGCCGACCACCTGCAGCTCGGCGCGCCGACCGTACTCCGAAGCCACCTGCCTCACGAGGCGCGACAGGCGCTGGGCATGACGGTTGAACGGCACGAGGCGCGTGCGCATCAGGCCGTCCTGCAGCTCGCTCACCGCGCGCGACTGCTGCACGATCAGGCTCTCGGCGTCGCGGATGCGCTCGCCGATCAACTGCTGGATGCTGCCCACGTCACTGGCGGTTTCGCCGAGCGCGCGCGACAGCTGCTGGATCATGGAGTAGCGGTCGAGTTCGAGCGGATCGAAGTCGCCGCGCCCGTCCATGTCGCCCTGGTGGCGATGGATGATCTGCGTCTCGGTCTCGATGTCCATCTTGCGCAGCTGGTCGCGCAACCGGATCACCGTGGCCGAGAGCTCCTCGAGGTTGAACTGGACCGCACCGAGCTGCTCCTCGAGGCGCGAGCGGTAGATGCCGACCTCGCCCGCGTTGTTGAGTAACGACTCCAGCAGCTCGGCATCGACACGTGCAAGTTCCTGGCGCGCGACAGGTGCGGTCCCGAGCGCCGGCATCTCGGCGGGCATCGGCGGCAGCTCGGGAACGGGCGGCTGTGGCGCCGGCTCAGGTTCGAGTTCGGGTTCGGGCTCGGGCTCGGGCTCGGGCTCGGGCTCGGGCTCGGGTTCGGGCTCAGGCTCCGGCTCGGCCGCTGGCTCCGGCGGCTGGATCGAGACCTCTTCATGCGGGTACTCGGCCGGCGGAACATACAGGGTGATGGTCGGGGGCTCTTCCTCGACGGGCGCTTCCTCGACGGGCGCTTCCTCGACGGGTAATTCCTCGACGGGTAATTCCTCGACGGGTAATTCCTCGACGGGGGCCTCTTCGACGGGCATTTCCTCGACGGGCGGCACATGTTCCGGGATCGGTTCGCCGGCGAGCGCAGCTGCGAGGCGTGCGCGCAGCGCTTCGGGTGGATCCGGCATGCGGCCCTCGGCGGCGATGTCGCGCATGCTGTGGAGGCCGTCCAGGCATTGCTGCACGAGTTCCACCAGTCCCGGGGTCGTGCTGCGACTGCCTTCGGCCAGCGACTCGAACAGGTTCTCGAGGTCGTGGCTGAAATCGCCGATCGTGCGCACGCCGGCGAGGCGGGCGCTGCCCTTGATGGTGTGCAGGTAGCGCTGCAGCGCGCGCAGCGGTTCGGTGGCGGACGGGCGCGTGCGCCACTCCGACATGGCACCCTGGGCCTCGTCGAGCAGTTCGGTCGCTTCCTCGCAGAACAGCTCGAGAATCTCCGGATCGAAGGCGCCGGCCTCGTCGTATTCGGGCAAGGTGATCGTCGCGCCGGCATCGGCGCGCACCTGGTAGTCCTCGTGCAAGCCGCGAATCTCGGCGGCCAAGCCGTAGTCGGGCGCGCCCGGATCCCGGTCGCTCTCGACGGCGTCCACGACGGTGGCGATCGTATCGACGGCGCGTTGCACGAGCGCGAGGCCCGTCTCCGGAAGACCGACGTGATCGTCGTAGAGGCGCCGCAGGTATTCGTTCAGGGGACGCGCGACAACGACGGCGGGAGCGACACCCGCCATGTTGGCGCTGCCTGCGAGGGTATGCGAGGCGCGGTGCGCCGCCTCGGTCACGGCGTACGGGGCGGTGCGCAAGGCGCAGCCCGCGATGAACTCGCGCAGGTCCTCGAGGTGGCCGCTGGCTTCCCGCGTGAAAATATCGCGCAGCACCGGGTCCATGTCGGGCCCGGCGGGTACCGGCGGCTCGGGTTCGGGCGGGGGTTCTGCCGGCAGCTGCGGCGGTGCCGGCGCCGGCGTTGTCTCCTCCGGTTCGGCCGCGGCCTCTTCGGGCTCGGCCTCTTCGGGCTCCGGCTCTTCGGCCGCGGGCTCTTGCTCGTGCGCTTGTTCGTGCGCTTGCTCGGGTTCCGGCTCGGGCTCTTGCTCGGGCTGGGGCTCGAATTCCGGTTCGAGTTCCGGTGCCGCCTCCGGCTCGGCTTCAGTCTCCGCCTCGACTTCAGTCTCCGGCTCGGTCTCGGCCGCCGTCTCGGGCTCGACCTCGGGCGCAGTTCCGGCTTCTGCCTCGTGCTCCGGTTCCGGCGTCGGCTCCGCCTCGAGTTCCGGCTCCGGCTCGGCCGCGACGGCCTCGCGGCCCTCGAGCAGGGCCGCGGCGGTTTCGGCGGCGTCCGGACGGTTCTCGGCGAAGGCGTTGGCCTGCAGGATCCAGGGTTGCACATCGACGTCGGGCGGACGGCCGCTCTCGAGCTGCTCGATGAGCATCGGCACGAACGCGACGATGCGCTCCAGGAAGCGGACCAGCGGTTCGCTGCGCTCGACCCGCTGTTCGAGCATGGCGTTCATGAGCCGTTCGACCGACCAGGCGTATTCGCCGATCAGCTTCGCACCCACCATCCGGCCGCTGCCCTTGAGCGTGTGGAAATTCCGGCGCACCGTGCCGAGCTCGCCCGCACCGCCGTCGGCGACCCAGCGCGGGAAGTACATGTTGATCGACTCGTCGAGTTCGTGCGCCTCCTCGATGAACAGCTCGAGCAGTTCGGGGTCCGGGCGCTCCTCGCCTTCGTAGACAGGCGCCTCCGGCACGGCCGGCGGCACGGGCTGCGGGGGAGTCTCCGGCTGCGGCGGCAGCTCGGGCTCGTCCTCGGCGGCCGCTTCCTCCGGCGCCGGCGCAGGCCCTGCACCGGTTTCCTCCAGGGTGACGGTGTCGCCCGGCGGCGTGTCCACCGGCTCGTACTCCGGGATATGCCCCTCCAGCACGGGCAGCGCGTCGAGGCAGGCCTCGGCGTTCTCCAGCATGAACACGGGATCCTTGCGGCCCGCGCGGATGGTCTCCATGAAGTATTCGAGGCTGACGATCGCGTCGGCGAGCCGGTCGAGCGCTTCGCGCCGCATGTCCTCCGCGCCCGGCTGCAGCATTCTCCTGACGTAGGTCGTGATGCGCTCCACCACGTGGACCGCACGGGGGTGCTCGAGAATCAGCAATGCGGCCGTGACGGCCCTGAGCAGCCCGGGGACGGCATCGGCGGTCTGCGGATCGATCGGGCCCGCGAGGCGCTCGCTGATCGCGTCGCGCACCCGCGCCATGTTGAACAGGCATTCGCGCAGCAGCGCCTCCGTGACGCCCTGCAGTTCGTTGCGGTCGTCGTCCTCGGGGGGCGGTTCGCCCCCGCCGGGTTCCTCGATGACCAGGCGCATCAGCCGCTCGTCGAGGCGATCCTCGACGCGCAGCAACGCCGCGGCCACTGCGAGCAGCTCTTCCTCGGCCTCCTCGCGATCGCGGTCGAGCAGGCCATGCAGCCGGTTCGCTTCGGTCTGCACGTCGTCGCGCACGTCGCCGAGCCCCAGCACACCGAGCGTGTCGCCGATCTTGGCCAGCATCTCGAGCTGCGCGTCGAGCCCGTCGGCCGGCACCTTGCCGGTGCGGGCGAACAGGTCGAGCGAGTCCTTGACCTTGCCGAGGTCCTCGCGGATGGCGTCGGCCACGGTGCGCATCAGCTGCACGCTCGGGCCGCCGAGGCTGTCGCGCGCCTCGGCCAGGTCGTCCTGGTCGGGCAACAGGTCGCCGAGGCTGAAGGTGTTGCGGATGGCGTTGACGCGGCTGCCGCGGGTGGTCGAGCGCGCCACGTAGAACAGCAGGCTGTTGAGCAGCTCGACGGGCGGCGCCGACGCGAGGCCCGATTCGCCCTCGTCGACGAGGCGGCGGATCTGGCGATCCACCTGGCCGAGGAGGCGCTTGATCGCGGCGCTCGCGGTGAGCCCGCCCTGGCGCAGCCCCTCGATCACGCCCCCCAGCACCCACCACAGCTGGTAGACCGAGGTCTCGGCTGCGGCTTTCTCGAAGGCGGACGACACGTCGGCGATCACGGCGAGGCTGCTGTCGGGCCGTTCGCCGCGGATCCACGACAGCAATGCCGCCTGGTAACGGGGCCGCAGGCGGCGCGCGAGGGCGACGATATCCTCGCCGCTCGGCTGCGGGCGGGCGCCCCGCGCGAGCAACTGGCGGTCGGACGGCAGGTTCAGCAGCAGCAGCGTGTTTTCGGAGAGCAGCGGCGAGCCGCGCGCTGCACGCAGGTCGTTGAGCAACGGCAACAACACGAGCGGGATGTCGCGGCCGCCCGTGACGACGCGATCGAGGTACGGCGGCAGCTGCACGATGGCCCGCGACAACGCGTCGAGGCCCTCGTCGGGAGACTGGCCGGAACTGGCGGCGCGTTGCAGGTGCAGGGCCAGCTGTTCCATCTCGTCGGCCAGCAGCGAGGCGCCGTAGACCTCTGCGATGCGCAGCGCGCCATGCGCCTGGTGCAGCATCTCTGCGCAACGCTGCATGGCGTCCGACTGTTCGGGGTGCTCGGCGTACTCCTCCAGCGCGATGCGCGCATCGCGCAGCGTCCCGGCGAGTTCGCCGGTGACCCAGAGCAGCTGCGGGGACGCCTGGGAGGTCACTTCGGCGGCGGCTCCGGCAGCCGGAACCCGGCCACGGAATTACGCAGCTGCGTCGCGAGCCCGGCCAGCTTGCCGATCGACTGCGAGGTCGCCCCGGTGGCATCGGCGGTCTGCTCGCTGACTTCGCGCAGCACGTTCATGTTGCGCGTGATGTCGCCGGCGGCCGTCGCCTGGTCGCGGGCCGAGCGCGAGATGTTCTGCACCAGGTTGGCGATCTGGTTGGAGACGCTCTCGATCTCGTCGAGCGCCGCGCCGGCGTTCTCCGCCAGCAGCGCGCCGCCCACCACGTCGGTCGTGCTGCGCTCCATGGAGATGACCGCCTCGTTGGTGTCGGACTGGATGGTCTTCACCAGCACTTCGATCTGGCGCGTGGCGTTGGCTGCACGCTCGGAGAGGCGCTGCACCTCGTCGGCCACCACGGCGAAACCGCGGCCCGCCTCGCCGGCCATCGAGGCCTGGATCGAGGCGTTGAGGGCGAGGATGTTGGTCTGTTCGGCGATGTCGTTGATCAGCTCGATGATGTTGCCGATTTCCTGGGAGCTCTCGCCGAGGCGCTTGATGCGCTTCGAGGTGTCCTGGATGGTCTCGCGGATGGCGTTCATGCCCTCGATCGTGCGGCGCACGGCCGCGCCGCCCTTGTGCGCCACGTCCACCGAGTGGCGCGCCACGTCGGCCGCGCGCTCGGCGTCGCCGGACACGGCCTCGATGGAGGCCGCCATGCGCGCCGTGGACTCGGTGGCGTCGCCGGCCTGGCGCAGCTGCGTGTCGCTGGCATCGGCCATGTGGGTGGCGGTCGCCTGGGTCTGCTTGGCGGCGGCATCGAGCTTGATGGCGCTCTGGTTGATGGTGGTGACGAGGTCGCGCAAGGCCTCGATCGCGTAGTTGATCGAGTCGGCGATCGCGCCGGTGATGTCCTCGGTGACCGTGGCCTGCACCGTGAGGTCGCCGTCGGCGAGGCTGCCGAGCTCGTCGAGCAGCCTGAGGATCGCCTGCTGGTTGCGCGCGTTCTGGTCGGCGTGCTCCGTGGAGCGACGCCGCGCCGCTTCGCCGCGCCACACGGAGATCACCAGCACGACGGCCAGGAGCAGGGCTGCGACCGCGAGCCACAGCGGCGCCGCCGAGGCCGACAACAGCCCGCTGCCCGGCGGCAGCGCCCGCCAGAACAGCACCGCCGCGATGAGGATGACCAGCACCAGGAGGATCCCCAGTACCGGCAACAGGGTCATGCCCCGGGAGTTCTGTCTCATATGCGATCCCATGCTGGAAGCCTTTTGCAGACGTGCCTCAGCCATCGTTGGCGGCCCGCAGGAACGACGGGCTCTCGGTGAGCGCCGCTAGGTTGAACACCGGCCAGGTCTCGTCGACCTGGGTGAATGCGCCGCCGAGGTAGCGACGACAACGCAAACCGGTTTCGGCCGGCGCCGCGGTCCGCGCGGCCTCCGGGAAACGACGGAAGCCCAGGATCTCGTCCACCAGCAGGCCGGCCCCGAGCTCGCGGTGATTGATCACCAGGATGCGGCAGTCCCGCCCGAGATGCGTCTGCGCCCCGCCGAGATAGGCCTTGAGATCGATGACCGTCAAGAGCTGCCCCCGGATGCTGGTGAGCCCCGCCACCCAGTCCTTCGCCCCCGGCACGCGGGCCAGCACGGCCGGGCAGGCCGTAATCTCGCGCACTTCTTCACGCGCCACCAGGAAGCGCTCGTCGCCGAGCCGGAAGCCGATCCCGACCCACTCGCGCGCGCTCGGCGCGGCGCCCTGCTCCCCGGCCATCGACCAGGCGCGCCGCTCCATCTCGCGCAGCAGCGCGAAGGGACGGTCCCGCAAGCCGGCAAGACCCGCCTCAATCATGGCCGCCCAGCGCGGCGCGGACCTTCTCGACCAGCTGCGCTTCCGTGACCGGCTTGACGAGGTAATCCACGGCGCCCTGGCGCATGCCCCAGATCTTGTCGGTCTCGAGGCCCTTGGTGGTCACCATCACGATGGGAATCCCGGCCGTGTCGGGGTCGCGGGCCAGCTGGCGCGTCGCCTGGAAGCCGTTCATGCCCGGCATCACGACGTCCATCAGCACCAGGTCGGGCTTCAGGGCGCGGCATTTCTCGATACCCTCGGCGCCGTCCGCCGCGGTCTCCGTGCTGAAACCGTGTTTCTGCAGGTAGCCGCTCAGGACGTGCACTTCGGTGGGGGAATCGTCGACGATCAGTACCGTGGCCATGCCTTCTCCTTCAGCCGTGCCGCTCTCGATCAGGCCTTCACGTGCGTCTCGATGGCGGACAGCAGTTCGTCCCGCGTGAACGGCTTCGTCAGGTACTGCTCCGAGCCGACGATGCGCCCGCGGGCGCGATCGAACAGGCCGTCCTTGCTGGACAGCATGATGACCGGCGTGCCCTTGAAGACCTTGTTGTGCTTGATCAGCGCGCAGGTCTGGTAGCCGTCGAGGCGCGGCATCATGATGTCCACGAAAATGATGTCCGGGTGATGATCCGCCACCTTGGACAAGGCGTCGAACCCGTCAACGGCCGTGTAGACCTCGCAGCCTTCCTTGGTGAGCAGCGTTTCCGCCGTTCGCCGGATGGTCTTGCTGTCGTCCACGACGAGCACCTTGAGGCCGTTCATGCTGTGCGACTCGCCTCCATCCACCATTCGTTCTCCACTTGAAGTCCGCCTCGCACGGGCTTGTTTTGACTCCGATCACTGCCCGGCGTTTTAACATATCGGGCCGTGACCCGCCATGTGCCCGTTCACGCTCGGCGGGCCGCCCCGCCCACCACCCGGCCGACGCCCCTTGATATAGTGTCGTCCCACGAATCGGCCGGCGTCCCGTCCGGCCGTCGTTCCCTGCTGGAGCACGGCTGATGAGCAACCCGCGCATACGCCTCGGCGTCGTCATGGACCCCATCGAGCGCATCAAGCCGGTCAAGGACACGACCCTGGCGATGCTGCTGGAAGCGCAGCGGCGCGGTTACGCGCTGGAATACCTCGGCCAGGCCGACCTGGCGGTGCTGGAGGGCCGCCTCGGCCTCAGGCTGCGCGCGCTCACGGTGCGCGACGACAAGGCCGACTGGTTCGAGCTCGGCCCCGCGCGCCAGGCCGACGCGCAGGAACTCGACGTGATCCTGATGCGCAAGGATCCGCCCTTCGACATGGAGTACATCTACACGACGTTCCTGCTGGAGCGCGCCGAGGACGTCGGCGTGCTGGTGGTCAACAAGCCGGCGGCCTTGCGCGACGTCAGCGAGAAGGCCTACACGATGTGGTTTCCCCAGTTCACGCCCGAAACCATGGTGACGCGCTCGATGGCGGACATGCGGCGCTTCGTCGAACGCTACGGCGCGGCCGTGGTGAAACCGCTGGACGGCATGGGCGGGCGCTCGATCTTCGTCCTGCAGCCGGGCGACCCGAACACCGGGGTGATTCTCGAGACTCTCACGGACTATGACGGGCGTTACGCCATGATCCAGCGCTACGTGCCGGAGATCGTCGCCGGCGGCGACCGGCGCATCCTGCTGGTGGATGGCGAGCCGTACGAACATGCCCTGGCGCGGATCCCCGCCAAGGGGGAGAACCGCGGCAACCTGGCCGCGGGGGCGCAGGGCGAGGGCCGCGACCTGACGCCGCGCGAGCGCGAGATCTGTGCCGCGGTCGGTCCCGTGCTGCGCGACAAGGGCATCCTGTTCGCCGGCCTCGACGTCATCGGCGACAAGCTCACCGAGATCAACGTCACCAGCCCCACGGGCGTGCGCGAACTCGATGCACTGTATGGCGACAACATCTGCGCCGGGCTGTTCGACGCCATCGAGCGCCGCCTGGAGGCGCGTTGAGCCGCGCCGGCCGGCAACGCGCAGCCCGGCGCCTCGCGGTCCTGTGCGCCGCCGCGCTGCTATTGACGGCCTGCGGACAGCCGGCCGAAGAAGAAACCAGGCATCGCTTCACCGCGATGGGCACCCTGGTGGACGTCAGCATCTGGGGCGCACAGCCGCTGGAAGCCGAAGCGGCCGCGCGTGAGGTCGAGGCGTTGTTCGTCACCCTGCACGCGGCATGGGATCCGTGGGGCGACGGCGCGCTCGGCACGGTGAATCGTGCGCTGGCTGCCGGCGAGGCGATCCGGCCGGACCCGGATCTCGGGGTGCTGCTGGACGAGGCCGCGGCCCTCACCGAGACCACCGGAGGCCTGTTCGACCCGGCCATCGGCGCGCTGGTGCGGCTGTGGGGCTTCTCGGATGACGAGTCGCGCCCGGTGGCACCGCCGCCGGCCGGGGAGATCGCCGCGCGGCTCGCGGCCACGGCCCCCTTGCCCGAACTGCTCGTCGATGGGGTCGTGCAGGGTCCGCCCGGCGCCCAGCTCGACCTGGGCGGTTTTCTCAAGGGCGTGGCGGTACAACGCGGCATCGAGCTGCTGCAGGCCCGCGGCATCGAGCACGCCATCGTCAACGCCGGCGGCGACCTGCGCGCCATCGGGCGGCGCGGTGAGCGCGCCTGGCGCATCGGCATCCGCGCCGCGCGCGACAACACCATCGTCGCCGCGCTGGAAGTCGCCGACGGCGAGGCGGTGTTCACCTCCGGGGACTACGAGCGTTACTTCGATTACGAAGGCCGGCACTACCACCACATCCTCGATCCGCGCACCGGCTACCCGACACGCGGCATCGCATCCGTGACGGTCGTGCATGGCGACGCGGCCCTGGCGGACGCCGGGGCGACGGCATTGCTGGTCGCCGGCCCCGAGGACTGGCCGCGCATGGCCGAGACGCTGGGACTGGACCGCGTCCTGGTCGTGTTCGAGGACGGCGCGATCGAGCTGACCGGGGCGCTGGAGCCGCGGATCTGGTTCACCGACGAGGAGCAGGGGCGACGCGCGCGCGTGCGCCCGCTGCCATGACGCTCGTCCGCCCGGCGGATGCCCTGGTGGTGGCGCTGGCCGCGCTGCTGGTGGGCGCCGCGTGGGCGGCACTCTGGACCGGCGGCGGACCGGCGGAGGCCGTGCAGGTGATCACCCCCGGCGACGAGCCGCGACGCGTGGCGCTGTCGCGGGACGACGCACTGGAGGTGCGCGGCCGCCTCGGCGACAGCCGCATCGAGATTCGCGACGGACGGGTGCGCTTCGTCGATTCGCCCTGCGTGGGGCGCTACTGCGTGCATGCCGGCTGGCTGTCGCGCAGCGGCCAGGTCGCCGCCTGCCTGCCCAACGGCGTCGTCATCGAGGTCACCGGCGGCGACCGGGAATTCGATGCCGTCACCTTCTGAAGACCTGCGCCGCGACGACCGCCTGATCGCAGGCTTCGCCGCGCTCGCGATCGCCATCCACATCCTCGAGGCGGCCTTCCCGAGCCCGCTGCCGGGCGTGAAGCCCGGCCTCGCCAACGTGGTGACCGTCGTCGTGCTGCTGCGTTACGGCTGGTACACGGCGGCCTGGGTGGCGGGCCTGCGCGTGCTCGCCGGCAGCCTCCTGGTCGGCACCTTCCTCGGACCCACTTTCATCATGAGCGCGAGCGGGGCCGTCGCGGCCATGGCGGTGCTCTGGCTCGCCCAGGCACTGGCCGGGCGCTGGCTGGGCGCCCTCGGCTACAGCGTGTGCGCCGCCCTCGCCCACATGGCGACCCAGCTGCTGGTGGCCTGGCAGCTGTTCATCCCGCACCCCGCGCTGCTCACCCTCGCACCGTTCCTGCTGACCGCGGCGCTGGTCTTCGGTATCGTGAGCGGTGTGATTGCTGCAATCGTCCTGGCGAAGCTCGAAACCGGACCGGACACGGCGCGCGCATGACCCCCGTGACCCAAAGCGCCGCCGGCTCGGAACGCCTGGCGTGGGCCATTTTCATGGCCGCCGCCGCGCACGGTCTGCTCATTCTCGGGGTCGGCTTCACGCCACCCCTGCCCGATCCGTCGGCCGAGGCGCCGACGCTCGAAGTGACCCTGCTGGACGCGCCCGTGCCCGGCCAGGCCGCGCCGGAGGATGCGCGTTACCTGGCCCAGGCCAGCCAGGAGGGCGCGGGCAACGTCGAGGAACAGGTGCGGCCGGAGTTTTTCGACACGCCGCCGGCGCCCAGCGATCCGGATGCGGACCTCGCGCCGCTGCCGGACGAGCCCGTGGAAACCGTGCCGGGCGAGCCGGAGCAGCCCGCTCCCGACGTGATCGCTTCCTGGGACGGCGCCATGCTGGCGGCCGTCGCGCCGCCCTTCAGCGAACCGGAGATCGTCCCGGCGCCGCCGCCGCCGGAAGGCGGGATCACGCGCGTAACGGCCACCGGTCGCCTCGAGTACTTCGTCTCGGTGAGCGCCAGGGAAAGCGTGTTCGCCGAGTATCTCGCCGCCTGGAAGGCGCGCATGGAGCGCCTCGGGACGCTTAACTTCCCGGAGGTCCGGCGAGACCAGCGCAGCGGCAACCCGGTGCTGGAAGTCGCCGTGGCGGCGGACGGCAGCCTGGAGGACGTGCGCGTCACCCAGTCGTCGGGCCACAGTGCGCTGGACCAGGCCGCCGTCGAACTGGTGCGCCTGGCCAGTCCCTTCGATGCATTCCCCTTCCTGGTGCGCACGCGCTACGACGTGTTGCGCTTCGCCTACGAGTGGCGTTTCATTGACGGGCAGGCCAGCCCGGGCGAGTTACGCGCCGCGCCGCAATGAAATCCGACTTGCCGGACCCCGGGTCGCGGTCAATACTGTGCACATGACAGACAATCCATATCTCACCGGCCAGTTCCTGATCGCCATGCCCGCGATGGCCGACCCGAACTTCGATCGCACCGTGACCTACATCTGCGAGCACAACGAGGACGGGGCCCTCGGGATCATCGTCAACCGGCCGACGGACATGCTGCTGGGCGAGGTCCTCGAGCAGATGGACCTGAAGATCTCGGATCCGGAACTCGCCGAGCGTCCCGTGCTGCTGGGCGGCCCGGTGCAGCCGGACCGCGGCTTCGTCATCCACGACGACCAGGGCGCCGCGTTCAGCTCGACGATGGCCGTGCCCGACGGGCTGCGCATCACCACCTCGCGGGATATTCTCGTGGCGCTCGCCGACGGCCAGGGCCCGCCGCGCGTCGTGGTGGCGCTGGGTTATGCCGGCTGGGGCGCCGGCCAGCTGGAGGCCGAGATGGCCGCGAACTCCTGGCTGACCGTGCCCGCCTCGGCGGACATCATTTTTTCGGTGCCCTTCGAGAGACGCTGGGAATCCGCCGCGGCGCTGATTGGCGTGAACATGGCGGACCTTTCTCCCGAGGCGGGCCACGCCTGAGCATGGCGTCCGGCGGGGGCACCCTACTGGGTTTCGACTACGGTCGGCGCCGCATCGGTGTCGCCGTCGGCAACACCCTGACGCGCCGGGCCCGTCCCCTGCTGACGCTCGCCGCCACCGACGCCGGGCCCGACTGGACACGCATCGCCGCGCTGCTGGCGGAATGGCAGCCCGCCCGGCTCGTCGTCGGGGTCCCGTATAATGACGCCGCGCCGGGCGCGGAGATTGCCGCGGAGGCGCAGCGTTTCGCCCGCCGGCTGCACGGCCGCTTCCTGCTCCCCGTCGATACGCTCGACGAGCAGCTGAGCTCCGCGGCGGCGCACGACACGCTCAAGGCGGCGCGCCGCGCGGGGCGGCGCGGCACGATCGGCAAGGAAGACATCGACAGCGCGGCTGCGGCCGTGATCCTGCAAGACTGGTTCGACAACCACAGCTGAGGACACCATGGCATCCCAGTTCGACGCGCGCGGCCGACTGCGCCATCTCGTCACCCTGAAAGACCTCTCCCGCGCGCAGCTCGTCGAGCTGCTGGACCTCGCCGACCGCTTCATCACCCCCTACGGCGAGTTCCCGGCGCGCGACCCGGCGCTGGCCGGACGCACGGTGGCGAACCTGTTCTTCGAACCCAGCACGCGCACCCGCGCCTCCTTCGAGCTGGCCGCCAGGCGGCTCGGCGCCGACGTGCTCAGCCTCGATGTCAGCACCTCCTCGCGCGCCAAGGGCGAATCGCTGCTCGACACGATCTACACCCTGCAGGCCATGCAGGTGGACGTGTTCGTGATCCGCGACGCGCAATCCGGCGTGCCGGCCTTCATCTGCGATCACGTAGCGCCGCACGTCGCGGTGCTCAACGCGGGCGAATCGCATCTCAACCACCCGACCCAGGGGCTGCTCGACGTGCTCACCATGCGACGCCACAAGGGCGGCTTCGAGAACCTGGTGGTGACCATCGCCGGCGACATCCAGCACTCCCGCGTGGCCCGCTCCGCCCACCATGCGCTCAAGACGCTCGGCATCGGCGAGCTGCGGCTCGTCGCCCCGGCGGCCCTGGCGCCCGACCCGGACGAATTCGCCGGCGCGACGCTGCTCGACAATATCGAGGCCGGGGTGCGCGACGCCGACGTCGTGATGTGCCTGCGCATCCAGCGCGAACGCATGGAAGTGAGCCGCAACCCCGATCCCGCCGATTTCCACCGCGAGTTCGGCCTGACGCCGGAACGCCTGGCGCTCGCCCGGCCGGACGCCATCGTCATGCATCCCGGCCCGATGAACCGGGACGTCGAGATCGCCGGGAGTGTCGCCGACAGCAGGCAGTCGGTGATCACCGAGCAGGTCAGAAACGGCGTGGCGGTGCGCATGGCGGTCATGCAGACGGTGATGGAGACGCTCCATGGCTGAGCAAACCGCAGCGCCCCACGCGGATCGGCCGCACCGCGGCACCATCTTCGTCGAGGACGCCGAGCTGCTCAGCGTGGAACAGTGGCCGGGCGAGCAGTACGTGATGCGCCTGCATGCGCCGCGCTGCGCCGCCCACGCGCGGCCGGGCAGCTTCGCGCACGTCACCTGCGACCCGTCGCTGCCGATGCGCCGGCCGCTATCCCTGCAACGGGCCGATCCGGATACCGGGGTGATCGAGTTCCTCTTCAAGATCGTCGGCGAGGGCCTCGCGCTGCTGGCGCGGCGGCGCATCGGTGATCTCGTCAGCGTGCTCGGCCCGATCGGCCGGCCATTCGCACCCTCGCCCGGCAAGCGCCGGCCGCTGTTGATCGGCGGCGGCGTGGGCATTCCGCCGATGGTGTTCCTCGCCGAGTCGCTGGCGGCCGCGGGGGCGACCGAACCGCTGGTGCTGATGGGCTCGGAGATCCCGTTTCCTTTCGCACTCGGGCCGGCGCAGCGCGCCTTTGCCGGGCTGCCGGCCGAGGTCACGGCGACCATGCCGGCGCTGGACGCGCTGGGCGTCACCTGCAGGCTGAGCAGCGGCGGGGGGTTCGCCGGCTGTTACCCGGGTTTCGTCACGGAGCTGGCGCGGGAATGGCTGCGCTCGCTGTCGGCGCAGGACCTGGCCCAGGTGGAGATCTTCGCCTGCGGCCCGACGCCCATGCTGGCCGCGACGGCGCGCCTCGCGGCCGAGTTCGAGCTGCCCTGCCAAGTGTCGCTGGAAGAGTACATGGCGTGTGCCGTGGGCGGCTGTGCGGGCTGCACGGTGCGGGTGAACCTCCCGTCCGGCCCGGCGATGAAGCGCGTCTGCGTGGACGGCCCGGTGTTCGAGGCGACCGCGGTCGACTGGGCGGCGATCCAGCACTGATGCCGGTCCAGGCGGCGCTGGTTCTCGCCAACCTCGTGCCGCTGGCCGGTGTGCTTTTTTTCGGCTGGGACGCGCTCGCGCTGCTCTTGCTGTACTGGCTGGAGAACCTGGTGATCGGCGGCTATACGCTGCTGCGCATGCTGCGTGCCGAGGGCGCGAAGGCGCTCGGGATGGGCGCATTCTTCACTTTTCACTACGGTTTCTTCTGTGCCATCCACGGCGTCTTCGTGCTGTCGATCGCATCCATCGGCACTGAGACGGATCTCGCGGACGGCCTGTTTCCGGACGACGCGCCCTTTCCCGTATTGCCCTTCCTGATGCTGGCCAATCTTCTCGAATGGATCGGCCGCGAGATGCCGGGGCTGCTGTTCCTGCCGCTGCTCGGCTTCGTCGTCAGCCACGGCCTGTCGTTCTTCGAGCACGTGATCAGCCAGGGGGAGGACGAGGGCCGCAGCGCACAGAAGATCATGGGCGATCCCTACCGGCGCATCGCGCTGATGCACGTCGCGATCCTCGCGGGTTCGGCCGTGATCATCGGTCTGGGCGGCGGCACGGCCGTGCCCATGCTGCTCGTGCTGGTGGCGCTGAAGACCTGGATCGACCTGGTCCAGCACCGCAAGGCGCACCAGCGCCGCGCCGCAGAAGCTGCGGCCTGAAGCGCCGGGTCGCGCCGGCCGATCATCTCCCGTTCAGGTTTCTCCCTGCACACTCTTCTCCCATAGGGACTGCCCCGACGTGAACCGGGAGGACGACATGGCTCAATACCTGAGAATCGGCGCCGTATTGCTGGCACTGGTGGCGCTGGCCGGCTGCGACAGCGAGACGGAAGTGATCGTGGTCGACTGCGTGGGCCCCGATCTCGGCTTCGACGGCCACTGGTTCGGCGCCATGGAGGACGACACCGGTGCGCTGTTCACCCTGGAATGGCAGGTGTGCGGCGATCGCATCACGCGCGAGGCCGTGAACGGCTTCGCCTCGAGCGTCTCCGGCCAGATCTGGCCAACCGGCACCGGCACCTGGGAGGGCAGGCTCAGCGACGGCACCTGGCTCCGGTTGCTCTCGGATCCCGCGCGGCGTCACCTGCTGGTGGTGAACGACCTGTTCGAGTTCGCCGTGCTCGAGCGCGGGGCGACAGGCCTGCCCGGCTGGTTCCTCAGTGACCTCGATGGACAGTGGCGTGGACTCGAAGCGTACGACGACTGGCGTCCGGCGTTCGTGCAGGGCAGCGCGGCGTTGTGCGGCGGCGGACGGTGCGACACCGTGGCGGATGACGGCTTCGCCGCGACGCTGTATTTCGACGTCCTGGACGCGGCCTTCGGCATGTATCGCGGCGACTTCGTCGACTCCGCCGGCAATGCCGGTCTGGCCGGCGCGCTGATGAGTCCCGACCTGCTGTTCCTCGGCACTTACACCTGCCCGGACGGCTTCAACGGCCCGTGGGACTGCACCTTCGGCGCGCTGAGTTTCGACTGAGGCCGCGCGGCTACAGCCAGCCCTGGTCGCGCGCGATGCGGAATGCCTCGATGCGATTGTCCGCATTGAGCTTGCCGATCGCCTCCGACAGGTAGTTGCGCACGGTGCCGTCGGCGAGGTGCAGCCGCTTGCCGATCTCGGCGTTGCCAAGGCCTTCGCCGGCGAGGCGCAGGATCTGCCGCTCGCGATCGGTCAGCGGATCCTTGTTGTCGAAGGCGGTCAGAGCGAGTTCGGGGTCGATCACCCGCTCCCCCCGGTGCACGCGCCGGACCGCGTCGGCGAGGCGCTCCGCCGGCGTGTCCTTCAGCAGGTAGCCGCGCACGCCCGCCTCCAGCGCCCGGCGAAGATAGCCGGGCCGCGCAAAGGTGGTCAGCACCAGCACGCCGGCCTGCGGCCGCGTCGCGCGCACCCATTCGGCCAACTCCAGGCCGGTGGCCCCGGGCATTTCGATGTCGGTGATCAGCACGTCGGGCGCATGCTCGAGAAACAGCGCCCGGGCCGCATTGCCATCGCACGCGCGCCCCACCACCTCGAGGTCGGGCTCGAGGTCCAGCAGCGCGGCAAGGGCGCCGAGCAGCAGTGCCTGGTCCTCGGCCAGCAACAGGCGGATCATTCTTCACCCACCGGCAGGCGGGCGACCAGGTGGCCGCCGTGGCCCGCGACGACGTCCAGCGCGCCGCCGATCGATTCGAGGCGCGCGCGCATCCCTTCCACGCCGCTGCCGCCCCCACGGATGCCGCCGCGGCCGTCGTCGCGGATCTCGATGACGACCTCTCCCCCGGGTTCGCCGGCGCGACTGCGTCGCAGCGACAGGGTGCAGGTACGGGCGCGCGCGTGGCGGATGATGTTGGTCACCGCCTCACGGATGACCAGTCCCAGCATCGCCTCGCTGCAGCGGGGCAACGCGATCCCGGGATCACGCTCCAGCACCAGCTCGACATCGGCGGCACGCAGCGCAAGGCGCGCCTGCTCCAGCGCCTCGTCGAGCGATTGCTCGTGGAAACCGCTGATGGTCTCGCGCACTTCGGCGAGCGAGCGCCGGGCCGTGACGCCGATCGAGGCGATCTCCTCCCGCGCGCGTGCCGGATCCCGCGCCACCAGCCGTTCGGCCAGCTCGCTCTTCACCGCGATCAGCGACAGCGTGTGGCCGAGCACGTCGTGCAGGTCGCGTGCGATGCGCTCGCGCTCCGCCACGCGCGCCAGGCGCCGCACCTCGGACTGGCTGAGCCGCAACTCGGCATTGCGCCGCCCCTGTTCGCCAAAAAAAATGTTGGCGGCGCCGATGATCACGCTGACGAACACCCCGGGCAGCCAGAAGGCGAGCATCGGCTGGAACACCCAGGCAGTGACGGCGGCCAGCCCCACAACCGCCGCGACCACGACGGCCGCGGTGCGCGGCGGGCCGACACGGTAAGCGAAGCTGGCGGCGAAGATAAACCACACACTGGCGCCGGGGTTGACCGGGCTCCATGCCACCGCCAGGGCGGCGATCGCCGCAACGTGCCACAGGGCCGCGCTGCCGCGGCGGCGAAAGGCGCTGAAATAAAGCGCCAGGAACAAGACGATACTCGCCGCACCGAGGATTATCTCCAGCGGACCGACGGGGCGCAAAAACCACGCGACGAAAAAGAAGCCGAGGTAGACGAGCCAGAGGTACGCCGTCCACCCCTGGTCCGATTCAGGCGGCACGAGGCGCTGGTGCAGCGCCCGCAGAGTCGCCCGGGCACTCAACGCAGGCGCGCCGCGGACGATTTCAGCATCACGGGATGGCCGTTCTTCCATATCCTCTCGATACGCGCCGTGTTGTCGATATCCTCGCGCGGATCGCCTTCCAGCAGCAACAGGTCGGCCCGGCAGCCTGGTTGCAGGCATCCCCGGTCCGGCAGGCCGAAGGCGCGCGCAGGATTCGAGGTGGCTGCGCGCAGGGCCGCGATCGGCGCCAGGCCTGCTTCGACCAGCAGCGCCAGCTCATGGTGCAGGCTCGCCCCGTGCGCCGTGCCGGGGTTGGGTGCATCGCTCCCCGCAAGGAGCGGCACGCCGGCCTCGTGCAGGGCCCGCACCCCCGCCAGGACCATCGGCCAGCGGTCCCGGCGCGCCGCGGTTCCGGGAAACGCCTGGCCGAGCGTCTGCGCCTGCATCGGCGACAGCCGCGCGCCCAACACCGGGTGCTCGCTGAGCTCGGCAGCCCCCGAGTGCCCGTGGCTCGCGGCCAGCACCGTCGCGGTCGGCATGATCCAGGCCCCGGCCGACTGCGCCGCGGCGATAAATTGCGCATCCACCGGCGCATCCACGAACAGGTGGACCAGCCCGTCCACCCCCGCATCGAGCGCCATACGGGCCGCCGCGTAGGTCGAGACGTGGGCGACTGCGAGCACGCCGCGCGCATGCGCCGCGGCCACCAGCGCGCGCACGGTATCCGGCGCGAGCGTCGGCAGCTCGCGGCCCCAGTTCGAGCCGTCCTCGATGACGATCTTGATGTAATCGGAGCCCTCCTCCAGCCGCGCCGCAACCCACTCCGCGGGATCCGTGTCGTTCAGCGTCGGCACCGGGAAACCGAACTGCGTGCCATGCCCGCCCGGCACCGTCGCCAGGTAGCCGGCCGAAAACAGGTCGGCGCGCTTGGTGGCGGAGAGCGACTCGCGCTCCGCGCGGACCTGCACCGAATCCATCGGCATGCGAAACATGTCGAGCAGGGTGGTCACACCGAAACGCAGTGCGTCCTCCCGCGCCGCGCCGAACACGTGCGCATGAGCGTCTATCAGCCCGGGCAGCGCCGTCCTGCCGCGCCCGTCGATCACCGTGGCGCCGGTGGGCACCTCGATGTCATGACCGGCGGCCAGCACCCGGCCATCCGCGAGGATGACGGTGGCATCCTCGAGAAAGTCCGTGCCGTCGAACAGGCGCACGTCGATGATGGCGGTCACCGGCGACCCTGCGCCGCTCGGGGCGGGACCGGGCAGCGACAACACCACCAGTACCAGCAGGCCGAGCAACACGCCGATTGCGGTCATGTTTTTCATGGATCTGCCGCTAGCGTCCCGCGCCGTCCAGCCGTCGCCAGCCCAGCACGGTGGCCGCGCCGCACAGCACCGTGAACGCCCCAAGGTTGGCCAGCGCCACGCCCCAGTCGGCGGGTTTTGCGCCCGTGACGTCGAGCGCCAGGGCCGCGAGGTGATACGGCGGCAGCCATACGGCGAGCGCCTGCAAGCCGGCCGGCAGCTGCGTGGCGGGAATCCACAGCCCGGAGAGGAAACCGAGCGGCAGGTAAACGAGATTGACGGCCGGCGGGGCGGCACTCGGTTTCAGCCAGAGACCCATGGCAAGCCCCATCAGGCAGAACGGCAGGGCGCCGGCCACCAGCACCGCCGCCAGCGCGAACCACTGGTGGGTGTGCAGGCGCACGCCGCCGAAGCCGGCCGCCAGCGCACTTATCATCACTACGATCAGCAGGCTGAACAGCAGGGCGCCGAACACCTTGCCGGCGATCACCGCGTAGATCGGCGCGGGCGACGCGCGCAGCAACAACAACCAGCCCTGCGCGCGCTCCATGGCGATGCCCACGCCGAAGGCGAACAGCGCCGCCCCCATCACGCCGAAGGTCGCGAAGGTGCACAGCAGCCACAGCGACTGTCCCGGCAGCATCAGCAGGCCGAAGAAACTGTAGAACATCACGGGGAACAACAGCGTAGGCAGGGTATAGGCGGGCGTGCGCACCAGGTTGAGCCATTGCGCCTCCATCAGCCGCATGGCGGGATTCGCCGCCATCACGACACCTCCTCCATCGTCAGCGAGAAATACATTGCCTCGAGATCGTCTCCGACCGAGTCCACGGGGCCCTGGTGCAGGATCCGTCCGCGGTCCAGCACGACCACGCGGTCCGCCAGGCGCCGGGCCTCGTCCATGAAATGGGTGCACAGGAGAATCGATGCGCCGGCGGCGCGGCGCGCCTCGATGGCCCGCCACACCTGGCGCCGGGCCGCCGGATCCAGGCCGGTGGTCGGCTCGTCTAGAATCATCCAGTCGGGGCCGCCGACGGCGGCGAGGGCGTACAGCACGCGCTGCTGCTGGCCGCCGGACAGGCGGTCATAGCGGCGCCGCTCGAGCCCCTGCAGGCGGGCTTCCTCGACCAAGGCATCGAAGGGGTCCGTGGCGCCGTAGAAACTGGCGAACAGCTGCAACAGCTCGCCCACTTCCAGGTTGCCCTGCACGCCACTGGATTGCAGCATCGTGCCGATGCGCGTCCGGCAGGCCGGGTCGGACGGCGAACGGTCGTCGAACAGCCGTACCGTGCCCGCCTGCACCGGCAACAGCCCGAGCAACAGGTGAATCAATGTCGTCTTGCCGGCCCCGTTCGGCCCCAGCAGGGCGGTTACCTCGCCCGCCGCCAGCACCAGGTCGATGCCGTCGAGGGCTTGAGTGTTCCCGTAAGTGTGGCGCACGCCGCGACATACGGCGACCGGTGACTTGGACATGAGCTGCTCCCCGTATGGTCCAGCCTCATTCTGCGCAGCGGTCCTGCGGCCGCCCAGTGACGCGCCTCAGGGATCACGAGTGACAAATGTCATATGCTGTGTGCCTCGCACCACGCACTACGCGATCGAGGGAACACACCGATGAAAGCCTATGTCATCCTCGGCGCCCTGCTCGGCGGCCTCAGCGTCGCGGCCGGCGCATTCGGCGCGCATGCGCTGCGGGCCCAGCTGGAGCCGCGCATGCTCGAGGTCTTCGAGACCGCCGCGCGCTACCAGATGTTTCATGCCCTCGCGCTGTTCGCGGTGGCGTGGATGATCCAGCAGACGGGCGCCGTCGCGGCGCACGTGGCCGGTTGGGCCTTTCTCGCGGGGATCGTGCTGTTTTCCGGCTCGCTCTACGTGATGGCGCTGACCGGCGTGCGCGGGATCGGTGCGATCACGCCCATCGGCGGGGTCGCCTTCATGGTTGGCTGGGCGGCGCTGGCCGTCGCGGCGTTGAAACTGAAATAGCGGATACGACCCCGCGGCGGCGCTAGCCGAAGTTGATGCGCGCCTCGAGGTCCACGCTCGAGTCGGCGTAGGCCAGCGCCCGCTCGAGGTCGATGCGGCCTTCCTTGAAGAGCTTGAACAGCGAGTGGTCGAAGCTCTGCATGTCGCCCTGGCTGGTCTCGCGGATGGCCTGCTTGATACCGCCGATGTCGCCCTGGGAAATCAGCTCCGCGATATGCGGCGTGTTGAGCAGCACTTCGACCGCCGCGACGCGCTTGTTGTCGGTGCCGATGATCAGCCGCTGCGCGATGATCGCCGACAGGTAGTGCGACATGTCCATCAGCACCTGGCGGTGCTGGCCCTGCGGGAACATGTTGATGATCCGGTCGAGCGTCTCGGAGGCGTTGTTGGCGTGCAGCGTCGCGATGGCCAGATGCCCGGTGCCGGCCAGGGTGATGGCGGCCTCCATGGTCTCCTGGTCGCGAATCTCGCCGATCAGCACCACGTCGGGGGCGGCGCGCATCGCGCTCTTGAGCGCGCGCGCATAGGAATGCGTGTCCCAGCCGAGCTCGCGCTGGTTGATGATCGATTTCTTGTTCGGATGGAGGAACTCGATCGGGTCCTCGATGGTGATGATGTGGTCGCTGTAGGTCTCGTTGCGATGATTCAGCATCGCGGCGAGGGTGGTGGACTTGCCCGAACCCGTCGCGCCGACCATCAGCAACAGGCCGCGCTTTTTCAGCGACAGCTCCTTCAGCACCCGCGGCAGGCCGAGTTCGTCGAGGCGCGGCATTTCGAGCGTGATGTAGCGCAGCACGATGGCGAGGTTGCCCCGCTGGCGGAACACGTTGGCGCGGAAGCGGCCGAGGCCCTGCTCGGAGATCGCGAAATCCAGTTCGTGCTCGCGCTCCAGGGTGCGCTTCTGGGCGTCCGTCATGATCGACATGGCGATTTCGTTGATCACCTCGACCGACATGATGTCCTTGCCCACCGCCACGATCTGGCCCTCGATCTTGATCTTGATCGGCGCCATGGGCGTGAAAAACAGGTCGGAGGCCGACTTGTCGGCCATGAGCTTCAGGTAGGGCCTGAGCTTGAACACCGCCGGGGGTGGCGGCACCAGGTTGTCAGATGTCTCGGCCATAGTTTTGTGTCTTCGATTCTTCTGCGAGGCGCAAGCTTTCGGAACCGTCGTCGCCGGACTTGAATTCGCGCTTGCTCTCGAGCTTGATGCGGAGGCGCAGCTCGTTGCGCGAATCCGCGTTGCGCAGGGCATCCTCGTAAGAGATCTTGCCGTCCTCGAACAGGTCGAACAGCGCCTGGTCGAAAGTCTTCATGCCGAGACGGGTGGAGCGGGCCATGACTTCCTTGAGCTGGTGGACCTCGCCCTTGAAGATCAGGTCCGAGATCAGCGGCGAGGCCAGCATGACCTCCATGGCGGCGATCCGCCCGGCGCCGCCCGAGCGCGGCAGCAGCCGCTGCGCGATGATGCCCTTGATGTTCAGCGACATGTCCATGAGGAGCTGGTCGCGCTTGTCTTCCGGGAAGAAGTTGATGACGCGGTCGAGCGCCTGGTTGGCGCTGTTGGCGTGCAGGGTGGCGAGGCACAGGTGGCCGGTCTCGGCGAACTGGATGCCGTACTCCATCGTCTCCCGGTCGCGGATCTCGCCGATGAGGATGACGTCGGGCGCCTGGCGCAGGGTGTTCTTCAGCGCCACCTCCCAGGACTCGGTGTCGATCCCGACCTCGCGCTGCGTCACCACGCAGTTCTTGTGCGTGTGGACGTACTCGACGGGGTCCTCGATGGTGATGATGTGGCCCTTCGAATTGTCGTTGCGGTAGCCGAGCATCGCGGCAAGGGTCGTGGACTTGCCGCTGCCGGTGCCGCCGACGATCAGCACCAGGCCGCGCTTGGTCATCGCCACGTCCTTCAGCACGGGCGGCAGCTCGAGTTCCTCGATGGTCGGGATCTTGGTGTTGATGGTGCGCATCACGGCGCCGCTGGCGCCCTGCTGGATGAACGCGCTGACGCGGAAGCGCCCGATGCGCGGCGGCGCGATCGCGAAGTTGCATTCCTTGGTCGCGTCGTACTGCTTGGTCTGGCGATCGTTCATGATCGAGCGCACCAGCGTGGCGCTCTGCTGCGGCGTCAGGGGCTGGTCGGTGACCGGCTTGACGCGTCCGTCGATCTTGATCGCCGGCGGGAAACCCGCCGTGAGGAACAGGTCGGAACCATCGACCTCGACCATCTTCCGCAGCAGTTCATGGATGAACCTGATCGCCTGATCGCGTTCCATATCAGCAGACCCCGGTGCGAGTGATTGTTATGGGGGACACCTCAGAAGGTTTCCTTGTTCTGGGCCCGGTAGCGCGCTTCCTCGCGGCTGACGAGGCCCTTGCGCAGCAGGTCCTGCAGGCACTGGTCCAGCGTCTGCATGCCGAGCGCCTGGCCCGTCTGGATCGCGGAGTACATCTGCGCGATCTTGCCTTCGCGAATCAGGTTCCGGATCGCCGCCGAGCCGATCATGATCTCGTGCGCCGCGACCCGCCCGCCGCCGATCTTCTTCAGCAGCGTCTGGCTGATGACGGCGCGCAATGACTCGGAGAGCATCGAGCGCACCATTTCCTTCTCGCCGGCCGGGAACACGTCCACCACGCGATCGATCGTCTTGGCCGCGGAACTCGTGTGCAGCGTGCCGAACACCAGGTGCCCGGTCTCGGCCGCCGTCAGCGCCAGGCGGATGGTCTCGAGATCGCGCATTTCGCCGACCAGCACCACGTCCGGGTCCTCGCGCAGGGCGGAGCGCAACGCCTCGGCGAAACCCAGCGTGTCGCGGTGGACCTCGCGCTGGTTGATGAGCGACTTCTTGCTCTCGTGCACGAACTCGATCGGGTCCTCGATGGTGAGGATGTGATCCGGCCGGTTGTCGTTGACGTGGTCGATCATCGCCGCCAGCGTGGTCGATTTACCGGAGCCCGTGGGCCCGGTCACCAGCACGATGCCGCGCGGGTACATCGAGATGTCCTTGAAGATCTTCGGCGCATTCAGGTCGTCGAGCGTCATGATCTTCGACGGAATGGTGCGGAACACCGCCCCCGCCCCGCGATGCTGGTTGAACGCGTTCACGCGAAAGCGCGCCAGCTCGGGGATCTCGAAGGAGAAATCGGTCTCGAAGAACTCCTCGTAGTCCTTGCGCTGCTTGTCGTTCATGATGTCGTAGACCATGCTGTGCACTTCCTTGTGCGTCAGCGAGGGCATGTTGATGCGCTTGACGTCGCCGTCGATGCGGATCATGGGCGGCACCCCGGAAGAGAGGTGCAGGTCCGAGGCGCCGTTCTTGACGGAAAAACGGAGCAGCTGCTCGATGTCTACGGCCATCGTCGATCCCTTGAATTGCTGCCCTGTCAGGCGCTTGCCGCCCGGCGGCGACTGTTTTCCGAAGTATACATAACATGGTTCCGGGGAATATGACGGGGTTCTCAGAAAGCAGTATCGCGACACGGCTCGAGGCGGTGCACGAACGCATCGCCCGGGCGGCCACGGCCGCCGGCCGGGCGCCCGCCGAAGTGCGTCTCATTGGCGTCAGCAAGCGGCAATCCCTCGAGGCGGTGCGCGCAGCACGGGCGGCGGGACTGGAGGACTTCGGCGAGAACTTCCTGCAGGAAGCCCTGGCCAAGATGGACGGCCTCGGCCCCGCGACGGCACGTTGGCACTTCATCGGCGCCCTGCAATCCAACAAGACCGCCGCGGTCGCAGAGCGCTTCGACTGGGTGCACAGCGTGGACCGGCTGAAACTCGCCCAGCGACTCTCGCGGCAGCGCCCGGAGAGCCTCGCCCCCCTGAACGTGTGCATCCAGGTGCACATCGGCGACGAGGCCTCGAAGTCGGGCGTCTCCCCGGCGGCCACCGCGGAGCTTGCCCACGGCATCGCCGCCCTGCCGCGACTGCGGCTGCGCGGGCTGATGGCCGTGCCCCCGCCCGAACATGACCCGGCGCGACAGCGCGCCTGGTTCCGGCAGCTCGCCGAACTCCAGGCCGGCCTCTGTGCCGCGGGGCTCGCGCTCGACACGCTGTCGATGGGCATGTCCGGCGATCTCGAGGCGGCGATCGCCGAGGGCGCGACGCTGGTGCGCGTCGGCACCGCCATCTTCGGCCCACGTCCCACGTAACGGCGCGATCCGCTATTCTTTGCCCAGGATCATGAAAGACACCCTGATCGCATTCATCGGCGGCGGCAACATGACGCGCAGCATCGTCGGCGGGCTGCTCGCCGACGGCGTGCCTGCAAGACGGCTGCGCATCGCGGAGCCCGATGCGGAACGTCGCGCGGCACTGCAACGGGACTTCGGGGTCGCCGTCTCCGCGGACAACGCCGCCACGGCGGCCGGCGCCGACGTCGTCCTGCTGGCCGTCAAGCCGCAAGTCCTGCAAGCCGTCGCGCGTGACCTGGCGCCGGCCCTGTCGGGCACCGGGGCGCTGGCCGTCTCCATCGCCGCAGGGATCCGCAGCGCCGACCTCGCGCGCTGGCTCGGCGATACGGTCCCGGTCGTCCGTGCGATGCCGAACACGCCGGCGCTGCTCGGCTGCGGCGCGACCGTGCTATGCGCGGGCCCGGGCGCGAACGCGAATCACCGCGAACTGGCCGAGAGCATCCTGCGCGCGGTCGGCTCGGTGAGCTGGATCACCGACGAAATGCAGATGGACACCGTCACGGCGCTGTCGGGCAGCGGGCCTGCGTATTTCTTCCTGCTCACCGAAGCGATGGCCGACGCGGCGGCAGCCGCAGGCCTCGATCCGGAGCTCGCGCGCCTGCTGGCGGTCGAGACCGCGCTCGGCGCGGCCCGCATGGCGATCGAGAGCGGCGAGGACATCGCCGTCCTGCGCCGGCGCGTCACTTCACCCGGCGGCACGACCGAGGCCGCGGTCGGCACATTGGAGCAAGGCGGCTTGCGTGAACTCGTGCGCGCCGCGCTGACACAGGCGGCGACACGCTCCCGCGAACTTGCAGAACGACTGGGCGACGATTAAAAAGGGAGCCGGCCCGACACAGGGTTCCGCCGGCCCCGCCCACCACCGGAGACTTCCCGCGACATGAACGCCGCGCTGTTTTTCGTCATCAAGACACTGCTGGACCTTTACCTGATCGCGTATATCCTCAGGTTTCTCCTGCAGTGGGTGCGGGCGGATTTCCATAATCCACTGTCGCAGTTCATCCTGCGGATCACCGACCCGGTGGTGCGGCCCCTGCGACGCGTCGTGCCCGGCTGGCGGGGAGTGGACCTGTCGCCGCTGGTCGCGCTGCTGATATTGCAACTGCTCGTCACGACCATGCTCCAGTTCATGGCGGTCGGCACCGTGACCGACCCCCTGACGCTGACTTACTACGCGGTCCTGCGCATCATCATCGGCACGATCAGGCTGTATTTCTTCGCCATCCTCGTGCACGTCATCATCAGCTGGGTCAGTCCCGGGCACTGGAATCCGCTCATCAACGTAATCCAGAGCCTGGTGCAGCCGGTGCTTCGCCCGATCCGCCGCATCATCCCGCCGATCGGCGGCCTCGACCTGACGCCGCTGTTCGTGCTGATCGGCCTGCAGGCGCTGTTGATCATGATCCGTGTGCCGGGATACCTGCTCTGAAACATCCCGGCAGCGGAGTGACCGCGAAAAAACACTGTAAAAACCCTGCTCAAACGCCTTGCCGATATCCGCAAGGCGGTCGACTTGAGCTATAGTTCCCTGCTGGAGCGTAACTGAAACCCCGGAGGTGAAACGGATGAGCCGAACAAGAGCCCTGTTCGCCGTCGCCGTCGCCTGCCTGGCGGCCCTGGCTACAGCCTGCGGAAGGGACGCGTCACGCGATTCGCAGGGCGCGCCGCCGGCCCGGGAGATCACCCGGCCGAGCTCCGAGACTTTCGGCGACTACATAGTGCACTTCAACGCGCAGTCGACCACCATGCTACCTGCACAGGTTGCGCGCGCTTTCGGCATCCAGCGGGGGGAGAACCGCGCCATGCTGAACATCGCGGTGTTGCGCCGTGACGCAGGAAGCGAGGAAATGGCCGTCGAAGCCGACGTGAACGTCGCGGCGAGCAACCTGCTCGGGCAGGTCAAGAATGTCCGCCTGCGAGAGCTGCGCGAGGGTGAGGCGATCTACTACATCGGCGAGATCACGGTGGCGAACGAGGAAATCGTCAAGTTCGACATCTCGGTCCAGCCCGAGGGGCTGGAACGGCCGTACGAATTCAGTTTCAAGCAGCAGTTCTACACGAACTGAGGCAAAAACCGGGCAAACCGGGGCGGACACGCCGGCAGGACATGCGGTCGATGAGGACCGACCGATTGTCCAGGCACCCGCAGCGGCGAACCCTTCACCAGCAAGACGACAAGGCAGGAGTACCAGATGGCCGTTAAGAAGAAGGCAGCCCCGGCGCCGAAAAAAGTAGCGAAAGCGCCAACCAAGGCCGAGATCATTACGCAGATCTCGGAGAAGACGGATCTCACCAAGAAAGACGTGGGCGCCGTATTCGACGAACTCAACGCGATCATCAAGAAGTCGCTGAAGTCGGCAAGCGAGTTCTCGATGCCCGGCCTGATGAAGGTCCGCGTGGTCAAGAAGCCCGCCACCAAGGCCCGCCTTGGCAAGAACCCCTTCACCGGCGAAGAGATCATGATCAAGGCCAAGCCGGCGCGGAAGACCGTCAAGGTCACCGCCCTCAAGGGCCTCAAGGATATGGTCTGACGGCGCGGGCCCGGCGGATGACGCCGGGCCCCGTCACCTCGGGGCGACCCCGCCCCGTTGCAAGGCATTCGCGCGGATGCTGGCGTACTCCGCACGCCGCAGGTGCAACAGGTCGGCGAGCTTGGACAGCAGGTGCTGCTCGTGCTTGTCGAAATGCCCGTCGCTGGCCGCCACCTCCGCCACCATTTCCACCACCTTGCGGCGTTCAGCCGCCGACAGCGTGGCATTCAGCACGCGGGTGAACTCGAACAGCGAGACCGAGTGCTCGAGACTGTCCGCAGCGCGCGCCAGCAACCCTTCCGCCGCATCCCGCTCGATGGCGAAGTGCCGCGCCAGCATCGTCTCCGCTTCACGCCGCTCCTCGGGCGTCTCGTCGTCGCCCGCCCGCGCCATTTCCAGCAGCAGCGCGGCAGTGGCGAGGCGCAGGTCGTGCCCGCCGCCCTGTCCGTCGTCTTCACCGAGTGTCTCCACCAGCAGTTTTTTCAGCTTTCCGATCACGCGATATCCTCTCCGGCCTCGCCCAGGAAATCCTGCACGACGCCTTGCAGTTCAGCCAGCCGGCCATGAAAAAAATGGCTCGTCTCAGGCAGTAATTCCAGTCGCGGCGGGTTCTGCAGGGCTGCTGCCCAGGCCGCCACTTCGCGGTAATCCAGCAACTCGTCGGCCTCGCCCTGCACCACCAGCCACGGACACCCGGGCGCGGGCGTCTCCCCGACCGGGAAGCGGCCCACCGGCGGCGCCACCGTGACCAGCGCCGCCGGGCGCGCCGTGGCCGCGGCCCGCAAGGCGACATGGGCGCCGAACGAGAACCCTGCCAGCCACAAGGGGCACCCGGGCCATCGGTCGCGAGCCCACGCCACGACCGCGAGGGCGTCGTCCGTCTCGCCGCGACCTTCGTCCCAGGTGCCGGCGCTCCGGCCCACGCCGCGAAAATTGAAGCGCACCGCCGGCGCGCCCAGCCGATTCGCCGCGCGGGCCACCGTGTGCACCACCTTGTTGCGCATCGTGCCCTGGTGCAGGGGATGTGGATGACAGACCACGGCGATCGCCGCGGGTTCCCCTTCGGGCGCCTCGACGATGGCCTCGAGCGGGCCGGAGGGACCGGGGATTTCCAGCATTTCCGGCCGTGGCGGCCGCCACGGCTGATCACGGTACACTATGTTCATCTGCATAGAATGCCGCAAGGCGAGGAACGCGCGCCATGCATCCGCTGATCGAACTCGAGGATCGTTACTGCGCCCACAACTACCATCCGCTCCCCGTGGTGCTGGTGCGGGGCGAGGGGCCCTACGTCTGGGACGACCAGGGCCGGCGCTACGTGGACATGATGAGCGCCTACTCCGCCGTCAGTCACGGCCACGCCCACCCGCGCATCGTCGCGGCCCTCATCGAGCAGGCCAGGAACCTCAACATTGTTTCGCGCGCGTTTCACAGCGACCGGCTCGGCGCGTTCCTCGAGCTGGCGTGCACGCTGACAGGGCAGGACATGGCGCTGCCGATGAACACCGGGGCGGAGGCCGTGGAGACCGCGCTCAAGGCGGTGCGCAAGTGGGCCTGGAAAACCAAGGGCGTGCCGGACGGGCAGGCCGAGATCATCGCCTGCGAGGGTAATTTCCACGGCCGCACCATCGCCGTGTGCGGGCTGTCCACCGAAAGCCAGTACCGCGAAGGCTTCGGCCCCTTTCCGCCCGGCCTGCGCACCGTGCCCTACGGCGATGCCGCGGCGCTCGAGGCCGCGATCACCCCGCATACCGCCGCGTTCCTGGTCGAGCCGATCCAGGGCGAAGGCGGGATCGTCATCCCGCCGGCAGGCTACCTCTCGGCCTGCGCCGAGATCTGCCGGCGCCACAACGTGATGCTGATCGCGGACGAGATCCAGACCGGCCTCGGGCGCACCGGCAAGCTGCTGGCCTGCGAGCACGAGGGCGTGAAGCCGGACGGGCTGGTGCTCGGCAAGGCGCTGGGCGGGGGGATCCTCCCGGTGTCGATGTTCCTCGCGCGGCGCGATCTCATGGCGGTGTTCTCTCCGGGCGATCACGGCAGCACCTTCGGCGGGAATCCGCTCGCCGCGGCCGTCGGGCTCGAGGCGCTGCGCGTATTGCAGGACGAGGACCTGGTGGCGCAGAGCGCCGCCAAGGGCGCCTGGCTGCTGGGGGAGTTGCGCCAGCTGGACAGCCCGATGCTGCGGGAAGCCCGCGGGCGCGGCCTGTTCATCGGTCTCGACATCGATCCGGCGCACGCCCGGGCGCGGAGCATCGTCGAGCGGCTCATGAGCCGGGGCCTGCTCAGCAAGGAAACCCACGAGACGGTCGTGCGTCTCGCGCCGCCGCTCGGCATTCCGCAGGCGCTGCTCGAGTGGTCGCTCGAACAGATCCGCGAGGTATTCGCCGAGATGGACGCCGAGGCGGGAGCCACGGCGTCGGCCTGACCCGAACCATGACCCAGCAGAGGAGCGAAGCACGATGAAACTGATCGTCGAAGGCATCGACAACGACGCAGAAATTCCCGAGAAGTTCGCATTCGGCGTGCAGGATCCGGACGCGCATGTGCGGCTCGGCGAGAATCTCAACCCCGCCATCCGCTGGGAGGGGCTGCCCGAGGGCACGCGCACCGTGGTGCTGATCTGCGTGGACACCGACGTGCCGACGCGCCCGGACGACGTGAACCAGGAAGGCCGCAGCGTGCCGGCGTCACTGCCCCGCGGGCGCTTCTACCACTGGGTGATGGTGGATGTGCCGCCCGACCTGGAAGGCATCGCCGAGGGCGAGTGCAGCCGGGGCGTCACGGCGCGCGGCAAGTCGTCGCCGGCCGGGCCGGAAGGCGCGCGACAGGGACGCAACGATTACACCGCCTGGTTCGAGGGCGACGAGAACATGGCCGGGATCTACCTGGGCTACGACGGCCCCTGCCCGCCGTGGAACGATTCGATCCCGCACCACTACCGTTTCGTCGCCTATGCCACCGACCTGGAACGCTGCCCCGTAGAAGGCGCATTCGGCGGCGAGGAGGTGGAGAAGTTGCTGGTGGGCCACGTGCTCGCGAGCGCCGAGGTCACCGGGCTGTATTCGCTCAACCCGGACGTGCCGGCGACCTAGTCCCGGTTCGGCGGGATCGCGTCGGGATCGACCTTGAACGGCACCACCTCGACGTAGGTCTCGCCGCCGGCGCGGGCCGGGTAACGACGCTGGCGCACCTGCCGCAGGGCCTGGTCCTCGTAGACGCCGGCCGGCAGCGCGTTGACGACCTGTGCCTCGCGCACCCGGCCCTCGGCATCCACCTCGACCTCGATCTGCACGAAGCCCGACACCTCGCGCCGCGGGATCTCGAGCGGCTCGACCGGCGGCGCGACGCGGCGCTCGGGCAGGCGGCGATCCTGGTCCGCGCCGATCAGTTCGGCCACGTCCACCCGGTCGCTCTGCGAGAGCACCTCCACCGGATGGACGTAGAGTGTCTCCTCGGGCTGGTCGAACAGGCCGAAGGCCGCCAGCGAGGCGACCAGCAGGCCCAGCACCACCACCGAGGCGATGACCGCCGAGAACAGGAAACGCAGCGGCTTGATCATGACTGCGGACCGGGCCTCGCGGCGTCGCGTGTGCCGGCCGTCATCACTCGATACCCAGCAACTCGACGTCGAACACCAGGGTCGCATTCGGCGGAATCACGCCGCCGGCGCCGCGGCTGCCGTAGCCGAGCTCGGGCGGAATGATCAGCCGGCGACGTTCGCCGACCTGCATGCCGGGCACGCCCTGGTCCCAGCCCTGGATGACGCGTCCGGCCCCCAGCGGGAAGCGGAACGGCTGGCCGCGGTCGAGCGAGCTGTCGAACTTCTTGCCCTTGCCCTCCTCCGCGGCCGGATCGAACAGCCAGCCGGTGTAGTGCATCACCGCCGTGCTGCCGGTCGTGATGGTCTCGCCCTCGCCGGGGGCGAGATCGACGATCACCAGCTCGGTCGGCGGCGTCGCGGGCGTGTCCACGGGCGGCGAGCAACCGTACAGCGTCGGCGCGGAAAACGAGGCGATCAACAGGGCGAATCGGCGCATCATGAAGCTCCAGGAAATCGGAGCGAGCACCATAGTTCAGGGTCGGCGCGCGGCGCAAGCCATGCGCGCGCTCCGGACCAGCGGCGCCTAGGTCGCGGCGGAATCGTGGGGCTTGCGCGCCAGGCCGGCGAGGTAGGGATCCTGGTCGGCCGAATCGGAGCCCCCCGCGTGATCGGGCGCCTGCGCCGGTGCAGCCTCCCGGGCCCCGCCGTCACTCGCCTCCCTGCGCGACGCGGCGTGGAACGGCCGACGACCCTGGCGGGCCAGCGCGCCGAGATAGGGATCGTAATCCCCCTGCCAGGTGCGATCGTCATCGAGCATGCTGGCGGGCCAGTCGGCGGGACGGGGCGTCTTTTCGCTCACGGCAGGACCGGGCCGATGAGCAGGGTGATGCCGAGCCCTATCGAAACGCCGCCGAAGCCCGCGACCGCCACGCCGGCGAGTCCAGGCAGCAAATCGCTCATGCCGATCAGCACCTGCCCGGCCGCAGCCAGCAGGTCATCGAGGTCGTCCGCCCATTGCAACATCACTTCCACGATCGGCTCCCGCCGTTTGGATTCTCGGCGTCCAAGTTGCCACGACCTTTTTGCCGATACCGTGACAGGCCTCCCGAAAACGAAGGCGGCCTCAGAACCAGCGAATGTCGTCCACGGAGACCTGCATGAAATCCTCGCGATCATCCGTCCCGATGCCCCAGGCCGCCACGAGCCGCGAAGGCACGCAGAAATCGCCCCACCGCTCCTCGGCCTCCACGCTGACGCCATAGGGCGCGATCGAGGTCTCGCCGCTGGCCGACACGCGCCGCCGCACGAGGCTGATTTCACGCAGGCGGCCGTCGTCCGCCACGGCCACGGTCATGGCGGTCTTGCCGCCGGCCGGCGTGACCACGGCGCGATCCGGGTCGCCGCTCGCCCACACCGCCCCCCGTTGCGGCGTCAGCGCGGACGGCAGCCAGATGAGTTCGACCATCAGGCGCCCTGCGGCGGAGCGCGCCATTTCCGGCCGGCGCTCATCGATCGCCGGCCACCAGTCCGCGAGGTGGTATTCGACGCCGGCGTCGTCGCCGAACAACCAGTCGGAGCCATGCAGGCCGAGGCGTCGCAGGACGCCGACGCGCGCCTCCCAGAGGAAACCGCGCTCTGCGCAGATGCGCTGCCGCGCCTCGAACGGCACCCAGTCGTCGGCGGCCACGCGCAGGCGACCGCTCATGCGCACGTCCACCGAACGGGCGAGCGGGGCATCGGGCGCGAGTGCGCGACGCAGGTAACTGGCCGCGGGGCCAGGCAATGCATCGACGGTGGCGACGTGGAAACGGTCGCCGCCGACATTGGACTGCAACAGGATGTCGCGCAGCCGTGCGCGACGCTCGCGACGCAGGCGCCGGGCCCGGGCCAGCCAGCCGATGCCGGTCAGCGCGACCAGCAAAGCCAGCAGGACGATCAGCGGCATGGTGACCCGCCTCGCCCGGCCAGGCGACGGCGCGGGCGCGAGATCGCCTCAGGCGGCGGGTGAATCCCGCTCGGTGGACGGATGATCGCGGGCGGCCTCGGGGCCGTCTGCGGCGGGTGGCGTCGGTTCGACGGCACGCGCGGCCGCTTCGCGGGCGCGCGCGATCCAGGACCAGGCGTCCAGCGTTCGTCCCCGGTGCCCCCGGGCCGCCTGTTCCTCGGCAGGTTCATTGATCAACTCTCTGGCTCCTTCGCGAAACCGTGATGCACCCCAAAGGCGCGCCTGCAAGATCCGGCTCTTTCAGGACTCGGCATCCCACGCCGCCTTGACGCGCGCGGCCCAGGCCTTGTACCCCCGGAGCGTGTAGATCGAATCTTCCTCGCCGACGCCCGCTCTCATGCCCACCGCCGCGCTCCCTGCGGAGCGGTCCGGCGGAGGTGGCGGCAGGATCGGCAAACGGGACCGCGGCGGTCTCCGCTTCCGTTCTGGTCCGGCCATGAGGGGGCGTCCTTCTGATACGAATGGCGGCCAGAATAGGGGCCCCGGCGGCGGACGCACCGTGACCCGCATCACAGCGTCGCTGCACTGCGACCGCCGGACTGCGTTAATGTGAGGGAAGTCACGGGAATGTAACGTAGCGCGGCTCGTTCAGGCCACGAGGCGGTAGCACGGGCGGTATTCGAAGCCCGGCAGCCGCATGCGGTGCTGGGCCACGAAGGCCTGGAGCAGGGCATCCATCAGGTCCATGATCTCCCGATCGCCGCGCAGCTCGAAAGGACCGTGTTCCTCGATGCGCCGGATGCCCTCGTCCTTGACATTGCCGGCGACGATGCCGGAAAACGCGCGGCGCAGGTTCGCGGCGAGCTGGTGCGGTGGCTGCTCGCGGCTGAGATCGAGAGCGGCCATGGCCTCGTGCGTCGGCAGGAAGGGCTGCTGGAAATCCGCCTCCACCCGCAGCCGCCAGTTGAAGAACCAGGCATCGCCCTTGTCCCGACGGTATTCCTTGACCTCCGCCAGGCCCCGGCGCATCACCCGGGCGACCCGTTCCGCGTCATCGAGAATGACCTGGTAACGTTGCGTCGCCTCTGGCCCGATGGTGCCGCGCAGGAAGCGGTCGACCTGCTCGAAATAAGGCGCTGCGGAGCCGGGCCCGGCGAGCACCAGCGGGAAGGGCAGCTCCCTGTTGGCGGGGTTCAGCAGGATGCCGAGCACGTAGAACAGCTCCTCGGTCGTGCCCGCCCCGCCCGGGAACACGATGATGCCGTGGCCGAAGCGCGTGAAGGCCTCGAGGCGTTTCTCGATGTCCGGCATGATCACCAGCTCGTTCACCAGCGGGTTCGGCGGCTCGGCGGCGATGATCCCCGGCTCCGTGACGCCGACGTAGCGCCCGTCCCGGATGCGCTGCTTGGCGTGTGCCACCGCCGCGCCTTTCATGGGGCCCTTCATGGCGCCCGGGCCGCAGCCGGTGCAGATGTTCAGGCCCCTGAGGCCGAGGTGGTAGCCGACGCTCTTGGAGAAGTCGTATTCCTCGCGGCCGATCGAGTGGCCGCCCCAGCAGACCACGAGGTCCGGGGGGGTGCGGGTCTTCAACACCCGCGCGTTGCGCAGGATCTGGAACACCGCATCGGTCATCGCCGCAGGCGTGTCGAGCCCGTTGCGTCCCTCGATCTCGTTGCTGACGTACACCACGTCGCGCAACACCGCGAACAGGTGCTCGCGGATGCCGTGGATCAGTTCACCGTCGACGAAGGCCTGCGCAGGCGCGTTCTGCAGGCGCAGGCGGATGCCGCGCTCCACCTGCAGAAGCTCGATGCGGAAATCGGCGTAGCGCTCGAACACCGCGCGCGCATCGTCGAGCTGGCTGCCGGTGTTCAAGACCGCGAGGGCGCAGCGGCGCAACCGCTCGCGCAGGTCGCCGCGCCCCACGTCGCGCAACTTGGCGACTTCGAGTTGCGACAGCAGGTCCATGCTGCCGACCGGCGAGACGGTGACGGTGTCGGGAAACTTCTCCGTCACGGCAGGATCGTGATGGGCGTGTCGTCGGGCACCGACAACCAGATGTCGATCATGGCCGAGTTGCTCACGGCGATGCAGCCGTCCGTCCAGTCGGCATAGAGGTAATGGTCCGAGGGATGCTCCGGCTCGTTCGGCAGGCCGTGGATCATGATGTTGTTGCCGGGCGGGACGCCGCGCTCGCGGGCGCGCCGGATGTCGTCGCCGTTCGGATAGGACACGCGCATGGCGAGAAAGAAGGCGCTGTCGGGATTGCGCCAGTCGAGACGGTAGGTGCCCTCGGGCGTGCGCTGGTCGCCTTCGCGCTGCTTGTGGCCTTCCGGGTTCGCGCCGAGCGCGATCGGGAAAGTGCGGAACACCTGGCCCTCGCTGTGCAGTTCGAGCCGCCGCTCTGCCTTGTGCACCACGACGTGGTCCGCCATCGGGTGCTCCGTGGCGGTGCCCGGTCGCGTCGCCATGTCGCCCAGGGCCACCGCGGGCAGCCCGCAGCAGGCGATGAAGAGCGCGGCCAGGGGCCCGGCGAGGCGGATCCGTCGCGATGCGGAGTCGTGCTTCATGGGGATCCATTCTAGTGGGCGGCGTCCGGCCGGGAAACACCGGGCGCGAGGACGGGTTCACAGTCCCAGCAGATTCTCTCCCTGGCGAAACACCAGCCCGGTCGGCACGCCGGCGCCGGCGAGACGCGCCAGGTCCTCGCGAAGCTCCGGACGCAAGCCGGCCAGGTCCGCCACCAGCGCGGCCGCCCCGGCCTCGTCGCCGGCCCCCTGCAGGGTCAGCAGTTGCGCCGCCAGCGTCTCCGTCGCCGCGCGCATGGCGACCGGATCGATGCGGTATGTGCCGCTCGCCATGTCGCGCCGGAAGGCGCCCCAGTCGCGAAAGTAATTGAATACCAGCAGCCGGGCGCGCCCGGTGGCGCTGGTGGCGTCGAAGCGGATTGCGTGCAGCAGCCCGGCGAGAAACCCCGCCTGGTGCTCCAGCGGCTTGGTGTCGGGCAGTTCGCCATGCGCCTGCAGCCAGTCCACCAGCCAGAGCGACAACACCGCCCCCTTGGCGGCCTCGATGGTGGCCGCCTGCGCGCCGAGGGCCTCGTGGACCGTCTGCCGGTCGTCGATGGTCCGCTGCACGCCCAGCGCATGCGCCATTTCCTCGAGCATCGTGTTCAGGAAGAAGGGCTCGAAGCGCACCGCGTCGCGCAACTCCGGCGCCAGCAGTTCCGCAGCGACCGGGGCGACCAGCGCATCGAAGCGCGCGCGCATGATGTTGCGCAGCTGCAGCGCGCGCGGCCCCTGCTGCAGTCGCACGCGCCGGTCGGCCGCCACCTCGGCACGCCCTTCCCCGGCACGCGCTGCGCCGTGGCCAGCCTGGTACAGGAGGTCGTAGACGGCGAGCTTCATGTCCACCTGCGGCACCGTCGCCTTGAACGCCTCCGACACGGGCAAGGTGCGCTGCACGCGTGGCAGGAACACGGTGAAACCCGCGAGGCGTGCACCCCAGGCCCAGTCACGCAGCAGCAAGTGGGTACTGAAGGCGGCCTTCAGCCCGAAACGCGTGTCGGCGGCCGTGTCGAAGGGCCCGATGAGCACGTCCACGTCGCTGTCGCGCAACGCCAGCCAGGCCGCGTCGGCCCGCGCGTGGTCATCGGTGAGAAGAGCGCGGGCGCGCAATACCAGGTAATGGCGCAGCGGCTCGTGGCGCGTGACCTCGGCCGCGCGCGCCAGCAGTCGGGCGACCTGCCCCAGCTCAGGCGCCCAGGCTTCGTGGTAAGGCACCGCCTCGAGCGCGCCGTCCGCGTGGCGCACGATGCGGGTGTAAGGGTCCGTGGCCGCGGGATCCTCCCAGGCCGCGAACTCGGCGTCGCTCATGTCCTCCGGATAGAAGCCGCCGGGCGCCATCTGCCGGCGATACAGGCCGTCGATGATGTCCGCGGCGCGAATCAGCAGGCGGATGATTTCCACCTGGCGCAGGCTCGCCCCGCTGAGGTCGGCCACCAGGTCTACCGTCTGCACGGCGCCGCGCTCGGGCGGCGGCGCGATCTGCGCGACGCTCATGGGCGTCACGGCAAACAGCAGCAGCAGGACGGCGGAACGAAGCACGGCGCCGAACTGCCTATTGGCCAGGGTCCGGCACGAAGCGTCCGCGGGCGTCGTAGAACCAGTCCGGCTCGCCCAGCATCGCCAACTCGAAATCCAGCGCCTCGACCGGGACGGCGTGGAGCAGGCGTTCGCCCTCCAGGTACAACAGGAACACGCGCCCCGCCTCGGGCTCGATATCGCAGGGCACCCAGTAGCCGCTGAGAGAGATCCGGCGTGGCGTGGGCGCCTGCCACCCTTCCAGCGCCTCGAAGACGTAGGTCGCCGAGAGTGGTGCATCCCGGACCGCGTCGCCAGGCGCGTCGTCGGGCGACGGCAGCTCCACGTCTACGCGCAGCTCCAGCCTGGCAGCCACCACCGACTTCGCGTCCCTGAGCAGCTGCGCCGCCGCCACCTCGTCGTAGTCGTAGCCGCGCAGCACCGGTGGTTGCGGCGGATCGGGATTGCAGGCGGCCGTCGCGGCCCAGCCGGCGTGGGCCAGCAGCAGGGCGACGACGGGGGCGATGCACAGTGGTCTCATAGGCGAATTCTAGCGACGAATGCGCGCCGGAGCATGCCTACGCTGCCGAAGCGCTTTATGCGCCCTATACTCGGATGCCAGAATCCAGCATCTGGATTCCTGGCGTCGACGGCTTTGGCCGATGCGCGCCCAACCTCACCCAATAGACGGGAGGCGGCGATGAGGACAGCTGGCAAACGCCGATGACGTGCCATTCCTGCGGCGTCGAGCTGCCGCACAACGCGAAGTTCTGCCCCGAATGCGGCACGGCCGTTGCCGTGCGGGCCTGTCCCGCATGCGGTATTCCGGCCGAGCGCGGCCGGTTCTGCATGGCGTGCGGCACGCCCATCGACGCGACGCACGCGCGGGCCACGCCCGCCACCGCGCAGCCCGTCACCGAGCGCAAGGTGACCTCGGTGCTGTTCGGCGACCTGGTGGGTTTCACCACCCTTTCGGAATCAAGGGACGCCGAGGATGTCCGTGAACTGCTGTCGGCCTACTTCGAACGTTGCCGCACGGTGATCGGTCGCTACGGGGGCACCGTCGAGAAGTTCATCGGCGATGCCGTGATGGCCGTGTGGGGGGTCCCCATCGCGCACGAGGACGATGCCGAGCGGGCGGTGCGCGCCGGCCTGGAGATCGTGACCGCAATCGCAGACATGGGCGCCGACCTGCAGGCTCCCGACCTGGCGATGCGCGTGGGCATCGTCACCGGGGAAGTGGCGGTCACGCTCGGCGCGACCGGCCAGGGGATGGTGGCCGGGGATGCGGTCAACACTGCCGCCCGGGTGCAATCAGCGGCGACGCCGGGACGGGTATGGGTGGACGACACGACCCGCTCGCTCAGCTCGGCCGCGATCTCTTTCGCCGATGCCGGAGCACAGATATTCAAGGGCAAAACGGAGCCGGTCCAGCTCTGGGAGGCCGGCACAGTGGTCGCCGACGTCGGCGGCCGGCACCGGATGGACGGCCTGGAAGCCCCGCTTATAGCGCGCGAGCGCGAGTTGCGCCTCGTGAAGGAGCTGTTCCACGCCGCCGACGAATCGGGTCGCCCGCGCCTGGTCGTGATCGACGGCGAGCCCGGCGTGGGCAAGTCACGACTCGCCTGGGAATTCGAAAAGTACACCGACGGGTTGACGGCCAGCACGTGGTGGCACCGCGGCCGGTGCCTCGCCTACGGTGACGGCGTCGCCTTCTGGGCCCTGGCCGAGACGGTGCAGGGCCGCCTGGGAGTGGCCGAGGGCGACGACCGGGCTGTCATCGCCCAGAAGCTCGACCAGGCCCTGGAGCGGTTCGTGCCCGATCGGACCGAGCGGGACTGGCTGCGCCCCCGCCTGGCGGTGCTGGTCGGGGTTGGCGGGAGCGGGTTCGCCCGCGAGGACCTGTTCGCCGCCTGGACCGCCTTCTTCGAATACCTGGCCGCCGACACGGCCGGTGACGGCGCCGCACCGGTCGTGCTGGTCATCGACGACGCCCAGCACGCCGACGAGGGACTGCTGGACTTCCTGGAGCACCTGCTCAACAACGCCACGGGCGCGGTGTTCGTACTTGCGCTGGCCCGCCCCGAACTCCTGGCGCGTCGCCCCGACCTCGGCGGCCGGCGGACCATCGTGATCCGGCTGGACCCGCTCGACGACGCCGCGATGGGGCGGCTGGTGGAAGGCCTCGTCGAGGGTCTCCCGCCCGCGACCCGGACCGCCCTGGTCGGACGGGCCGAGGGTATCCCGCTGTTCGCCGTGGAGACCATCCGGACCCTTGTAGACCGCGAAGCGGTGATCCGTCGTAACGGCCGCTACGTTCCTGCGGACGGCGTCGAGGTCGACCTCGATGCCATCGGCGCGCCCGCCTCGCTGCAGGCCCTGATCGCTGCCCGGCTCGACGCCCTGGACCCGACCGAGCGCCGGGTGGTCACCGACGCCAGCGTCCTCGGCGCGGCCTTCACGGGCGGCGGGCTGGCCAGCCTCGCAGCCGATGTGGACGACCTCGACAGCGTGCTGGAATCGCTGCGGCGCAAGGAGATCATCGTCCTGACCACGGACCGATTCTCCGCCGAGGCCGGGCAATACCGCTTCGTCCAGTCCATGGTCCGCCAGGTGGCCTACGGCACCCAGTCCCGCCGGGACCGCAAGCGGCGCCACCTGCTGGCGGCAGACTATCTCAGCGGTGAGCAGGAGGCGGCCGATCTCGCGGTGGTGATCGCCCAGCACCTGCTGGATGCGATCGATGCTTCCGGGGAAAAGGACTCCGATCGCGACGAACTGGCCCGGCGGGCCCTCGCCCTGCTGGAGGCCGGGGCCGCGCGGGCGCGCGCGCTCGGTTCGCATATCGAGGCACAACGCCACCTGGAGAAGGCCCTGGACCGTGCCGCCTCCATGGACCCGGCGGTCCTCGCAAGGATCCACCACGCGGCTGCTGGGGCGGCGCTGGATGCCGGGGACTACGCCGGCACGATCGATCACGCAAAGATGGCGACAAAGCTCTTCGACCAGCTCGAACAGCCGGTGGAGGCGGGGCGTGCAGCGGCGACCCACGCCATGGCCCTCTCGTGGCTGGGTGACAACGGCGGCGCGATCGGTATTGCGCAACCACGCTGGGAGGTCCTGCAGGCCAGGGGCGACGCCGATACCGCACTCCTTGCGCTGGCCAACTGCCTCGCTTTCGCCCACGCCGGGCTCGGGCGCTACCACGACATGGCGCCTTACGCGGATCGCGCCATGCTCATCGCCGAGGCGGCGAACGACCTGCATTCCCTGAGCCGTGCCATGCGCCAGATGGCCCGGTGCTACAGCGTCCGGGGCGCCCAGCTCTCGGCCCTGGCGCTCACCCAGGCAGCGGCACAGATCGCGCGGGACCAGGGGCTCTGGGACGCGCTGGCGATGGCGCTGGGCATCCAGGTCAGCATCCAGCTCACCCGGGACCTGGCCGGCGCGCTGGCCAACAGCGAGCAAGGGATGGCGGCAGCGCGGCGCGGCGGGGTGCGCGCGACCATCGACACCAGCCTCACCAACCAACTGCTCGCGCACTGGGTGGCCGGACGCCTGGCCGAAGCCCGCAACCTGCTCTCGTCATCCGCCGATGAGCCGAGGGACCCCACGTTACGCCTTGCCCTGCGCGGCATCTCCCGGTGGATCAACGTGGCGGCGGGTTCTCAGCAGGACGATCCCGCCAGCGCGGAACTGGAGGACGTCGAGAGCTTCGACGACGCGTATTCGCTCGCCTGGGCGGGCCACACGCGGATGCTGCAGGCCCTGGACAGTGGCAATACCGCCGCGGCCGCCCGGATCGCCGAGCGCACACTGCCCCACGTGCTGGCCGCCTTCGACCTGGCGGACGAGTTCGTGTTTCACTGGCCGGCCCTGGTCCTGGCCGCGCTGGCTGACGGCGATGCGGACCTGGCCGAGCGACTGATGGGGCCCGTCAGCATGGCGCGCGCCGCCCTTCCGCCTTACCTCGATGCCCAGCGGCTGCGGCTCCGAGGCCTTGTCCGCGCGGCTCGCGGCGACGACCCGGCTGAGATCGAAGCCGACCTGAGCGCCGGGGTACGCGGGCTGGCGAGCTTCGGCGCGGCAGGGGACGCCGCGCGGGCCGAAGAGGACCTCGCCTTCTGGCTGGCCTCGCAAAGGCGAACTGAGGAGGCCGAGCTGCTGCTCGCCCACGTTCGCGCCAGCTACGAAGAAATGGACGCTCGCGGCTGGCTGGCCCAGTTGGACAACCGGAGCCGGCTCGAGCACTGACAGGATTCAGGCCAGGCTGTCGCTCAGCCGCACTTCGAGTCGCCGCAGTTCAGGCAGGTCATGCAGCCGTCCATCATCACGACGGCCGTGGTGTTGCACTTGGCGCAGAGCTGCGCGCCCTCCGGGAACGGATTCTCGGCGAACGCGTCCTGCTGCGCGGCGCGGGCCTCGAACTCGGCGCGCTTCTGCTCGATCAGCGCGCGCTGGTGCTCGTCGAGCCCCGGCGAGGTCATCATGCCGATGCTGACGAGGTGCTTCTCGACCACTTCGCCGAGCTCGGCGATCAGCGAGGGCATGTACTTGCCGCCAGGCTTCCAGTAGCCGCCGCGCGGATCGAACACCGCCTTGAGCTCTTCCACCAGGAAGGTCACGTCACCGCCCTTGCGGAACACCGCGGACATGATCCGCGTCAGCGCGACGATCCACTGGTAGTGATCGAGGTTCTTCGAATTGATGAAGATCTCGAAGGGCCGCCGCGCCTCGTGCTTCGTGCCGTGGTTGAGCACGATGTCGTTGATGGTCACGTACATGGCGTGCTCGGCCACCGGCGGCTTGATCTTGTAGGTCGCGCCGACCAGCATTTCCGGACGCTCGAGCTTCTCGTGCATCCGGATGACCTTGCCCTCGGTGCCCTCCTCGACGCGCGGTTTCGCCGCCGCCGGCTTTTCCTCCGGCTTGGCGACGTGATACCCGACGATCTTCTTGCCTATCTTCTGTGCTGCCATTGCTGTGCGGTCCTCAAAACTTGCCGTAGTAACCTTCTTTCAGAGCGTCGAAGAGATTCGCGGCGGTGTGCATCTCGCCGTCGTATTCGACTTGCTCGTCACCCTTGAGTTCAACGGTCGAACCGTCCTCGAGCTCAAAGACGTAGGTCGTGTTTTTCAGGTCCTGCTCCTTCACGAGCACGCCCTGGAAAGCGGCCGGGTTGAAGCGGAAGGTCGTGCAGCCCTTGAGCCCCTGCTCGTAGGCGTACATGTAGATGTCCTTGAAATCCTCGTAGGGATAGTCCGTCGGCACGTTCGCCGTCTTGGAGATCGAGGAATCGACCCACATCTGCGCGGCGGCCTGGATATCGACATGCTGCCGCGGCGTGATGTCGTCCGCAGTGAGGAAATACTCCGGCAGCTTCTCTTCCGGGCGGTCCGAACCCGGCATCGCCCGCTCGTTGATGAGCGAGCGGTAGGCCAAAAGCTCGAAGGAGAACACGTCCACCTTCTCCTTGCTCTTGCGGCCCTCGCGGATCACGTTGCGGAAATAGTGATGGGCGAATGACGGCTCGATGCCGTTCGACGCATTGTTCGCCAGCGACAGCGAGATCGTGCCGGTGGGCGCGATCGAGCTGTGGTGGGTGAAGCGCGCGCCGACCTCTGCCAGTTCGTCCACGAGTTCCGGGTTCACGTCGGCGATGCGCTGCATGTAACGGCTGTAGCGGGCGTGCAGCACCCGGCCCTTGATCCGCGCGCCGACGCGCCAGCCGTCCGCGATCATTTCCGGGCGCTTGCGCAGCATCTCCTCGTTGACCTCGAACTCCTCTTCCATGATGGGCGCCGGTCCCTTTTCGCGGGCCAGTTCCAGCGCGCTCTCCCAGCCGGCCATCGCCAGCTCGCGCGCCACGTCCTGGGTGAAGGCGACGGACGCCTTGCTGCCGTACTTCATGCCGAGCATGGTGATGGTGGAGCCGAGCCCCAAAAAGCCCATGCCGTGGCGACGCTTGCGATAGATCTCGTCGCGCTGCGGGCCGAGCGGCAGGCCGTTGATCTCGACGACGTTGTCGAGGATCCGCGTGAACACCTTCACCACTTCGCGGAACTTGTCCCAGTCGAAGGACGCGTCCGGCTTGAAGGCGTCCACGATGAAGCGCGTCAGGTTCACCGAGCCCAGCAGGCAGGAACCATAGGGCGGCAGGGGCTGCTCGCCGCAGGGGTTGGTGGCGCGGATGTTCTCGCACCACCAGTTGTTGTTCATCTCGTTGACCCGGTCGATCAGCACGAAGCCGGGCTCCGCGAAATCGTAGGTGGAGGTCATGATGACGTCCCACACCCGCCGCGCCGGCAGGGTCTTGTAGACGCGACACGCCACCAGGCCGGCCTCGTTGCGCACCAGGTCGCCGTCGCCCGGCCACTCGCGCCAGACGATGGTCTCGGGGTCGTCGAGATCGATGCTGTCGTCCTTGAGTTCCTTGACGCTGATCGGGAAGGCGAGCCGCCACGGCTCGTCGTTGCTGACGGCGCGCACGAACTCGTCGGTGACCAGCAGCGAGAGATTGAACTGGCGGAGCCGCCCGTCCTCGCGCTTGGCGCGGATGAACTCCAGGGCGTCGGGGTGGCCGACGTCGAAGGTGCCCATCTGGGCGCCGCGCCGGCCGCCGGCGGACGACACCGTGAAGCACATCTTGTCGTAGATATCCATGAAGGACAGCGGGCCGGAGGTGTAGGCGCCGGCGCCGGACACGTAGGCGCCGCGGGGGCGCAGCGTCGAGAACTCGTAGCCGATGCCACAGCCGGCCTTCAGCGTGAGGCCCGCCTCGTGCACCTTGTCGAGAATGTCGTCCATCGAGTCGCGGATGGTGCCGGAGACGGTGCAGTTGATCGTCGAGGTGGCGGGCTTGTGGGCCAGCGCGCCGGCATTCGAGACGATCCGGCCGGCGGGGATGGCACCGTGGCGCAGTGCCCAGAGGAAACGCTCGTACCAGTGTTCACGGCGATCTTCGGGCTCGACGTCAGCGAGTGCACGGGCGATCCGCTGGTAGGTGTCGTCCATCGTCTGGTCAAGAACCGTTCCGTCCTTGGCCACCAGCCGGTACTTCTTCTCCCAGATGTCGAGGGATGCGGGCTGGAAAGGAATATCGTTGACCGACTCCACTGTAACCGCCTGTTCTTGCAACGCTGTATTCATTATGGCTCGTCCCCCCGGGCGCTCCTCGTGACCTGTTTTCAAATCCCTTTAGCGCCGCCCAAAAGGGGACGGCGTCCGCCACGCCGGACACAGCCGGGTGCCTGGCGGGCAAACACAATATGTTGTGTTACGGAGCCGTTAAGGTAAGGGCCTGAAGAGGTCATGTCAAGCACCGCTTGAATGGCGCCTGAAGGGCCTCGAATCATTAAATTACAGAGACTTAGATATGTTTTATAGAAATTTTCTATGAATGTTCGGCTATGGCGGGGGAAAAAACTTGTTCTGCGGTGCAACACAATATCTTGTGTTCCGTATTGCGTTGACATAATCGCAAAAAAGCCCTAGGCGAGACGCCCCGCGGCTCTTGAAAAAGCCATTTCGCCCCCAAATTGAGTGCTCATGAGACAACCCACAACCCCATACCAAGGAGGTGGACAATGAGCCTTGTTCGTTACCAACCCTGGGGGCTGATGCGCTCCCTGCACGAGGACCTGGATCGCCTGTTCGAGCAGCGGATGGGCATGGACGAGACCGCCGGCAGCGTCGCCAACTGGGTCCCGCCCGTGGACATCAGGGAAGAGGAGAACCGCTTCCTGCTGCATGCCGACATCCCCGGCGTGAAACCCGAGGACATCGAGGTCACGATGGAGAACGGCGTGCTGACGATCAGCGGGACCCGTGCGTCCGAGAAGAGCGAGGACGAGAACGGCTACCGCCGCGTGGAACGCATCACGGGACGCTTCTTCCGGCGCTTCACGCTGCCCGACACGGCCGACGCCGAGGGCATCAACGCCAAGAGCCACGACGGCGTGCTCGAGGTGATCATCCCGAAACACGAGCGGGTGATGCCGCGGCGGATCAGCGTGGAGGTCAACTGAGACCCTCGCGGGCCTGCCGCAGGCCGGCGGCGATGACGGGCGGGTGACGCCGCCCGTCATCGCCTATTCTTGGCAGGAAGGAACCTATGCCCGTTACTGGCCTCCAACCCCAGGTCATGCCCCAGGAGATACTGAGTCCCATGAAGTCACGCCCCCTCGCCGCGGTCGCGGCCGTACTCGCTCTCGCCGTCGCCACGCCGTTGCAGGCGCAGCTGCCTGCCATGGTCGACGGTTCCCCCCTGCCCTCGCTGGCGCCGATGGTGAAAAAGACGGCCCCGGCCGTCGTGAACATCGCGACCCGGGGCAGCGTCGAGGTGGGCGGCGGCCCCAACCCTTTTCTCGACGATCCTTTTTTCCGCCGCTTTTTCGACATGCCGGACCAGCCCCGCCAGCGTCGCCAGACCCGGAGCGCCGGTTCGGGCGTGATCGTCGATGCCCGCGAGGGCCTGGTGATCACCAACGCGCACGTCATCGACGGCGCGGAGGAAATCACGGTCACGCTGCAGGATGACCGCAGCTTCGAGGCCGAGGTGATCGGCGCCGACGCGGCCACCGACATCGCGCTGTTGCGAATCCCCGCCGAACGCCTCACACAGCTCGAGATCGCGGATTCCTCGCGCGCCGAAGTGGGCGATTTCGTGGTTGCGATCGGCAACCCCTTCGGCCTGGGGCACACCGTCACCTCGGGCATCGTCAGCGCGCTGGGTCGCTCCGGCATCAACCCGGAGGGCTACGAGGACTTCATCCAGACCGACGCGTCCATCAATCCCGGCAACTCGGGCGGCGCGCTGGTCAACCTGCGCGGCGAACTGGTCGGCGTGAACTCGGCCATCATCTCGCGCGGCGGCGGCAACATCGGCATCGGCTTCGCCATCCCGTCGAACATGGCGCGCTCGATCATGTCGCAGCTGCTCGAGTTCGGCGAAGTGCGCCGCGGCCTGCTCGGCGTGAACATCTACACCATCACCCCCGACATCGCCGAGGCCTACGGCGTGGAAGCCACGCAGGGCGCGCTGGTCTCGCAGGTGCTGCCTGACTCCGCCGCCGAAAAGGCCAAGATCGAGGTCGGCGACATCATCCGCAGCGTGGACGGCAAGGCCATCGACAGCGCCAACGAGCTGCGCAACGCCATCGGCCTCAAGCGCAGCGGCGAGTCGGTCGAACTGGAGGTCCTGCGCAACGGCAAGGAACGCAAGATCCGCGTCAAGCTGGGCGAGCAGGCGCGCCAGGAACAGGTGGCGGCCGAGGAGATCCACCCGGGCCTGCAGGGCGCGGAGCTGGAGACCCTCACGCCCGGGTCGGACAACTATGACGGGCGGCCCGGCGTGCTGGTGGCGGCCGTCGAGCCGAACAGTCCGGCCGCGCAGCGCGGCTTGCGGCCCGGTGACGTGATCGTGGGGGTGAATCGTCGGGCGGTGAGTAACCTGGAAGAGTTGCGCGATGCCGCCAGCGGCCAGTCGCTGCTGCTCAACCTGCGCCGCGGCAACACCAGCCTCATCCTGCCGATCCGCTGAGCGACGGCAGCGCCCCGGCCAGCACCGGCCGGGGCGCCATTCCAGGTCTAGTGGCCGCCGACCAGCATGTCGGCGGCCACGACCAGCAGCAGCACGGCGAACAGCCGGCGCAACTGCAACACCGGGAGCCGGTGCGCGAGCCGCGCGCCGAGTGGCGCGGTCACCATGCTCGCCAGCGCGATCACCGCGATCGCCGGCCAGTACAGGTAACCGGTGGCGAGCGCCGGCGAGGCCGCGGACTGGCCCGCAAGCCCGTAACCGAGCGCACCCGAGAGCGCCACCGGCAAGGTGCAGGCGGCCGCCGTGCCCACCGCCATGCGCATCGGTACCGAATGGAACACCAGGTACGGCACGGTGAGCACGCCGCCGCCGATCCCGCCGAGCGCCGAAACGGTGCCGATCACCGTGCCGGCCGCCAGGTTGCGCGGCCAGCGCGGCAACGGCCCGTGCGCCACCGGCTCGATCTTCGGCGCGAAGCCGATCTGCAGCGCCATGACGATGGCGAACAGGCCGAACACGATCTCCAGCGAGCGGGTCGCCAGCGCATCGGCCAGCCATGCGCCGCACAACGCACCGATCACGACGCCCGGCGCGAGGCTGCGCACCGCGGGCCACAGCACCGCCCCGTAACCATGGTGAGCGCGCAGGGAGGACAACGCCGTGAACACGATCACCGCCAGCGAACTGCCGAGGGCGACGTGCATGCGCGCCGCGGGTTCCACCGCCACCAGGCCCGCCGCGAACACGGCGCTCAGGGCGGGAACGATCACGAGCCCCCCGCCGATGCCGAACATTCCCGCCAGCAACCCGGACAGCGCGCCGATGGCAGGAAAAACAAGCAGGATCGCGAACAGCGAAGGCATGGCGCGGACCGGTTGTCTATAACTGAGCGGCGAGCATAATGCTTACATCCCGGAGCCGCGAGGCCCGTCACCCGAGTAACGTACCACCACCATGCCATTGATCGCCCTGTGCACCGCCCTGCTGCTCTCGCTGGCCACCCCGGCGACGGCCGCCGCAACCCTCGACAGCCAGCGTGATGCCTTTCGCGCAGGGCTGGCCCATGCCGAGGCCGGCCGCTGGGATCGCGTCGAGCCCGAGCTGGCGGCGCTGCAGGGCTACCCGCTGCTGCCGGACCTGCGCGCCGCCTTCCTGCGCAGCCGGCTCGGCCGGGTGGATGACGCCGAGGTCCGGGCATTCCTGGCCGCGCATCCCGAGCTCGGCTTCAGCGATGGCCTGCGGCGGCAATGGGCCCATTCCCTGGCCCGGCGCGGCGCCTGGGGCGACTACCTCGAGGTGTACGAGCAGCACTACGCCACACGCAACGACACGACCCTGGATTGTCACGCGTTCACCGCGCGGCTGCGCCGCGGCGCGACCGCGGGGCTGGCCGAGGCGGCGCTGGCGCGCTGGTTGTCCCCCGTGAGCCAGCCTGAGGCCTGCGATCCCGCCTTCGAGTGGCTGGCGGCACAGCGTGAACTGACCGACGAGCGACGGCGGCAACGCATGACCCTGGCGCTCGAGGTGGGCGAGTTCCGCCTCGCACGCTGGCTGGCGCGGCCTTTGGGCGACGCCGCGGTGGCGGAAGTCGATCGCTGGTCGCGAATCCATGCCGATCCGGTGACCCGCCTGGGGGCCCCGGACGACTGGCGCGACACGCCGCGCGAGCGGGCGTTGCTGCTGTACGGTTTCCAGCGACTGGCGAGCGCCGAGCCCGAACTGGCGGCGCGCCGCTGGCCGGCGTTTCGTGCGACCTTCGCCTTCGAGGACGCCGAGCGCGCCCTGGTCGATCGGCGCATCGCGCTGGTCCACGCGTGGCGTCACCTGCCGGGCGCCGCGGACTTGCTGGCCACATTGCCGGCGGACAGCCACGACGCCGATACGCGTACCTGGGCGGTGCGCCTCGCGATTCGTGCGCAGGACTGGCAAGCCGTCGAGGCGGGACTGGCGCGACTCGACGCCGGCACGGCCGCAGAGCCGGTGTGGCGCTACTGGCAGGCCCGCATGCTGGAGGCCACGGGCCGCGCACCGGCGGCCCGGCCGGTCTACGCGGCGCTCGCGACGGAGCGCGGCTACTACAGCTTCATGGCGGCGGACCGGCTGGACGCGGACTACAACTGGCAGCACGCCGACACGGCGCCCGACGAAGCGATGCTGGCCGCGCTGGCGCGCCGACCCGACCTGGTGCGTGCCAGGGAACTGTTCCACGTCGGCCTGGAGAATCACGGCCGCATCGAGTGGCAGCGCGCCGTGGCGCGTCTCGCCCCGCCGGAGCGGGCCCAGGCGGGGATTCTCGCCAAGCGCTGGGGCTGGTACTCGCGTGCCATCACGGCCGCCACGGGCGCCGGGCTGGTCAATGATCTCGACCTGCGTTTCCCGCTGCCCTGGCGTCCGCTGATCGAGGCGCAGAGCGCGCGCGCGGGCATCAGCAGCGCGTGGGTCTACGGTGTCACGCGCAGCGAGAGCCTGTTCATGCCCGACGCCAGCTCCGGCGCCGGCGCCATCGGCCTTATGCAGCTCTTGCCGGCCACGGGACGCCAGACCGCGCCGCAGGCGGGCGTGAGTTTCCGCGGCTACCAGACACTGCTCGACCCCGAGACCAACGTCGCGCTCGGCACGACCTACCTCGCCGAGATGCTGGCGCGCTTCGGCAATCACCGGGTGCTCGCCACCGCCGCCTACAACGCCGGCCCGAACCGCGTGGACCGCTGGCTGCCGGACGACGCGTCGCTGCCGGCCGACGCCTGGGTGGACTCGATGCCTTATCGCGAGACGCGCGGCTATGTGCAGCGCGTCCTTGCCAGCGAGGCGGTCTTCCAGTGGCGCATGTCGGGCCAGACGGTGCGCATCACCGAGGCCATGCAGCCGGTACCGCCGCGGGCCGGATCAGCTGCGGGAGTTGCACCCTAGCGGCCTCCCGCTATGGCTCGCGTCATCGTGTCCGGACCAGGCTATAGCGCGACGCATGCCGCGTGCGGGCCGCGTCGTCGTCCAGAGAATTGAGACACAGGCCGAGGGTCTGTAACCGTGGGTCTGCTAGTCTCTCGCTGGGCGAAAGTCCCGCGGGACTGATCGCCGACGGACCGGGGAATTGCTCGATGGGCGACGTGACCGTACTGCTGCGCAAGTTGAACGCCGGCGATCTCGCGGCGCGCGAGACGCTGTTGGCGCTGATCTACAGCGAATTGACGGCGATCGCCGCACGCCACCTCGCCGGGGAACGCCATGAGCGTGAACTCGAGCCGCAGGCACTGGTGCACGAGGGCTGGCTGCGCATGGTGGAGCTGAAGCGGATCACCTGGCAGGACCGGGAACACTTCCTCGCCATGGCCGCGCGCGTGATGCGCCAGGTGCTCGTGGACGCGGCGCGCAAGCGCAACGCCGCCAAGCGCGATGGCGGGCTGCAGGTGACGCTGAGCGGGCTGGCGGCATTCGAACCCGACTCGAACACCGACGTGTTGCAGCTGCACGAGGCGCTCGAACGGCTCGCCGAGATCGACCCGCGGCGCGCCGAACTCGTCGAGCTGCGCTACTTTGGTGGCCTCACCATCGAGGAAATCGCCGAGTTCGTCGGCAGCTCGCCCGCCACCGTGAAGCGAAACTGGGACGTGGCGCGCGGCTGGCTGTTTCGCGCCATGACCACCGACGCCGATGAAGGCGCGGATCCACGATGAGCGAGGACGGGCGTGCGCAACGCGTGCTCGCGCTTTGCGACGAGGCCCTTGCGCTGGCTCCGTCCGAGCGCGGCGCGTTCCTCGACGACGCCTGTGCGGGTGACGAGCTGCTGCGCGCCGCGGTGGACTCGCTCATCCAGGCTGTCACGGAGGCCGGCAGTTTTCTCGATCCCGAGCCGGCAGCGGTCGATGCACGGCAACGACTCGGTACGCGCGTCGGCGCATTCACGATCATCGAGCCCCTGGGTGAGGGCGGGATGGGCACGGTCTACCTCGCCGAGCGCCAGGCCGAAAACTACACCCAGCGCGTCGCCATCAAGATCATCCGCGGCCAGCTCGCCAGCCGTGATGTGCTGGAGCGATTCGATGAAGAGCGACGCATCCTCGCGGGCCTCAACCATCCCTACATCGCCGGGCTGATCGACGCCGGAACGACCGACGACGGCGCGCCGTATCTCGTCATGGAATACGTCGAGGGCGTACCGATCGACCAGTTCTGCGACGAGCGGCGCCTCGACATCCCGGCGCGGCTGCGGCTCCTGATCAAGGTCATGCTGGCCGTGCAGGCCGCGCACCAGAATCTCGTCGTGCACCGCGATCTTAAGCCTTCCAACGTGCTGGTCACCCGCGACGGGCTCCCCAAGCTGCTGGACTTCGGCATCGCCAAGCTCACCGCCACCACCGACCAGCAGGCGACGGCCAACCTGACGATGCTCTGGGGCCAGGCGATGACACCGAATTACGCCAGCCCGGAACAAATCCTCGAGGCGCGCGCCACCACGGTGAGCGACGTCTACTCGCTGGGCGTGCTCGCTTACCAGCTGCTCACCGGGCAGCTGCCCTACCGCGTCGATGGGCGCAGCCAGCGCGACCTTGTTCGCGCGGTGGAAACGCTGACCATTCCTCGCCCAAGCAGCCGGCTGTCGCCTCCCTGCGAACCCGCGATCGCGCGCGACGTCGCTGCGCGTCGCGGTCTTGCGCCGGCACGACTCGCGGCGACTTTGGCCGGCGACCTGGACAACATCCTGCTGATGGCGTTGCGTGCAGAACCCGAAAGACGCTACGGCTCGGTGGCCCAGTTCGCCGAAGATCTCGGCCGTTACCTGGACGGCCGGCCGGTCGCGGCGCGCGCCGATGCCTTTGGCTACCAGGCCGGCAAATTCCTGCGCCGCCACTGGCTGTCGCTGGGTGCAGTGAGTGCCCTCGTGCTGTCACTGGCGGCCGGCCTGCTGAGCTTCGCCTGGCAGGCGGAACAGGCACGTGCGGAGCGCGACCGCACGCTGAAGGTCAACGAGTTCCTGCAGGATATCCTGCTGGAGGCCGACCCCTACTCGGCCGGCGCCGATGTCACCGTTCGCGACGTGCTGCGCAAGGCGGACGAGATGATCACCGCCCGCTTCACTGGCCTGCCGGACCTCGAGGCCCCACTGCGCCGGACCATCGGCTACACGCAGCTCGGGCTGCACGAGCTCGACGCGGCAGAGGCGAACCTCGAGCGAGCCTACGCCTTGAACCTGGAACTCTATGGGGCGGACGACACGCGGAGCCGGCAAACCCTTTCGGACCTGGGCTGGCTGGCCTCGCAGCGCGGGGATTTCGAGCTCGCTCGCGAGCGCTATGGCCAAGCGCTGGCCGCACGCGCCGACGCCACGCCAACAGAGTTCGACCTCCAGCTGGCCAACGATTTCTCGGTGGTGCTGAACGATTTCGGCGCCTCGGCGGAAAGCCTTGCCCTGCTGCAAACCGCAGAGGCCGCATTGACGCACCTCGCTGTCGAGCAGGGGTTGCGCCAGAGCCTTTTGATCAACCTCGGATTGACGCATCACGACCTCGGTCAACTCGAGACCGCGGAACAGTACTATCGGCGCGCCATCGAGGCCGATCCCGAGCCGGACGGCGACGGGAACCAGATACAACGGGCGACGCTACTGAACAACCTCGGTTCGCTCCTCGGCGCCCAAGGGCGGCATGAAGAAGCGCTCGCGCTGTTCCGTGAATCCCTCGGCGTGCGCCAGCGAGTGGTGGGCGACCTGCATGGCTCCACCGCGATCGCTCACCTCCAGCTTGGTCGGATGTTGCTCGACCTCGGCAGGACCGCAGATGCTCGCCCACATGTCATGGCCGCAGTCGAAATCTCGCGCGCGGTGCTCCCCGGGGAAAGCCGGCAAGTGATCTACGCGGAAGCACTGCGCGCCCGACTCGCCCACGAGGAAGGCGATTCCGCGAGCGCTGCTGCAGGACTTGCAGAGGCCTTGGACCGCTTGCACGCCACGAACTCGAATCCTGACACGATCGAACTGGTGGCCCGGTGGCTGGATGTCGTTACGGATGAAAATACGGGTGCAGCCGACTGAGCGGCTGCACCCTTGTCTCCTCAGGCCGCCGGGCATCCCTCATCCGCGTGTCCCCGGCGGGCAGACCTACCTCGTAGGGTCGCCGCCGGGTTCCGCGGCGATCGCCAGCAGACGCCTGAACTCGGCATCACGCGATTCACGCGGCATCGCCGCCAGCGCCCCGCAGGCGGCGTAGAAATCCGCCAGCTCGCCGTCGGCCTGGTGCAGCAGCAGGCGGAAGGCCGGCACGAGGCCGCGATAGGTCGCCGAGGGGATCAGGCGCGCATTGTTGAGCGGCGCCGCGAACCAGCGGTCGTAGCCGGGCCAGCCGTCCCAGCCGGCTTTCAGCGCCGCGTACTCGGCTTCCAGCTGGGCGAAGGCCGCTTCCTTGTCGGCGCGCATCTCCGCCGGCGGCGACTCGGTCTCGTAGATCGCCTGCAGGCGCGCCCGTGTCCGCGCGAGCAGCAGTTCGAACGCGGCCGCGCGTTCGCGCCGCGTCTCCCACTCGGCGAGCGCCGCGTCGCGTCCGTCCTGGCCCAGCCAGCGTCGCACGCCCACCTCCTCGACCGTGGTGGCGAAGGCCTCGTTGAAGGCCGAATCGTCGTCGACGTAGAGCTGCTGGTGCGCGAGCTCGTGGAACAGCACGCCCGCAAGGCGCGCGTCGTCCGGATACAGCATGGTGGAGAGCACCGGGTCCGCGAAGCGGCCCAGCGTCGAGTAAGCGGCCGCGCCGCCGACCCACGTGTCATAGCCCTCCGCGGCATACTGCGCCGCCGTCCGCTCGGCGTCTTCGCGGTCGAAGTAGCCGCGATAGACGACGCAACCCGCCACCGGGAAACACCAGGTCTTCGGCTGCAGGGAGAACTCGGGCGCCGCGAACACATTGAACACGACGGCGGAACGCTCCAGCTGGACGTAGGAGGTGTAACTCCCGTTGTCGGGCAGGCCGAGCTCCGTGATCGCAAACTCGCGGGCGTCCTGCACCACTGCGAGCCGCTCGCGCACCCATTCGGGGGTTGCCGGATCGGCCATGACCGTGTCGATCGGTTCGCGCGCCGCCATCAGGCCGAGATGGCCCGACACGGCCTGGCCGTAATAGGCCAGGGTGCCGCAGCCGGCCAGCGGCAGGCAGCCGATGAGCAACAGGATTCCAGCCAGGCGACGCACGCGACAACGATAACAGTCCGCGGTGCGCCGCGGCAGTGACGCTACAATGCGCCCATGGACAAGTACCTGGTCGGTGGCGCCGTGCGCGACGAACTGCTCGGACTCCCCGTCGCGGAACGCGACTGGGTGGTGGTCGGCGCCACGCAGGAACAGATGGAGGCGGCCGGCTACCGGCCCGTCGGGCGGGACTTCCCCGTGTTCCTGGACCCGGAGAGTCATGACGAAGTGGCGCTCGCGCGCACCGAGCGCAAGACCGCCCCGGGCTACCGGGGGTTCGCGGTGAACGCCTCGCCGGAGGTCACGCTCGAGGAGGACCTGCAGCGCCGCGACCTGACCGTCAACGCGATGGCCCGCGCACCGGACGGCGAGCTCATCGATCCGTGGGGCGGGAGAAGCGATCTCGAGGCGCGCCAGCTGCGCCACGTCTCGCCGGCGTTCTCAGAGGACCCGGTGCGGATCCTGCGCACCGCCCGCTTCGCCGCACGCTTTCGCGAGCTCGGCTTCACCGTCGCGCCGGACACCCTGCAACTGATGCGCGACATGGTCGCGGCGGGCGAGGCGGATGCGCTGGTGCCCGAGCGGGTCTGGCAGGAGACGCGCCGCGCGCTGGAGACGGCGCGCCCCGACGTATACCTCGAGGTGTTGCGCGACTGCGGTGCGCTGGCCGCCGTGTTCCCGGAGATCGACGCCCTGTTCGGCGTGCCGCAGCCGGCGCGCTGGCACCCGGAAATCGACACCGGGATCCACATGCTGCTGTGCATGCGCGCCGCCGTCCGCCTGGGACTGGACACCGAGACGCGCTTCGCGGTGCTGCTGCACGATCTCGGCAAGGGCACCACGCCGGCCGCCAGCTGGCCCGCGCATCACGGCCACGAGGAACGCAGCGTGACGCTTGCACGGCGCCTGTGCGAGCGGCTGCGCGTGCCGGGCAGCTATCGCGAGCTGGCGGAGATCGTGGCGCGCTATCACGGCCTGTGTCATCGCGCGGCCGAATTGCGCCCCGCCACGGTGCTGAAGCTCCTGGAAGGCACCGACGCCCTGCGGCGCCCGGAGCGCTTCGAGAAATTCCTGCTCGCCTGCGAGGCCGACCTGAAGGGCCGCACGGGTCTCGAGGACGCGCCCTATCCGCAGGCAGCGCTGTTGCGCCGCGCGCTGGCGGCCGCCGGGGGCGTGGATGTCCGGCCGCTGGTGGCCGAGGGACTCGCCGGCGAGCAGTTGCGCAACCGGCTGCGCGCCCTGCGCAGCGAGGCGATCGCCGCGGCCTGCCCGCGCGCCGCACCGCCGGCGGCCGAGGCGTAGATCCGGGGCTCACGCGTAGATCCGGGGCTCACGCGAACATCCGCGGCTCAGGCGTAGATCCAGACGAGCACCGCCGCCAGCAACAGCCGATAGACCGCGAACGGCGCCAGGCCGATGCGCCCCAGCAGGGCGATGAAACCGCGGATGGTCAGGTAGGCGACCACCCCCGAGACCAGCGTCCCCAGCGACAGCGCCAGCCAGTCGGCGGGCACCGGCGAGCGCACCAGCTTGAGCGACTCGTAGCAGGTCGCGGCGAGGATCACGGGAATCGACAGCAGGAAGGAGAAGCGCGCGGCCGCCTGGCGCTCCAGGCCGAGAAACAGCGCGGCGGTGATGGTGATGCCGGAGCGTGAAGTGCCGGGCACCAGCGCCAGCGCCTGGGCGAGGCCGACGATCAGCGCGTCGCGCCAGCCGATGCTGCTCTCGGGACGCTGGTTGCTGCCGCGCGCGTCCGCCACCCACAGCAGCACGCCGAAGCCCGCGGTCGTCGCCGCGATGACCAGCGGCGAGCGCAGCGCGGTGCTGATGTAGCCGCCGAACAGCCCCCCGGCGACGACCGCCGGGATCGTGCCCAGCACCACGAACCAGGCGAGATCGGATTCCCGCGTGCGCGTCCCGCCGCGCAGCGTGCCGAGCGCATCGCGGATCATCGGCCACAGCTCGTGGCGAAAATAGAACACCACCGCGCCGAGCGTGCCGACATGCGTGGCGACGTCGAAGGCCAGGCCCTGGTCCTCCCAGCCCAGCAACACCGGCACCAGAACGAGATGGCCGGAGCTCGAGATCGGCAGGAACTCCGTCAGCCCCTGGATGAAGGCGAGTGCTATCGCGTGCAGCGGATCCATGCGTCGTCGTCTCCTAGAGCCGGTTCGCCAGGTCGAGCAGGCCGAACCCCGCCAGCGGCGGACCGAGGTCCCGGCTCAGGCCGATGACCCGGAAACGCTCGCCGAGTTCGCCCGGCAACAGCAGCCGCTTGGCCTGCTGCACCTCGGCGATCCCCGCCGCATCATGCCCGGTCGCCTGCAGCATGGCGTCGATGCCGTTGCCCGACAGGAAAGCGGCCTGCGTCGTGTAACCCTCGAGCTCCAGGCCCGCCGCGACCCCAGCTTCGGCGATCGCGGTGAAATCCACCCACGCGCTGAGGTCCTGCAGGCCCGGCCAGAAGAACGGGTCGCCATGCGCGCGATGCCGGTAGTGGCAGATCAGCGTGCCGTCCGGCCGCTCGGGGCCGTAGAGCTCGCGGCGCGGCAGGCCGTAGTCGATGACCAGCAGCAGGCCGGCGGCCAGGCTGTCGGCGAGGCTGCGCACCCAGGCATGCAGCATCGGCGAGAACTCGGCCCGGTGGCCTTCCGGAAATGCCTCGCCCAGCTCGATTTCGAGCGCATGGATCACACCCGCGAATTCCGGCTCCGGCGGCAGCAGGGTCCAGGCGAAACCCGCGCCCTCGCTCTGCACGCCGAGGCGGCGCGGCTCGCCCTGGTGGATCGTGAAGCGTTCCACCGGCAGCGCGTCGGCCACCTCGTTGGCGAGGATCACGCCGCGAAACTCCCGCGGCAGGGCATCCAGCCAGCGGACGCGCTCGCCCAGCCGCGATCGCTGCCGGTCACGCAACTCGGCGCTCGGCTCGAGCATGCGCCAGTCGAGCTCCGCCTCCGCCAGTGCCGCCTCGGCGAGGGCGCCGCTGCCGCCGCCGAGCTCGAGCACCGCGCCGCCGCCAATGGCCTCCAGCACCGCCTCGACCTGGCGCGCGATGCAGCGGCCGAACAGCGGCGAGATCTCCGGCGCGGTGGTGAAGTCACCGGTCGGGCCCAGCTTGGACGCCCCCCCGCTGTAGTAGCCCAGCTCCGGCGTGTACAGGACCCGCTCCATGTAGCGGCTGAAGCTGATCGCCCCGCCGGCGCGAATGATCTCCTCGTGCAGGCTGTCCGCGAGCGCGGCGCTGCAGGCCCGGGCCTCGGGCCCGGGGTCGGGGATCGATGGAGATGGGGAATACAGTGGCGGCAAAGTTCGCGACAATGGCGTCGCGCGGGCGGCGACGGGAAAGCGGGGGAATCGTACATGAGCAATGACAACACCGGCTACCGGGCGCTGGCGGGCCGCACGGCACTGGTCACCGGCGGCGCGCGGCGTCTCGGCGCGGCGATCGCCACCGCCTTCCATGCCGCCGGGGCGAACGTCGTGGTGCATTACCGCGCCTCGGACGCCGACGCGAGGGCGCTGGCCGCCGGCCTCGATGCCGTCCGGCCCGGCGCCACGGCCCTGCTGCAGGGCGACCTGCTGGACGCGGCCGCCCTGCCGGAGCTCGCGGCGCGCGCGGCCGCCGCCTTCGACGGGCTCGACATCCTGGTGAACAACGCGTCCAGCTTCTATCCGACGCCCGTCGGCACCATCAGCCTCGAGCAATGGGACGACCTGGTCGGCAGCAACCTGCGTGCGCCGCTGTTTTTGTCCCAGGCGGCCGCGCCGTGGCTGCGGCGCGACGGCGGGCTGATCATCAACATGCTCGACGTGCACGCGCGCCGGCCCTTGCCCGGCCATCCGGTGTACTGCGCCGCGAAGGCGGGGCTCGAGATGCTGACCTACGCGCTGGCCGGCGAGCTCGGCCCGGAGATCCGCGTCAACGGCATCGCGCCGGGGGCGATCCTGTGGCCGGAAAGCGGCGTCCCGGACGAGGAGAAGGCCGCCACCGTCGCCGGCATCGCGCTCGGACGCACCGGTTCACCGGCGGACATCGCCGCCTGTGCGCTGTACCTCGCCGCCGAGGGCCGCTACGTCAACGGCCAGGTCATCGCCGTGGACGGCGGGCGGCACCTCGGCTTTTGACACTAGAACGCATTGTTCGGCCGGTAGCGCGGCGGGTCGCTGCGGAATTCGCGCTGGCGCTCGAATTCGACGGCGATATCGGCCTGCGGACAGAAACCGAATTGCAGCCAGTGCACTGAGGCGTCGAACGAGGCCTCACCCGGCGTGCCGAAGGGCACGTCCAGCGTGTCACCGGCGGCACAAAGCGGCTCGATGCCATCGAAATAGCCGCCCACGTTCAGGCTGTTGACCGTCTCGAAAGACACCGGGCGCAGCACCTGTTCGCAGAACAGGAACCCGAGCTGGCCGACCGGCTTGCCGAAAGTCGCGCTGCCTACGGTGGCGGCGGTGATGTAGGGCGGCAGGCTGTTGACCAGGATTTCCGAGGCCGAGGCAGTGGACTCGGTCGTGATGAGCACCACCTTGTCGAGCAGCAGCGCGCGGTCGGGCGGGTCGCTGGTGAAGAAGAACGTCTGGTTGCGGTTGCTGTTCTGGTCGTTGTAGATGTAGCGCGCGAACGCCTGGCCCGGCGCGGTGCGGCTGGCGAGCAGGTCGGCGAAATGCTCCGTCACGCTGATGAGCCCGCCGCCGTTGTAGCGCAGGTCAACGATCAGTTGCGTGACGCCTGCCGCGGAGAAGGTATCGAAGGCCGTGTTCAGCGCCGGCACACCCGGTTCCGTGAAATTGCGGAACACGAGGTAGCCGGTGGTGACGCCATCCACCTCGAAGACGCGCGTCCCGGTGACCGGCGGAATGGTGACGACGGCCTTGGTCAGGATGGGATTCAGCACCTCGCCGTCCGGGTTCTCGAAGGTCAGTTCGAACTGGTAGCCGATCTCGCTGGGCCCCAGCGAGCCCGAGAAGCCCTCCGGGCTCGCCAGCACCTCCTCGATCGGCACGCCGTCCACGGCGAGGATGCGACTGCCGCGCACCAGCCCGGCGTCGTCGGCCGGTCCCCCCTCGAACACGTCCACCGCGACCTGCACGCCGTCGTCCTCGACCGAGCGGAAACCCACGCCGACGAACTGGCTCTCGCCGAACAGGGCCTCTTCCTCCGCCTGGGTGGTGATGTAGCTGAATCGATCGAGCGGTTCGAAGCGCAAGGCGTCGAGCAGCGCCTCGGGCGACTCGAAGCTCGCCGGATCGACCTCCGGGAGTTCCTCGTACCAGAAATACCACTGCTGCATGGTCTCGTAGACCGCCTGGTTCTGGGCGGCGATGCTGCACTCGCTGGTGATCGGTTCAGGGTCGCTCGAACCGCCGCCACAGGCGGCCAGGGCAAGACCCAGCAATACGGCGGGCAGACGGCGCACCGGACGTGAAATCTTCATAACGCAACCTCCGCGGCGAAATCGCCCTCCACCCGGGTGAGTGGATGGCGCGCGCCGTCATAAGTTCCCCACAGCTCGGAGAAGCTCCGGCCGAGCACCGGGTGGATGCGATCCCCGGCGAGGTCCGCCAGCGGTCGCAGGACAAAGGGATAACGGGTGATCTCGTCGCGCGGCAGCTGCACGCCGTGCTCGTCGATCACGAGGTCGCCGTACAGCAACAGGTCGAGATCCAGCGTGCGCGGCGCGAATTTCTCCTCGCCCCGGACCCGGCCATGGGCCGCCTCGATGGCGCCCAGCGCCGCGACCACCTCGTGCACGTCGTCCTCGGTCTCGAAGGCGATCACCAGGTTGAGGAAATCCTCGCCGCTGAACCCGACCGGACTGTTGCGATAGACCGGCGAAAGGCGGAGCACCCCGAAGCGCTCGGCCAGCGCCCGCAGCCCCAGCCCGAGGTGGCGACGGGGTTCCACGTTGCTGCCGGCGCCGATGTAGACCTCAGGCATGGAAATCCGCCGAGGTCCGCTCGATGCACACGCCCACGTCGCGCGCGCCGCGGATCGCCCCGGGCTTGTTGAGCGTCACCTTGACGCGGGGCACGTCGAACTCGGTGCAGACGATCGCGGCGATGCGTTCGGCGAGGGTCTCGACCAGCTGGAAGCTGGAGCCCTCGACGAACTCGATGAGGCGCTTGGCGACCGCCTTGTAGTTCAGCGTGTCCTCGATGCTGTCGGAGGCGGCGGCGCGCCGGATGTCCGCTGCGATCTCGAGGTTGATGCTGACGGTCTGGCGGATGCGCCGCTCCCACTCGTAGATGCCGATGACGGTCTCCACGCGCAGGTCATTGAGAAATATCGTGTCCACCGTTGTCCTCAGTTGGCCGGCGATGCGCCGGATGTTGCCGCGCCGGGCGGGCGCAGGGTTTCCAGGTCCCAGCGGGCCCGCGCCTCGATGGCCGGCGATTCCGCTTCGCCGGCTGCCAGGCGCAGCATACCGGCGTAGGCGATCATCGCGCCATTGTCGGTGCAGAACTCGAGCCGCGGATAAAACACCTCCGCGCCGATCTCCTGCGCCGCCGCCGCGAGGCGCTCGCGCAGCCGCCGGTTGGCGCCCACGCCGCCGGCGATCACCAGCCGCTGGATCCCGGTCTGTTCCGCGGCGCGCAGGCTCTTGCCGACGAGCGTGTCTACGATCGCCTCCTGGAACTCCCAGGCCACGTCCGCCCGGGCGTTTTCGTCCATGTCGAGATCGCGGATTCCGGTGATGACCGCGGTCTTCAGGCCGCTGAAGCTGAAATCCAGCCCGGGCCGGTTGAGCATCGGGCGCGGCAGCCGCAGGCGCCCGGGAGAGCCGCCCTCGGCGAGGCGGGCCAGCTCAGGCCCACCCGGATAGCCGAGCCCCAGCACCTTGGCGGTCTTGTCGAAGGCTTCGCCGGCGGCATCGTCGAGCGTCTCGCCGAGCACCCGGTAGCGCCCGAGGCCCGTGACCTCGACGAGCATGCTGTGGCCGCCGGAAACCAGCAGGGCGATGAAGGGGAACGACGGGGCCGGGTCCTCGAGCATCGGCGCCAGCAGGTGGCCCTCCATGTGGTGCACGCCGACGGCCGGCACACCCCAGGCCCAGGCAAGACTGCGCCCGAGACAGGCGCCGACCAGCAGGGCGCCGATCAGTCCGGGACCGGCGGTATACGCCACCCCGTCGATCTCTTCCGGCGCGCTGCCGGCCTCCGCAAGCACCTGTTTTATCATGGGTAAAAGCTTGCGGACGTGGTCGCGCGAGGCCAGTTCCGGCACCACGCCGCCGAACTCGGCATGCAGCTGCACCTGGCTGTAGAGCCCGTGCGCCAGCAGGCCGCGCTCCCCGTCCATGACGGCCACGCCGGTCTCGTCACAGGACGTTTCGATGCCCAGAATCCGCATGATCTTTTCCTGTTCTCCTACTGGCTTTCACCCGCGAGGCCCGCTAGAATGGTCGGTCTTTACCCGGCCAGACCAGTCGCCGGGCCCAGCCAAACGTGACGGTGGTGAGCTTTAATGCCTGGTGTACGCGTACGCGAAAATGAATACTTCGATGCCGCCCTGCGGCGCTTCAAGCGGGCCTGTGAAAAGGCCGGCGTCCTGACCGAACTGCGTCGCAGGGAGTTCTACGAGAAGCCGACCCAGGAACGCAAGCGGAAGAAGGCCGCGGCCGTGAAGCGTCACGCCAAGCGGATCCAGCGCGAGCAGTCCCGCCGCAAGCGTCTATTCTGACCCCCACGCCCGCCCCGGGGCAATCTCGCCGCCATGTCCGTCAAAAACCGCCTCAGGGAAGACATGAAGCAGGCCATGCGCTCCGGCGACAAGGCCAGGCTCGGCGTGATCCGCATGGCGCTCGCCGCCATCCAGCAGCGCGAGGTCGATGAGCGGGTGGAGCTCGACGACACCGCCGTGCTCGGCGTCATCGAGAAGATGATCAAGCAGCGGCGCGAGTCCATCGAACAGTACCGCGCCGGCCGGCGCGACGACCTCGCCGACCGCGAGGCCGCCGAGATCGACGTGCTCTCCGGCTACCTCCCCGAGCCCCTGTCGGCCGCCGAGCTCGATGCACTCATCCGCAGCACGATCGAGAAGACCGGCGCCACGTCCATGAAAGACATGGGCCGCGTCATGGCCGAGTTGCGCACCGAGGCCCAGGGCCGCGCCGACATGGCCGTGCTGAGCGCCCGCGTGAAGGCCATCCTCGCGGGCTGACCGCATGACACGATTCGCACGCTGATGGCCGCACGCTGATGGGATTGATTCCGGCCAGCTTCATCGACGAGTTGATGAGCCGCACGGATATCGTTGAAGTGATCAATGCACGCGTGCCGCTGAAAAAAGCCGGGCGCGAGTACAAGGCCTGCTGCCCCTTCCACGGCGAGAAGACCCCCTCCTTCACCGTCAGCCCGACGAAGCAGTTCTATCATTGCTTCGGGTGCGGCGCGCACGGCACCGCGCTCGGCTTTTTGATGGACTACGAGCACCTCGGCTTCCCCGAGGCCGTCGAGGAGCTGGCCTCGCTCGCCGGGCTCGAGGTGCCGCGCGACGAAAGCCCCGGCACGGACCGGCGCCCGGATCTCTACAGCGTGCTCGCGGCGGCCGCCGGACATTACCAGGCCCAGCTCAAGCGCCAGCCCGACGCGGTGCGCTACCTGAAGGGCCGGGGCATCAGCGGCAAGACCGCCGCCACCTTCGGCATCGGTTATGCCCCGGACGCCTGGGACGGACTGCTCAGGCAGTTCGGCACGGACGATGCCGCCACGGCGCGCCTGGCCGCGGCCGGACTGGTCATCGAGCGCGACCAGGGTGGATTCTACGACCGCTTCCGGGGACGCCTGATGTTCCCGATCCGCGACGCACGCGGGCGGGTGATCGCCTTCGGCGGGCGGGTGCTGGGCGCGGACGAGCCGAAGTACCTGAACTCGCCCGAGACCGCGCTGTTCCACAAGGGCCGCGAACTCTACGGCCTCTACGAGGCGCGCCAGGCGCTCAGGCAGATTCCCCGCCTGCTGGTGGTCGAGGGCTACATGGACGTGGTCGGACTGCACGAGGCCGGGATCCCCTGGGCGGTGGCGACGCTCGGCACGGCGACCACGCCGGAGCATCTCGAGCGGCTGTTCCGGGTCACCGAGGAAGTCGTGTTCTGCTTTGACGGCGACCGCGCCGGACGCCAGGCCGCCTGGCGCGCCCTCGAGAACGCGCTGCCCACGCTGCGCGAAGGACGCCAGATCCGCTTCCTGTTCCTGCCCGAGGGCGAGGACCCGGATTCGCTGGTGCGCGCCGAGGGGGCCGCGGCGTTCACCGCCCGCCTCGACGACGCCCTCCCGCTGTCCGAGTACCTGCACGACGAGCTCGCCTCGCGCGTGGACATGAGCAGCATCGACGGCCGGGCGCGCCTCGCGGAACTGGCCAAGCCGCTACTTGCGCGGGTGCCGGACGGCGTGTTTCGCGCCCTGCTGGTAGGGCGAATCGCCCGGGCCGTCGGCATGGACGAGGCCGGCTATGCGCGCTTCGTCGATTCTGCCGCGTCGGCGGCGCCGCCGCGCCCCCCGCCCCCGCCTGCCCGCCCACGCAGCCAGCCGCCGGGCCGCACCAGCCTGGTGCGCCGCGCCATCACGCTGGTGGTGCACTTCCCCGCCCGGGCCGCCGAGGCGAGGCTGTCGCCGGATCTCGCCGGGCTGGACCGTCCCGGCATGGACCTCTTGGCCGCCCTCCTTGAAGACGTGGCGCAGAGCCCCAATCTCACCACGGGTGGGCTCCTGGAACGCTGGCGCGACCACGAGGCCTGGCCGCACCTGCAGAAGCTCGCCGCCGCCGAATTGGTGACGGCGGAAGACGTGGCCTCACGCGAGTTGCAGGACTGCCTGGACCACCTCGAATACGAGGAGGTGCGAAACCGCCACGAGGCCCTGTTCGAAGCCTCTCGAACCGCCCCGCTGAATGCCGGGCAGCGGGAAGAACTCAAGGCCCTGACCGCTCGCCTCGCGCGCCGGCCAGTGAACGGTTGAACATTATTCTTGTCCAAACAGGGCGTGGCAATGCTATGCTGTGCGATTCGATTTTTAACCCGTATGAGGGCCGCTGAGTGACTGATCGACGTAATGCTCTGCCTGATGAGAAGCAGTCCCAGATCAAGCTGCTGATCGCCCGCGGCAAGGAACAGGGCTACCTCACTTACGCGGAAGTGAACGATCACCTCCCGGACGACATCGTCGACCCGGAGCAGATCGAGGATATTGTCAACACCATCAATGACATGGGCATCACCGTCTACGAGAAGGCGCCGGATGCCGAAGAGCTCTTGATGGCCGACACGGCGGTGGCCGCGGACGACGACGATACCGAGGAAGCGGCGGCCGCGCTGGCCAGCGTGGACAGCGAATTCGGCCGCACGACGGACCCGGTGCGCATGTACATGCGCGAAATGGGCACGGTCGAGCTGCTGACCCGCGAAGGCGAAATCCGTATCGCGAAACGCATCGAGGAAGGTCTCGAGCAGGTCCGCCACGCCCTGTCGGAGTTCCCCGGCACCATCGAGCTGCTGCTCAAGCAGTACGCGGCGCACGAGGCCGGCGAAGTGCGCCTGGCCGACCTCATCGTGGGCTTCATCGACCCCGACCAGAGCGACGAGGTCGCCCAGCCGGGCAACCGCGCGGACGACAAGGCCAAGGCGAAAGCCAAGGCCAAGGACAGCGAAGACGATGACGACGACGAGGACGCCGAACCCGCCGACACCGGGCCGGACCCCGCCGAGGTCAGCAGGCGGCTGAAGAAGATCGGCCGGCTGCACAAGCAGGTCAAGACGCTGCTCGCGAAAGAAGGCATCGACGACCCGAAGACGCGCAAGGCGCGCGCCCAGCTGACCGACGAGTTCATGCAGCTGAAGATGTCGCCGAAGCTGTTCGAGGAGCTGAGCAACAACCTGCGCGGCACGGTGGCCCACATCCGCAGCCAGGAACGCCAGATCATGGCGCTGGCCGTGCGCCAGGCCGGCATGCCGAAGCGCGACTTCCTCGCCAGCTTCCCGCAGAACGAGACCAGCTCCGACTGGATCGAGAAGCAGATCCGCGCCAAGCGCAAGCACTCCTCCGCGCTCGGCAAGCTGCGCCCGGAAATCGAGCGCGCGCAGAAGAAGCTGATCGCCCTCGAGCAGGAGAGCGGCCTCACCGTCGGCGACATCAAGGAAATCAGCCGCCAGATGTCCATCGGCGAGGCCAAGGCTCGCCGTGCGAAAAAGGAGATGGTCGAGGCCAACCTGCGCCTGGTGATCTCCATCGCGAAGAAGTACACCAACCGGGGCCTGCAGTTCCTCGACCTCATCCAGGAAGGCAACATCGGCCTGATGAAGGCGGTGGACAAGTTCGAATACCGCCGCGGTTACAAGTTCTCGACCTACGCCACCTGGTGGATCCGCCAGGCCATCACGCGCTCGATCGCCGACCAGGCGCGGACCATCCGCATCCCGGTGCACATGATCGAGACCATCAACAAGCTGAACCGCATCTCGCGGCAGATGCTGCAGGAGATGGGCCGCGAGCCGACGCCGGACGAGCTGGCCGTGCGCATGGAGATGCCCGAGGACAAGGTGCGCAAGGTGCTGAAGATCGCCAAGGAGCCGATCTCCATGGAGACGCCCATCGGCGACGACGAGGATTCGCATCTCGGCGATTTCATCGAGGACGGCTCGGTGCTGTCCCCGATCGACTCCGCGACCGGCGAAGGCCTCAAGGAAACCACGCACGCCGTGCTCGCGGGACTCACGCCGCGCGAAGCCAAGGTGCTGCGCATGCGTTTCGGCATCGACATGAACACCGACCACACCCTCGAGGAAGTCGGCAAGCAGTTCGACGTGACGCGCGAGCGCATCCGCCAGATAGAGGCCAAGGCGCTGCGCAAGCTGCGGCACCCGACGCGCTCCGAACAGCTGCGCAGCTTCATCGTCGAAGACTGAAGACCGGTCCGTTTCGGACTATCCTGAGCGTATGACCGAGGGAAGCGGCTCAAGGGAGGGCCGCGTCGCCGAATGGCGGCGGCGGCTCCGACTCCAGGGATGGCGCCTGTGGGCGCTGCTGGCGGTGCTGGTCTACACGCTCGTCGGATTCCTGCTGCTGCCGTGGGTGGCCCGCAACCAGGCGCCGAAGCTGGCCGAGGAACATCTCGGGGTGGACCTTGCGGTCGAGAAGATCCGCTTCAACCCCTACCTGTTCCGGCTCACGGTGGAAGGGCTGTCGATCGACGACCCGGTGTCCGGGCCGATGCTCGCCTTCCAGCGCCTGGTCATGGATTTCTCCGTCTCCAGCGTCTGGCGGCGCGCCTGGACCTTCAGCGAATTGTCCCTCGAGCAACCGGCGCTACGGCTGCATCGCGGCGCGGACGGCATCGGCAATTTCGAGCGCATGCTCGACCGCCTGCCGCCACCGGAGACTCCCGCGGAACCCGAGACCGAACCCGGCGACGCACCGACTCGGCTGGTGCTGCACAACGTCTCGCTGGTGGAGGGCCGGCTCGCCATCGAGGACGAGGCTCATCCCGATGACTGGTCGATGTCGCTCGGCCCGCTCAGTTTCACCATGCAGGACTTCGCCACGCTCCCCGAGCGCGAGGGGCTCTACAGCCTCGAGGCCACCGGGCCGGGTGGCGGCACGACGCGCTGGAGCGGCAGCTTCGCAGTGGCCCCGCTGGCGTCGTCCGGCACGATCGAGATGGAAGGGCTCGCGGTGGCGCCCCTGTGGGAATACGTGCGGCATGACTTCGACGCCGAACTGACCGGCGACGCGCGCCTGGGGCTCGGCTTCGAGTACGTGCTCGATGGCGGCGGCGAGGCGCTCGACTTTCGCGTGCGGGAGGGCCGCGCCGTGCTGACCGGTCTCGAGGTCGCGCAACGCAGCTCCGGCGAGGCGCTGCTCGGACTGCCCGAGACCCGTGCGGAAGCCATCGAGTTCGACCTCGCCGGCGCAACACTCGACATCGGTTCGGTAGACCTGGCGCAGCCGGACGTCGAATTGCGCAGGCTGAACGATGGAACGATCGACCTGGTGGCCGCGCTCATGCCGCCGGGCGATGCTGCGGATCGCGATGCCGATGCGGATGCCGATGCCGACGCAGGCGAGCCGGACGAGACGGGGCCGGGCCTCGCCATCGAGGTCGGCGCGTTCAGGATCGACGGCGGGCGCGTGGCTTTCGAGGACCGCGCGGCACCGCGCCCCGTGCGCGTCGCGCTCGAGGACATCGGGCTGGCCCTGACCGACTACCGGAGCACGGAGGGCCACCGCGCCGACCTGTCACTCGAGGCCACGGCCGCCTCGGGTGGCACGCTGTCCCTGTCCGGCGCCGTGCGCGCCGCACCGCTGGACGTCGGGCTGGACCTCGGCGTCGAGGCCTTGTCCCTGCTCCCGGGACTGCCGTACACGGACGAGGCGATGAATCTCGAGGTGAAGAGCCTGCTCACCGCCGCCGAGGGTCGCATCACGATCACCGACGCCGAGCCCTTCGCCTATGCCGGCAAGGCGTCGCTGCGCGCGCTCGACAGCCGGCTCCCCGGCAAGGACGAACAGCTCATCGGCTGGCAGACACTGGATGCGGAAGCCATCGACCTGTCGCTGGCGGAGCAGAGCCTGCGCATCGGGAACGTGGCGCTGTCCGAGCCGTTCCTCCGGGTGCTGGTCAACGAGGACGGCGAGCTGAATCTCACCGCCATCGTGCGCGACGCCGAAAACGGGGAGACGGCCCAGGCAGAAACCGGGGCGGACACCGAGGCCGAGACCGAGGCCGAGACCGAGGCCGAGACCGAGCCTTTCGCCATCGGTGTCGGGCGGGTCGAGATCGCCGCGGGCACGATGGATTTCACCGACCTGAACCTGCCCATCCCCTTCACTGCGCTGGTGAAGCCAATGGAGGGGTCCATCTCCGCCATCACGTCCGGCAGCCCGACACCGGCCCGCGTGGAGCTCGACGGCGACGTGAACGAGGACGGCGCCGCCACCGTCCGCGGGCAGGTCAACGCATTCGCGCCCAAGGAACTGATGGACCTCGAGCTCGACTTCCGCAACATCGAGATGCCGAACCTGACGCCCTATACGGTGAAATTCGCCGGGCGCGAGATTGCCGACGGGAGCCTGGACGTGGATCTCAGCTGGTCGATCCGCGACGGCCGGCTCGAGGCCAACAACCGCATGGTCATCAACAACCTCGAGCTGGGCGAGAAGGTGGATGAGCCCGGTGCGCTGGATCTGCCGCTGGACCTGGCCGTGGCGCTGTTGACCGATGCACAGGGGCGGATCGATCTCGAAGTGCCCGTGAGCGGAGACATCGATGATCCGCAGTTCCGCTATGCGCCCCTCGTATTCAAGGCGCTGGGCAACGTGCTGGGCAAGATCATCACTGCGCCATTCCGTTTTCTCGCCTCGCTACTGGGTGGCGACGCCGCGGAGGTCGATCTCGAGTTCGTCGGCTTCGTGGCGGGGGATCCCGACCTGCAGGGACCCGAGGCCGAGGAACTCGCGCAACTCGCCGAGGCGCTGGCGCAGCGACCCGAACTGGCGCTGCAGGTCGGCGCCGCCTACGACGAACAGCGCGACGGCCGGGTCATGCGCCAGCGGCAGCTGGACGCGGCAATCTCCGCGCGCTTCGAGGCCGGCGAAGGCAGCGGCAAGGACGGCGACCCGCTGCGGCTGATCATGGAGAGCATGTACACCGAGGTCCAGGACGCCGAGGCGCTGGACGCGCTGCAGGCGGAGCACACGACGACGCCCGAGGACAGCGACGAACCGGTGCTCGACGAGACGGACTATATCGAGGCGTTGCGCGCGGCGTTGCTCGAACAACAGCAGGTCGACCCCCAGGAACTCCGGTTGCTCGCCATGGAACGCGCCGCGGCGGTGCGCAACAACCTGGTGGAGGACGGCGGCCTGGACCCGGAGCGCATCTCGGTGGCGGAACCGGGCGAAGCGCCGCGCGCCGACGACAACCTGGTGTTCCTCCGGCTGGAGCTCGGCGTCGGCGAGTGAGGCCTCTGGCATCCCGCGCGGCCCGAGCACTCGGGCCGGATCGATTCGGCCCGCCCCAGTCCGACTCAGCCCGCCTCGTAGTCCGGGTAGTTCGGCGCCCAGCGCGCGGCCGCGAGCCTTGCCTCCACGTCCGCCTCCGTCAACGCCGGGCACAACGCCTCCTCGCTGGCGGTCCGCATCACGGCCGCAGCCACCTGGCGTGCGCACTCCCCGAGTTGCGACACGGACGGGTACAGCCGGCTCTCGCCGATCGATTGCTGGCGGGCCAGTTCGGCGAGGGTGCGCGCGGCAGCCGCGATCATGCCGTCGGAGACGAACCGTGCTTCGCTCAGCAGGGCGCCGAGGCCGAGGCCCGGGAAGATGAACACGTTGTTGCCCTGGCCGATCACGTGACGGCGCCCGTCCAGCACCACGTCGGCGAAGGGGCTGCCGGTGGCGACGAGTGCGCGGCCCTCGCTCCAGCGCAGGATTTCCTCGGGGCGCGCTTCCGCATAATCGGTCGGGTTGGACAACGGCATGACGATGGGCCTTGACGCATGGCTCGCCATGCTGCGGATCACGCGCTCGTTGAAGGCGCCGGACTGGCCCGACACGCCGACCAGGATCGTGGGGCGGAACTTCTCCACCACCTCCTCGAGCTCGGCCCCGCCCTCGCTGCCGAGGCCGTGCCGTTCCGCCACCTCGACGGGCCAGGCGAGCTCCGCCTTGTAGCCGTCCCGGAAGTTGTCGCCGACCAGCAGGCCCCGGCTGTCGAGTACCGCGACCGGATACTCGTCTCCGCCCGCCGCGCGAATCGCGTTGGTCAGTTGACGGGTGATGCCGAGCCCCGCGGCGCCCGCGCCGTGTACCACTGCGCGTTGCTTCGCCAGCTCGCCGCCGGTGCTCATCAACCCGGTCAGCACCCCGGCGAGGCACACCGCGCCCGTGCCCTGGATATCGTCGTTGAAGGATGGCAGCCGGTCGCGGTAGCGATCCAGCAGGTTCGATGCATTGTCCTTGCGGAAGTCTTCCCACTGCAGCAAAACGCCGGGGAACACCTCCGTCACGGCCTCGATGAACTCCTCGAGCAGGGCATCGTAGGCCTCGCCGCGCAGGCGCCGCCCCGGCCAGCCGAGGTACAACTCGTCCTCCAGCAGGGAAGCGCTGTCGGTGCCGACGTCGAGGCTGATCGGCAGGGTGTAAGCCGGGTGGATGCACCCCGCCGCGCAATACAGCGACAGCTTGCCGATGGCGATCGCCATGCCGCCCGCACCCTGGTCGCCGATGCCGAGGATCGACTCGTTGTCCGTGGCGACGATGAGCTTCACGGGACGCCCGACGGTCGCAGCCCGCAGCGTCTCGGCGATGCGCCCGCGGTGATCCGGCGTGATCCAGATGCCGCGCGCCCGGCGGAACACGTGGCTGAACTCGCGCGTCGCCCTGCCGACCGTGGGGGTGTAGACGATCGGCATCAGCGCCTCGAGCTGGTCGCAGAGCACACGGTAGAAGAGCTGCTCGTTGCGATCCTGGAGACCGGATAATTCGAGGTACTTGTCGAAGGGGTCGCGCAGCCGGTCCAGCGTCATGTGGATGCGGCGCACCTGTTGCGCCATGGTGTTCACACGGCTCGGCAGCAGGCCGTCGAGGCCGAGCGTGACGCGCTCCTGCGGACTGAAGGCGGAGCCCTTGTTAAGCAGCGGCTCGTGATAAAGATCGGCGCCGCGGCGCGTGATGCGCAGCGGCACGTCCTCGCGCGGGGCCTGCAGCGGCAATCCGCCGGGCGTGACCCAGTCCAGGTCAGTCATCGCTCAACTCCAGAATTAACGTCCCAGGTGCGAGCGGAGTATACGAGCCCACCCGCCCGGCGACGTCCGGGAAAGTCGCAGCATTCGCGTGCATGGCGGACCGCGCAGCCTTCACGGCGGGCCGCGCAGGACGGGGCTGTCGCAGTGCGCACCGCCCTCGCCCACCGGCAGGCCCTCGAGCGTCGCTTTCGTGTCCAGCACGGCGGCCTCGATGGCGCTGCCCGGCGGCGCGGCGCGGTGCGCCCTGGAGGCGAGTTCCAACGCCGTGGACCGGCAACCGAGATCGCCCAGCAGTCCGGCGAGGTTGTTCAGTGCCGCGGCATGTTGCGGCTCGTCTGCGAGCAGCGCCTCGTAAGCGGCGCGCGCGGCGTCCAGTTCACCCCCGAGTTGCCAGGCCGTCGCTTGGCCGAAACGTGCCACCGGATCGCCTGGCCACGCGCGCAACGCCGCCGACCAGGCGCTTGCGGCCGCGACGTAGCGACCGCTCTCCTCCAGGCCCGCGACGGCGCCGAAATAGTTCGCCCGCTGCGGCTTCGCCGGCAACGTGCCCGGCTCGAGCAACACCAGGCCCCAGCGATCCGCCCGGTCCCAGCTTTGCAGGAAACGTCCCGCGGGCATCCTCAGGCGCCGCTCGGCGCCCGAGCGCAGCAATACCCGTTCCGTGAGCGGATCGGCGCCCACGAGCACGGCGTAATGCCAGGCCGGCCAGCTGCGCAGGCGGAGGTTCTGCAGCACCAGCACCGGGCGACCGGCGACCAGCTCCGCCAGCAGGGCGTCGGGCTCCGGCGCCACGACATAGGGGAGGTAACCGCGGCTGCGCGCCGCCGCCGCGAGCTCCAGCTGCAGGCTGCCGCCGAGGCCGGGGGTGTAGACCTCGTCGGCCAGGACGCCGGGATCGGCGGCGGTCCCCGCCGCGCCCAGCACCGTGGCCAGCGCGGCGGGCCCGCAATGCAGATCCTGCTGCGGAAAGAAGGGCGTGGCGGCCAGCTCCACCGGGGCATCGATTCCCTGCAGCGCCGGCGAGGCGGACAGCCACGGCCGCGGGCCGGCGCACCCCGACCCGGCCAGCAGAGCGAGGGCTGCCAGCGGTGCCAGGGCGCGCGCGCTCACCGCCACGCGGCCGTGCGAATCAGATCGACGTGAAGATGTTGGTGATACCGACCAGTTCGAGAATCAACAGCACGATGAACACGATGCCGACGACCTCGACCGCCCCCGCTCCTGCGGGCAGTTCCGAGAGGCGACCGTCGAGCTGGCGCAGCTCCTCGTCCGTCAATGCCGCGACACGCTCGAGAGCCATCGAAGGATCCACCCCGAGCGCCACCAGTTGCGCCTGCACGCCCTCGCGATCGAGCACGGCCTGGACCCGCGCCACGGTGTCGGCCCGCTCGGCCTGCTCCACGACCACGCGGCTGCCGATCACCCCCGCCGACGCGGTCGAGACCATGCCCGCCATGCCGAGGGACACCGCCACGCACAGGGCGACCATGTGAACGAATTGCTGTCTGAACATCGGGATCACTCCTTGGTTGACTCAGCCGAAAGTTAGCCCACCGCTTGGTCACCGTCCAGTTGCGGCCGGCTGGTGGCGACAGTCGCGACTGCGCTGGCGTAAAGCGCAGCCCCTTCTACACTTCAGGTACATCGACAGAAAAACGCGGCCCGTCGCACGCGGGTCCTGCAAGGAGGAACGAGCATGAGCATTGCGAAAATCACCGAAATCAGCGCCGCTTCGACGAAGAGCTTCGAGGACGCCATCCGCGAAGGCGTGAAGCGCGCCAGCAAGACGATCAAGCACCTGAAGAGCGTCTGGGTGAAAGAACAGGAAGCGGTCATCGGCGACAACGGCGAGCTGACCGAATTCCGCGTCATCATGAAACTGACGTTCGTGGTGGAGGACTGACAGTCCGCGGCGCGTCCGCGCGAGGCCAACGGATCGGCCTCGCGTGAAGACGCGCACTTCAACTAGCTCTTCAAGCGATCCACAACGTCTTCGCGTTGACGAACTCCATCAGGCCGTGGCGCGACAACTCCCGGCCATAACCGGATTGCTTCACGCCGCCGAAAGGAAGGCGCGGATCGCTCTTCACCATCCCGTTCACGAAAGCCGAGCCGCAGGCCAGGCGCCGCGCGAGAGACTCGCCGCGCTCCTTGTCGCGCGTGAACACCGTGCCGCCGAGCCCCAGTGGGCTGGAATTGGCCACCTCGATCGCCGCGTCCGCGTCGCTGACCGTGATCGCCAGCGCCACGGGACCGAACAGCTCCTCCTCCCAGGCGCGCATGCCCGGCGCGATCCCGCGCAACACCGATGCGGCATAGAACGCCCCCGGACCATCCAGGGGGTGGCACCCCGTCACCACCTTCGCGCCTTTCTCGATGGCATCGGTCACCTGCGCGTGCAGCTCGTCGCGCAGGTCCGCGCGCGCCATGGGCGCGAGCGTCGTGTCCGCTGCACGCGGATCGCCCGGCACGAGTTCGGCCGCGACCGCAGCGAAGCGCTCGAGGAACTCGTCGGCGATGGTGTCCTCGAGAATGAAACGCTTGGCCGCGATGCAGCTCTGCCCGGCGTTCTGGAAACGCGACTTCACCCCGTGCGCCACCGCCTCCTCCAAGTCGGCGTCCGCGAGCACGATGAAGGCGTCGGAGCCACCGAGTTCCAGCACCGACTTCTTGAGATGTGCGCCCGCCGCCTTGCCGATCGCGCGCCCCGCCGCGTCGCTGCCGGTGAGCGAGACCGCGTGGACCCGGTCGTCGGCGACCAGCGCGTCCACCGCGTCGCTGCCCACCAGCAAGGTGCGGAACACCCCGTCGGGGAAGCCGGCCTCCTCGAACACCCGCTCGATCGCGACCGCGCACTGCGGCACGTTGGACGCGTGCTTCAAGAGCACCGTGTTGCCGGCCGCCATGGCCGGGGCGGCGCAACGGATCGCCTGCCAGAACGGGAAGTTCCACGGCATCACCGCGAGGATGGTGCCGAGCGGCTGGTAGGTCACGAGACTGCGGCTCGCGTCGGTCCCGATCTGTTCGTCGGCGAGAAAGCCCGGCGCATGCTCCGCGTAGTAGCGGCAGGCCTTGGCGCATTTCTCGATCTCGGCCTTCGCCTCGCCGATGAGCTTGCCCATTTCCAGCGACATGAGCTCAGCGAGTTCGTCGCGCTTCGAGTCGAGCTGCTTTGCAGCCTGTTCGAGGAGCTTGCAGCGCGCCTCGACGCCGAGATCCCGCCATGCGGGCGCGGCGTTGGCGGCGTCGGCGAGAATCGCCTCGACCTGCTGCGGGCGATGCCCCGCGGCACGGAAAATCTCTTCGCCGGTGGCGGGATTGACGGAAGTCATCGGCATGACGGGAGCCTCCTGGCAATGCATTCAGACCCCAAGTCTAGACCGCCGGGCGAGATCGGACCCTGTCCCGTTAATTCAGCTGGGCCGGCAGCGCCTCCCTATCGTCCGAAGAAATACGCGAGGCCCACGCTGGCAGCCAGGGCCGAAGCGTCGTGGAAGTCGACGTCGGAATCGTGTTCGGCATGGATGATGCTGGCGAAGGCACGCCAGTCGCCCACGCCAAGGTCCAGCTTCCGGAAAGCCGACAGCGAAACCGCGTATCCGTCTGCATCGGTCTTCAGGCCATACACCGGATTGGCTTCGTCGTACTCCCGTTGGAAGACGGATGCCGAAGCCGCCAGCGTCCATGTGTCGCCGCGGTAACGGTAGGACAACTGCAGCATGTTTGCGTCGGCCGCAATCGCATCGCCGTCCCGGTCCGCCGTCGTGAGGGTGAACTCCGGCTGCCACGTGTGGCGCCCGCTCTCCAGGCGATAGCCGAGCGTCATGCGGCTGTCGGTGCCGTCGCGCCGCAGCAGGAGGATCTCGTCGGCGCCCAGGCCGAGCGCCGGATCCGTACCGCTCGCTTCGGTGTCGAGCTCGATCTCGCGGCTCTGGAGGCGGGCGAAGAAGTTCGTGCCGAAAATATGCCACCAGTCGAGCCGCGCACCGCTGGCGTCGCGCTCAGTCGCGATGCGGGGCGCGCCCACGAGGTAGGGATCCGCCCAGGCCTCGGTCGGCAAGGCGGCCGTCGTCACGAAGCTCGCGCCCAGCACCCCCACGCCGTCCCACTGCTTGCGGACGCCCAGCCGCGTGGAGAAATCCAGCGTCACGTAGTCCTCGATACTGACGCCGAAAAACGCTTCCCACCGGTCGCCGAACACGTAGGACAACTCGCCGCTGACGATGGCATAGGTCGTGTCATTCGATGGCGGCGCCTGCGTGACCGACGTGATCACGCTGGTGTTGGCGTCGATCAGGTCGTTGCCTGCCACGAGGTTGCTCTCGAGGTCGAAGAAGCCCGCGCCGAGCAGCAGGTTGCCGTGGAAGCCCTGCGTCTCCGGCACCCGGTCGTCAGCCGCAAACACCGGAGCCACAGCCAGCACGATCGCGGCCACACTTGGAAGCCGCGCAACACTCAAAGTCTTCATGCGTCTACTCCTGCGAAACAGGCTGCGAATATTCCGTGACGCATCCGCGGAACCGCAATGGAGTGACGCCCCAAAATGGGGAAAGGGACTTCGTGCGAGCGATCGGCCGATCGGCGACCCGAACGCTACGTGTTCACCTGGCCGGAGGCGGAGTCCGTGGCCGCCACGCAGGCGGCGCCGACGGCCACCAGGTAGCGCATGGTCGCCTGCGTCGCGGGCGCAAGGACTTCGCGTGCTCGCGGGGTCACGACGAGGTGGCCGCCGTTCTCCCGTTCGACCAGGCCGGCGGCCTCGAGCTCCGCGACCTTGCGCCGCACCGTCTCGCGCGGGATGCCGGTGGTGTCGGCGATCGACTGCACGTTGATGGGCATCGCCTGCGCGGCGAACTGCCCGGCCTGGAACTCGGTATAGGAGCGGCCCTCGACCCGGCGCCGCGGCAGCGTCCTGAGGCCGATCACGCCCATGACGAGCATGCGATCCAGGTCGCCGCCGAACTCCCGGCGCAGGGCGATCAGCAGTTCGGTGAAATGCTCGACATGCACCGGCCAGATCTGGCCGAAGCTCCCGGTCAACTCGTCGTAGCCGAAGCGCATCGGGGCACCCGCCGGTTGCTTGGTCGTACCCATTCTGGGCGGCCAGGTCATTGTCGGCAAGCGGCAGGGTTGCGGAAGATTGGCGGTCCTACCAAGAGGAGAGCGCCGGTGCGCCGAAGCATCAGTTTCAGCAGGGTATCCGCCGTTCTCATCGCGCTGGCCGGGACGGCAGCCCTGGCCGGCTGCGAGGAGCCGCCCCCGCCGCCGCCGGCCGAGGTGTCGCGCCCCGCCGTGATCCTCGAGATCAGCAGCGTCGCGGGTGATTCCGGGCTGCGCTTCCCGGGCCGCGTGCGGGCGGTGCAGCGGGCGGAACTCGCCTTCAACGTGCCCGGCCAGGTGGTCGAGTTCGGCGCGCGCGAAGGCAGCCGCCTCGCCGCCGGGCAACTGATCGCACGCCTCGATCCGGCCAACTTCGAAACCCGCTTCGCCGCCGCCCGCGCCGAATTCAACAAGGCACAGACCGACTACGAACGCGTGCGGCGCATCTGGGAAGAGACCCAGGCGGTGGCGCGCGCCGAGGTGGACCAGAAGCGCACGGCCCTGGAAGTGGCCCGCTCCAGCTTCGCAGCCGCACGCAAGGAACTCGAGGACACGCGCCTGGTGGCGCCGTTCGCCGGCGTCATCGCGCGCCGCCATGTCGAGAACTTCCAGAACGTGCAGGCCAAGGAACCCGTGGTCAGCTTGCAGAACCTGGCCGAGGTCGAGATCGTGATCCACGTGCCGGAGCGCATCGTGCGGGCCGAACCCCGGCGCGCGGCGGGCTACGCGATCCTCGAGGGCCTGCCGGAGCGGCCCATCCCGGTCACGCTCAAGAGCTTCGCGACCGAGACCGATCCGCAGACGCAGACCTACGAGGTCGTGCTCGGCTTCACGCCGCCCGAGGGCGTGACCGTGCTGCCGGGCATGCCGGCCGAGGTGCTGCCCGACACGGACGCCGCTGGTCCCGACGAGATCGCAGTCCCGCTGGCGGCCGTGCTCGGCGCGGCCGACGGCACGCCGACGGTCTGGGTGGTGGATCCGGAGACCTCGCGGGTGAGCAGCCGGCCGGTCGCGGTCGGCGCGGTGCGCGGCACTGATATCGTCGTGCTGGAAGGCCTCGCCCCCGGCGAGCGGATCGTGGTCGCCGGCGTGCATCACCTGCGCGACGGCATGCCGGTCCGGCCGCTCTGAGCCGCAGGAGGCGCCCGTGAACTTTGCCGGATGGACGCTCGCCAGGCGGACGATCGCGTGGGTGGCCTGCGCCCTGGTATTGGTCGGCGGCTATCTCGCCTACGAGCGTCTCGGACGCTACGAGGACCCCGAGTTCCTGATCCGCCAGGCCGTGATCGCGACGCCTTATCCGGGCGCCCTGCCCGCGCAGGTCGCGGAAGAGGTCACCGACGTGATCGAAGGCGCGGTGCAGCAGCTGCAGGAGCTCAAGGAAGTCACCTCGGTGTCGCGCATGGGCAGCTCGCAGGTCAAGGTCGAGATCGACCTGCGCTTTGCCGCCGACCGGGCGGCACTCGAACAGGTCTGGGACAAGCTGCGACGCAAGATCGCCGACGTCCAGCGAGGGTTGCCCCCGGGCGCCGGACCCTCCGTCGTCAACGACGACTTCGGCGCGGTGTATGCGCTGTTCTTTGCCGTCACCGGGGACGGCTACAGCCTGGAGCAGGTCCACGACTACGTGGACCGACTGCAGCGCGAGCTGATGCTGGTGCCCGGCGTGGCGAGCGTGGCGACACTGGGCGCGCCCCGGGAAGCGATCTTCGTCGAGATCGCCGCCGCCCGGGCCGCCCAGCTGGGCATCCCGCTGGAACGGATCTACCAGGCGCTGCAGCAACAGAACGTGATCACGCCGGCCGGCAACCTCGAGATCGGCGCGCAGCGCATCGAGATCGCGCCCACCGGGCAGGTCGACTCGGTCGCCGCCATCGGCAACATCGCCCTGGCCGCCGGCACGGCCGGCCAGGTGATCTTCCTCAAGGACATCGCGGACATCGACCGCGGCCTGGTCGAGCCGCCGCGGGCGCTGGTCCGCCATGACGGCCGGCCCGCCATCGGGCTCGGCGTCTCCCAGGTGGCCGGCGGCAACGTCGTGACGATGGGCGACGCCGTGCGCCAGCGCCTGGCGGAGCTGGAGTCGCAGCGCCCGGTCGGGATGGAACTCAACATCATTTCCTACCAGTCCGACTCGGTGCGCGCGGCCGTGGACGGCTTCGTGGCCAACCTGGTCGCCGCGGTGGCGATCGTGGTGGCCGTGCTGGTCGTGTTCATGGGGCTGCGCAGCGGGCTGATCGTCGGCTTCGTACTGCTGCTGACGGTCGCCGGCACGCTGGTGGCGATGCAGCTCGACGGCATCGCCATGCAGCGCATCTCCCTGGGCGCCCTGATCATCGCGCTGGGCATGCTGGTGGACAACGCCATCGTAGTCGCAGACGGCATCCTGGTGCGGCTGCAGCAGGGCGAGGAGCCGGAGCCGGCCGCGGTGGCGGTGGTCGAGGCGACCAAGTGGCCACTGCTGGGCGGCACCGCGGTGGGCATCCTCGCCTTCAGCGCCATCGGCCTGTCGCCCAGCGACATGGGCGAGTACGCCGGCTCCCTGTTCTGGGTGATCCTCTACTCGATGCTGCTGAGCTGGGTGTTCGCGGTCACCGTCACGCCCCTGCTGTGCGTGCAGTTCCTCAAGGTGAAGCAGAACCTCGGTGCCGGCCGGCATCCGGTGCTGGAGCGCTACCGCGGACTGCTGCGGGCGGCGCTGCGCCACCGCCTCGCCACCGTGACCGCGCTGCTCGCCCTGCTGGCCGGCGCGGTCTACGGCTTCGGCTTCGTCCCGCCGGGTTTCGTGCCCGAGTCGGCGCGCCCGCAGTTCGTGGTGGACATGTCCCTGCCGCAGGGCACCGACATCGAGCGCACCTCCGCCGAACTCGCCGCGGCCGAAGCCTACGTGCGCAGCCGGCCTGGCGTCAGCCACGTCACGACCTTCGTCGGCCAGGGCGGGCTGCGTTTCATGCTGACTTACAGCCCCGAGGACCCGAACAGCGCCTACGGCCAGCTGCTGGTGGACGTGGAGGACCCGGCGCTGATCGCCGGCCTCGTCACCGAGCTGCAGGAAACCCTGGCGCAGCGCCATCCCGACGCCGCGGTGAAGGCCTGGAAGTTCATGCTGGGTCGCGGCGGCGGCAAGAAGATCGAGGCCGCGTTCCGGGGCCCGGACACCGAGGTGTTGCGCACCCTCGCCGCTCGCGCCAAGGCGGTGATGGCCGAAGACCCGGGCGCGATCGCCATCCAGGACGACTGGCGCGAAAAGGTGCCGGTGCTGCGGCCCGCCGTGGACCCGATCGCCGCGCAGCGCGCGGGCGTGGACATCACCGCCGTCAGCGCGGCGCTGAACCGCGCCTTCACCGGCCAGGACGTAGGTGTGTATCGCGAGGGCGACACGCTGGTGCCGATCATTTCCCGGGCGCCCCGGGCGGAGCGGCTCACCGCCGGGCAGCTCGACAACGTGCTGGTCTACAGCCCCGGCGCGCAGCGCTACATCCCGGTCGCGCAACTGGTGACGGGCGTCGAGGTGGTGTGGGTGGACGCCATCATCCGCCGGGTGAACCGCTTCCCCGTGATCAAGGCCCAGGCCGACCCGTTGCCGGGCGAGCTGTCCGCGCCGCTGCTGGAGCGCCTGCAGCCCGCGGTCGAGGGCATCGAGCTGCCGCCGGGCTACGAGCTCGAGTGGCATGGCGAATACAAGGCCTCGCGCGAGGCCAACGCCGGGCTCGCGGGCTCCGCGCCCTACGGCTTCACAGCGATGATCCTGGCCGTCGTGCTGATGTTCAACGCCTTCCGCCAGCCGCTCGTGATCTGGCTGACCGCGCCGCTGGCCCTGATCGGCGTGACCATCGGGCTGTTGCTGTTCCGGGTGCCGTTCGAGTTCATGGCGATCCTCGGTTTCCTCAGCCTCATCGGCATGCTGGTGAAGAACTCCATCGTGCTGGTGGACCAGGCCGACGCGCAGATCAACGCGGGGGAGCCGCCTTACGACGCCGTCATCGGCGCCGCGGTGAGTCGCGCGCGGCCGGTTTTCCTCGGGGCCCTGACCACCATCCTCGGCGTAGCGCCGCTGCTGCTCGATCCTTTCTTCAAGAGCATGGCCGTGACTATCATGTTCGGGTTGGCCTTCGCCACCCTGTTGACGCTGCTCGTGGTGCCGCTGCTATATGCGATGTTGTTCCGGATCCGTGAGCCGGCTGTGTCCTAGCCGGACCCTTGCACTCCTGCTGCTCGCGGCAGCGGCCGGCTGCGCCGCGCCGCCCGAGCGGCTCGAGCCGCCGCCGGGGCAGGCAGAGATCGCCCAGCTGCCCACGATCCCGGCAGCCCGCCAGTGGGGCGACGAGCCGCCGCGCGAGCTCCAGGCCTGGCTGAGCCTGCCGCAGGAGACACTGCGCCAGACGCACAGCGGCGTGATGGGCCGCGAGCACGACTACCTCGTCCTGTCCGGCGGCGGCGGCAACGGGGCCTTCGGCGCCGGGCTGCTCGCGGGCTGGACCGCACACGGCTCGCGACCCGAGTTCCAGATTGTCTCCGGCACCAGCACTGGCGCCCTGATCGCACCCTTCGCCTTCCTCGGCCCGGCCTACGACGCAACACTGCGCGAGGTCTACACGCGTTACTCGACCGGGGACCTGGTGGAGCCCCGCGGCCTGGTGCGCATCCTGCGCGGCGACGCCGCCCTCAGCACCGGCCGCCTGCGCGCGCTCATCGCCCGCTACCTCGACGAGGAGGTGATCGCCGCCATCGCCGCCGAGGGTGCGCGCGGCCGCTCACTGTTCGTCGGCACCACCAACCTCGACGCCGGACGACCGGTCGTGTGGGACCTCACCCGCATCGCCGCCCTCGGCACGCCGGAGGCGCGGGAACTCATGTACGACGTCATCCTTGCCTCCACCGCCATCCCCGGCGCCTTTCCACCGGTGATGATCGAAGTCGAAGTGGATGGCCAGCGCTATGACGAGATGCACGTGGACGGGGGGGTCACCTCGCAATTGTTCCTCGCCTCGCTCGGCATCGACTGGACCGAGGTTCTTACGCATCTCGAAGTGCAGGGCGCGCCCGACCTGTACGTGATCCGCAACGCGCGCATCCGCCAGGACGCGAAGGCCGTACCCCGCCGGCTGGTCCCGGTGCTGACGCGCACCGTCTCGACGCTCATCAGGGCCCAGGGCATCGGCGACCTGGCCAAGCTCTACGCCGTGTCGGGCGAACACGGCTTCAACTATCACGTCGCCTACATCCCGGACAGCTTCGAGGGCGAGCCGGCCGAGACCTTCGACCGCGAGTACATGACCCGGCTGTTCGAGTTCGGCTACGAGCTCGCCCGCAGCGGGCAGCAATGGACGATGGTGCCGACGGGGGAGTGAGGGCGAGCGCCCGTCAACGCGCAGGTGTGCCCTTCACCTCGACCACGTCGAGCCCCGGGATTCCGGCGAAGTCCGCGGGATTGCGCGTCACCAGGCCGAGGCCATGCTGGATGGCCTGGCTGGCCAGCCACAGGTCCTGCACTCGTGTGCGATGGGAGCGTGCGCCGGTCCGGGCGAGGATGCCTGCGATCTCGCCGAACACGTCCGCTGTGTCGGCGTCGATCGGCAGCAAGGGCTTGCGCTTCATCCGCCGGTAGGTCGCCAGTCGCTTCTGGCGCACGCCGGCATCGGCCGCCTTCTCGATGCCGAGGCGCAGCTCGGCGAGCGTGATCGGGGACAGGTAGACCGGCGCATCGCCGGTGAAGACCGCCACGTCCGCCGGGCCGAGCCGGCCCTGCTCTACGTCGATCCAGATGCAGGTGTCGATCAGGAAACCCACGGATCGCGCAGCTCGTCGTCGAGCGCCTCGCCACCACGGCGGGCGTCTTCCAGCCAGTCCTGCGCCGCCTCGGGCGCTAACGTGCGGTAGAGGTCGGCCAGTGCCTGCTGCGCATCCTGCCGACCGGGCGTCGGTGACACCTGGACCACGGGCTGCCCGCCCCGCTCCACGACGTACGACTCGCCCGACTCTCGCACCCGGTCGAGCACGGCGCGAAGGTTGCGCGCCAGTTCCGTAGCGGTGATCTTTCGCATGCCTGCAGCCTCGAATCAGATGGTATCTGATTTTACGTATCGGTGCGCACGGCTGCAACGGCCGCCGGTGAGCTACCAGGCGTAAGCGGCCGGGCGGATGGCCGAGGCGGCACTGGTCATTGATCCGGATCGTCAATCGGCTTCCAACATTGACCCGGTATTCGTACGCTAGAGGTGACGCTTGATACGCTTCTCGAGTTCGGCCAGGAGGTCCGGCTCGCCCTTCGCCTCCAGCAGCGGCACCAGCTCCTGCCGGATCAAGTCGAGGTCGAGCTTCTTCCCCTGCCTTTCCAGGATGCTGGTGACGTCGGCCCAATCCTTGTCGCGTGCCGCAAATACCTTCATGACCACGAGGTCTTCGGCGCCGCAAGTCCGCAGCGAATGGCCATTACCAAGAGACCAGGGAGTGGCTCGAGCAATCACCCTGGCCTCGAACGGCAAACTGGCCAATACGATGTCGATGCCGACGTTGTGCACAGAGCGTGCCAGGACAACGCGTGTTCTCGTTGCGAAGCCGATGGCATCGTCGATTCTTGCGGGCAGTTCGCCGAGCAAGGCCTCGGCGATCCGCCGCTCTTGTCCCGCCTCAATGAGCACCGAAATGTCGGCGTCGGCAGTAAAGCGAGGCTCTCCCCAGCGCTGCAGCGCGACCCCGCCAATCACGCAGAATGCCAATCCAAGCTTCTTGCATGCCTCCTGTGCAGTGACGGCAGCCAGCAGGACCGACCCGACGGTCATCGGTCCTGCTCGCGCATCCTGGCGAGAAGTCGCTGCTGCTCGACCAGGCCACTGCTGGAGCGCATAGGCACTTCTCCGATCGCAGCCAGCAATGCCGCGAAACGTCGAGCGGCCTCTTCCTCGGAAAGACTCCGGAGCTCTTGCAGGCGTTTCGAGTCCAGCTCCGGCCCAGCGCGGCGCCAGGCAGCAGCATAGCTCTCCGCCTCGGAACGCGTCGTTATGGCGGGTACCTTGGACATGAAATCAGTGTACCGCAGTCAGAGACCGGCGATGGCTTGCTCTGAAACATGGTCTTTGACGTGACACGATCGCATTCAGCAGGTCGTCTCTAATCCGTTCGTGCAACCGCAGCAGTTGGCTTACGTCTTTGTCACTCATGGTGGTCGCAGCGGTGTCCGCCCCGCCTCTGACGCATGCGCCTGAAGGTATAATCCAGGTCCCCGGCACGCGGGCCCGTAGCTCAATGGTTAGAGCAGGGGACTCATAATCCCTTGGTTCCAGGTTCGAGTCCTGGCGGGCCCACCATGAAAATCATGGGCTTAGGCGGGTTATGGCGGGAGGTGAAGGGATTGGAATCCCTTGGTGTGGGGCATAGGTGGGACGTCGGCCGGGCTGGCCCCTGGGCGGGTGGGACGCTGGGACGCTGGAATCCTGGGAGGGTGGGAAGGTGGGAAGGTGGGAGGCCGGGAGGTCCCCCGGGGGGCGGTTAGCCGTCGCCGTCCTCGACGCACGCTGAGAGTGAGCCTTCAGACAGCAATAGATGAGTCTCAGAAAATCCGACGAAGAACTCCGCCTAAACGTGTCTTCGCATCATCCACTGGTCACGATGAGCCGCATGAGATAGGTTACCGAGCGAATAGCTACCCTGTTTGAGCTCTGGTGACGTTGTGCGAATCTTTTCCAAACGACTCAGCGATGTAACGCCAGAAGATGTAGCTACGATAGTTGACACCAACTATCCGGAGGGCGAAACGGTTGAGTATAAAGAGACTCTTCCGGCACGACAGGGCCAGGATCCGTGGATTGGTGGCGGCAGCACGGTGAGCGACTACGCCCGCAACAAAATTCTCGCTGAAGCCGTCGCTTTCGCAAACGCCCAAGGCGGAACGATCATACTCGGCATTCGGGAATCCGAGGATCATCCGAGACGTGCCGTGGCGATCACTCCGATCCCAAGATGCGCAGAACTCGCGGAACGCATTCGGTTGCAGATCCGTGACTGCATTGAGCCGCAGCTTGGCGCAACACAGGTTAAGGAGGTGAGTCTCGATGCTCAAGGAAACGGAGTAGTAGTTATAGAAATAGAGAAATCCGTCGGCGCCCCTCATAGACTAGTTACTACAAAGGAATGTTACATCCGAAGGGCAGATCGCACTGAAAGAATGACTATGCGCGAAATCCAAGAATCAGTGCTTTTGGTTTCCGCTGCGACCGAGCGCTTTGAAGAAAGATTCAGACGGGTAAAGGAACGTTGCGCGGAGCATCTTAGTTCTTGGGACCAAGACCTCCGGCGTTCGTCTGATGATGCTGTTGTGCCCTCGGTTGGCCGACTAATAGCCGTAGCGGTGCCGGTCACATCGGGTCTTATTGTTCCAGACGTTCATACCTCCGACGGAATCGTACCGGCTCCGCGTGATGTTCGTCTTACGATCGGGCAAGGCCAATGCGATTGTCATATGTTTAAGCCATATGTTCGCCGACGCCCAATCGTCAGGGGATGCTCATGGATATCTGATTCCCAACCAATGAGAGCCGCCATCGAAGTCCACGACAATGGTGCCGTAGCCTGGATCGTGCAGTGGCAGAATCGTGGTCAAGATGAAGTACTGCTGTTCGGAGCTTGGACTGCAGCTTTCGCTGTTAATTTTTTGACGCAGGTACAGCGAGTGCGCGAAAGCATGGGCGCACCAGATGCCGAGTACGGAATGGACTATTCGCTGCTATTTTCTGAGCCACCGACCCTGATCCGATATGGCGGACGCTCGGTTTTCAATTCTGCTGGAGAGTTTGAGAATTCAGTACTTCATTTGCCGCGTTACAGTTGTCGGGATTCAGATCATTTCAATCAATTGCTGAAAGATATTTCTCGTGACGTCTTCGCATTTGCCGGGTGCGTATCCGGTGATGAAGCATTTCAGGTGGTGGACCCGCCATGGGTTTCTGATTGAGACAGTCGGTCTTTCCCTCCGCGCCGTTAAATTCCTCGCCGGGCGGAGCCCACCGTTCCCATTTTATTTGGGGGCCTCAGACGTCCTGGACTGCGGAGATTGGCGCCAGAGATCTTCGCCAATTCGTCGAGAGCCAAAAGCGAACTTGTCGCGCGTTCACTTGCCTAGGAAAATCTCAACCACGTACATGCGTAGTGGGTTCTCCCAGAATCCCAAGTCACCACGTTATCAGACTTGCCTAACCTGGCTCCTTTGTATAGCGGCGTCATTTGCGATACATCTGAATAATTACCGAATGTCACTACATATCCTCTACAAGGACAGATACGTTCGTTATATGAACGCAGTTTCTCGACATCATTCGTTATGTTCGGTCGCTGGCTCTTGATCCACTTAAGCTCAATCGCAATAGTGTCGGTAGTGGACTGCAGTACGAAATCGATACGTTTGTGGTCCCCGCGACGCCGAACGCCGTCGTACACTGGCACCTCTGCGCGCACGCTATAACCTTGCGCTGTAGCAATGCGATAGAACGGCTCGTAGAGCAAGTATTCGGTGTATACCGTGGACGCCGTACAAGGTGCTAGAAAAGAAATATAGCCGACGAGGCCTCTGCATATCGGATTGAGAACTGTTCCGGGCATACCGTACACTCACAGCTCATAGGGCAATCTCTCAATGCCCGTTTGGTTACAAAATTCTGCGCCGTAGCGCATCAATATAAGTACTGCTGAAACCCTTCAAAGACCTCTCGAATCTGCCCGACAGGCCCCAACTCCCGCACGGCGTCCACCAGGCTCTGATACTTGAGTTCGATCAGCTGCGGTAGCTTATCGGTGTCCAGTTCACTAACACCCTGCGCCACGTAATGGCCCAACACGAAGCTGAGGAACTCCTGTTGCCGGTAGTCACGCCCCTGGAAGATTCGATTCTTGTGCGCGTCTACTCTCTCCGCCCGCGTCACCGGCGCCATGTTGAAAGCGATGTAGGCCAGCACGTCATATAGGTCGCTGTTCTCCGCCTCGATCAACTTGCCCACCTCTTTCAGCTGCTCGATGCCGTAGCCCTTTTCTTCCAGCCCTTCCAGCAACTTCTTGCGGGTGTCGGGCCGGCCCCACAAGGCGCGTAATTCGTCCTCGTCCCTGAATAGTTCAGGCAGGTCACCAAACAGCCGCTGGATGAATTGGGCCGCCGAGATGGGTGTCCCGTCCGGGCTCCAGAAGCTCGACGCGCTCATGTGCTGGATGGTGCGTTCCTTGCCATCGGCCAGCTTGATCTTCACCTTGCGGCGCTTCTCACAGATGCAGGGCCACTCGCCACAGACTTCACACGGCTTTGGCGGCTCCTTCTCGCAGACACAAGGCAGCTGATCACATACGGAGCACGGCTGAGGATCTCCCTTGGGACAAGTGCAAGGCTGGTTGCCGCATGTCTCACAAGGCTCGGGCGGCAGGGGCTCGCCGTCCCATTCTTCGTCGTTGAAGTGCTCGTAGGCCTTCACGAAGTCGTAGATCGTGAAGTAGTCCTTGCCATCAAAGAGACGGGTACCCCGGCCGATGATCTGCTTGAACTCGATCATGGTTTTCACGGGACGCATCAGGACGATGTTCCGGACATTACGCGCGTCCACACCTGTGGACAGCTTCTGCGAGGTGGTGAGGATCGTCGGGATGGTCTTTTCGTTGTCCTGGAACTGCTTCAGGAAACGCTCGCCTTCCTTGCCATCGTTCGCGGTGACCCGCTCACAGTAATGCGGGTCGGTGCTGGTCTTGAGCTGATTGATGAGGTCACGGACTGCTAATGCGTGTTCCTGGGTGGCGCAGAACACGAGCGTCTTCTCGCGCTGGTCGATCTGCTCCATGAACAGCTTCACTCGGTAGTGCTCGCGCTCCTTGATCTCGATGACGCGATTGAAGTCATCTTCCGTGTAGCGCCGGCCCTCTTCGATCTCGCCCTCGATGATCTGGTCATCAGCCGTGTAGACGTAGTCATCCAGGGTCGTGGCGACTTGGCGGACCTTGAACGGTGTCAGGTAGCCGTCGTTGATGCCTTCCTTCAAGGAGTAGATGTAGACCGGCTCACCGAAGTAGCCGTAGGTGTCGGCATTGTGCTTCCGCTTGGGGGTGGCGGTCAGGCCCAGCTGAACGGCGGGCTGGAAGTACTCCATGATGCCACGCCAGTTGCTTTCATCGTTGGCTCCACCCCGGTGGCATTCATCAATGATGATGAAATCGAAGAAGTCCGGCGGATAGTCACCGAAGTTTGGCGCTGGGTTGCCCTCTGCGTCCCGTCCGGTCATGAAGGTCTGGAAGATCGTAAAGAAGATATTGCCGTTCTTTGGCACGCGTCCCTTCTTGCGGATGGTCTCCGGGTCGATCCGTACTAGGGCATCCTCGGGGAAGGCCGAGAAGTCATTGAAGGCCTGGTTGGCGAGGATATTCCGGTCAGCCAAGAACAGGATTCGAGGCTGACGTCCAGGCTGTCCCAATGCTCGTGCCGCCAGGCTCCAGCGGGAATGGAACAGCTTCCATGAGATCTGGAAAGCGATTGCCGTCTTGCCGGTGCCGGTGGCCAACGTCAGGAGGATGCGATCTCGCCCTGCGGCGATGGCCTCCAGGGCTTGATTGATGGCGTTGTGCTGGTAATAGCGCGCCTGCCAGAACCCGCCCTTGTCCTCGAAGGGAACGACGCCGAAGCGCTCGCGCCAGGTGTTGTGCTCGTCATCCCTCTCGCCGAAGGTCTCGGCCCACAGGACCTCAGGCGATGGATAAGCTTCGACGGGACCCTCTGAGCCGGTCTGCATATCCACCCGGTAGATGCCATCACCATTGGTGGCGTAGGCGAACCGGGCCTGCAGGCGCTCGGCATACCGCTTGGCCTGGGCCAGTCCTTCGGTCACGGGCAGGCTGCGCTTCTTGGCCTCGATCACGGCGAGCTTCTGGCCGCGATACATCAGCACGTAATCGGCGATGTCCTGCTTGGCTCGTTTGCCGGCGCCCTGCAGCCGGCCCAGAGTAATCAGCTCCTCGCGCCGTACCCGGCTGGCCTCCACTACGCCCCAACCCGCGCCCCTCAGGGCCGGATCGATGAGTTCAGCGCGGGTTTCGGCTTCGTTCATGCTAAGGCCGTCTCGATCTCTTGATGAGGTCTAGCGGTTAGCTCACCAGAAAAGGCCTTCGTTAGGATGGATTGCTTCAGTTCGTCGAGGGCATTCAGCTTTTGGTGTTGAACACTTTCAAACCTGCGGACCTCCGACAGCAAATCGTCGAGTTTTGTAACCAATTGTTCTTGAAACTCTATAGCCGGGACCGGCAGCTCTATGGTCTTAAGTCTTTCTAGAGCGAGCTTAGGCTGTGCCGCGACTCTTGTATTTTTTAGAGCCTGATCCGAGAAGGATGCTGTCTTGGTGAAAAAGTATACGAAACGGCTAAGAATGTCGGGCTCAAGAACGAGTTTGCAGGCGTTCTCGGTGAGATTCGCACCATCTAGTTCATCTGGAACTATGCCTGTCTTCCCGATTGTGCCGGCAATGCTGATGTAAACATCCGCGCTATTAATTGTGTACCGACGTATCTGTTTGTAGACGTCTTCGTCGATGTATTTGACGCCATCGGGGTCGATTCCACCTTCGTCAGTAAATGCGGAAACCGTAATGTAGGGGTAGTCTGTCGGCGCCGTCCTCAATCTATATCCTTTAGGCACGCGCTTGCCGCCTTTCACCGATGCGACCTGGCTTAGTGCCTTAATCTGGCATGTCTCGCACAGCCGGATGAAGGCCGCATTCAGATTGCTGTCAAACAACTCCCTGGCGCTGGCGAGATTCTTTCCGGCGTTGGCGACGACGGTGGCGATTCCCGCGAAGGCTTCGTCGAGGATGGCGACGATACGCTTTTGTTCGGAGAGCGTTGGGAGGGGAATCTGCACCTTGCCGAGATTCTTACGGCTGATGCGCTTGCGAGTCGCTCCAGTGCAGTACGTCTCGACCTCATTGAGGTATTCCACGGATTGCGAGAAGTAATTGAAGAATTCCGGAATCAGACTATCTTCGTCAAAGCGCATGATGGTGCAATCAACCGCCGTGATCATTTTGTCCTCAGATTCCGGGACAATGCACGACCTGCCGACGGGATCAGGCAGCCTCGACACCAAGCAATCGCCTGCCTTAACCTCCTGGCAATTGAGCCTTTTGAAGGTCGCCTCAGAAATGAATCTGGCCTTTCTTCTCCGGTCTTTGAACTCGCCTAGCCCTACGTTTCCCGTCTGAATAAGCCTTATACCGTTAGGTGACTGGTCTTTCGTTTCAATCCAGTCACCATCCGTAAACAAGCTACAGACCTTTGCCAAGGGAACCACCCTCCAATCCTCCCTCATAACATCCCCCGAATCCCTTCCAGGATCTCCTCGCTCTCCTTATCCAGCGTCTCGATCTCGTTGATGATCACCTCGGGATCACGCAGGGGCGCCGCCTCGGCCTTGTTGGGGTTCTTCACCGACAAATCGACGCTGTCCGGATCGATGTCCTTGACGTCCACCGTCCAGGAATTCTCCGAGTCCTCGAAGTTTGCCTGGCGGGCGACGAAGTCCTTCAGGTCGTTGTCATTGAGCGGATTGGTCTTGCCCAGGCTGCGGCCCGGATCCAGCTGGTAGTACCAGATCTTCCGGGTCGGGGCGCCCTTCTCGAAGAACAGCACGACGGTCTTCACGCCGGCACCCAGGAACGTACCGCCCGGACAGTCGAGGATGGTGTGCAGGTTGCAACTCTGCAGCAGATCCTTCCTCAGGGCACGGGCGGCATTGTCGCTGTTGGACAGAAACGTGTTCTTAATGACCACGGCGCCACGGCCGCCCGCCTTCAGGTACTTGATGAAGTGCTGCAGGAACAGGAAAGCCGTCTCGCCGGTCTTGATCGGGAAGTTCTGCTGGACTTCCTTGCGTTCCTTGCCGCCAAAGGGCGGATTGGCAAGGATCACGTCGAAGCGGTCCTTCTCCTGAATGTCGCTCAGGTTCTCGGTGAGGCTATTGGTGTGGACGACATTGGGTGCCTCGATGCCATGCAGAATCATATTCATGATCCCGATCACATACGGCAGGCTCTTCTTCTCCTTGGCGTAAAAGGTCCGGGTCTGGAGGATGTCCAGGTCGCTGGTGGACAGGTGGCTGCCATCTCCCTTCCCGTCTGGGCCATAGCGAAGATAGTCATGCGCCTCGCACAGGAAGCCTGCGGAACCGGCCGCGGCGTCGTAAATGCGCTCGCCGATGCGGGGGTTGGTCACCTGGATCATGGCGCGGATCAGTGGGCGCGGCGTGTAGTACTCACCGCCATTACGCCCGGCGTTGCCCATGTTGCGGATCTTCGCCTCGTACAGGTGCGAGAGCTCGTGCTTCTGCTTCTGCGACCGGAAGGTCAGACCATCGAGCAGCTCAAGCGCATCTCTCAGGCTGTAGCCACTTTGGAACTTGTTGCGGATCTCGCTGAAGATCTCGCCGATCTTGTATTCGATGGTATCCGGCCCGGTAGCTCGCTCCCGGAACCCCTGCAGGTAGGGGAACAGCTCACCATTGACGAAGGCAATCAGGTCGGCGCCGGTGAGTGCGGTGTCGTGGTCGAACTCGCCTGCCGCGTTCTTGGGTGCGGCCCAGGCGGACCAGCGATAAGGATCATCGATGATAAACCGGTAAGACTTGCCGACCAGCTCGGTCTCTTGGGCACGCTCGTACTCCAGGTCATCCAGGTACTTGAGGAACAGCATCCACGAAGTCTGCTCGGTGTAGTCCAGCTCGGAGGCACAGCCGTCCTCCTTCCAAAGGACGTCGTCGATGTTGCGGAAGGTTTGTTCGAACATGGTTATCCGTTACCCAGTTTCTACTAAATGGCTAGCAATCTAATTAACCCGTGGCTCACCAGCCGAGCCCGACAGCCCAAGTTCACGCCACAGCCGATTCGTAATCTCCCTCTGCTCAGCCGCGAGTTCCGCGATGCGGTGCTCAATGTCCGCCTGCCGGTCAAACGCTTCCACCAAGCGTTCCTGCTCCTCCATCGAAGGCACCCAGACGGGGATCGCGCGAAGGTCGGCCAGGGAAATATTGGGAATTGTGCCACCAGTAGACAGTGCTTCCAGGATCTTCTGGACTGCGGGGGATCGTAAATACATTGCCAAGAACCGAGGATTCTTGATGCCCGCACCACTACGAATTCTAAGAATAACTGACGCCTGGGATGGGAGCAGCGGCATAGCCTGATCGGGGGTCGGGTCTGCGATAGCAACCGTCCCGATAGTGCCCTTAGTGGAAAGAAGCACGTCGCCGCGCTGGAGCACCTGACTGGATTTGGCATCCAACAGTTCAGGGTCCACCCGACGCACGCGCTCTACTCTCGTCAGGAACCCGAACTCTGGCATCTCACCCGGCGTTGCTTCTTGAATCGCCACACCTGCCTCGCCTTCATTGGCGGGAAGGAATTGGGGTTTCACGATAACCACTAAATCGCCGAGCGGAGTGACTCTGCCCTCGAGATGCTGAAGCAAATCGTCGGGCGGAGAGAGATACCGGTCTGGGGTAAGCAGGCAATCCTGCTCTTGAACCCGGTCCAACTCAACGGTAACGGCGGTTACTCCGTCCGGCCGCTCGATCAACTGCAGCAGGTGGTCAGCGCCGACGAAGCGTTGATCGTGTACCCGGAGTTTGCCTCGCCCGGATAGATGCTCCTTTTCGTCAACTTTACAAAAGACTGCGGTGGACGCAGGCGCTTTAGGCGTAAGCAGGAGCACACTAAAAGAGATGCTGGTGCCGCTAAGCAGACCACCTGGGAAAGCGATCACGCTTGCAACCAATCCCTTTTCGACGAGATATCGTCTTAGAGCCTGGTCTGGACCCGATGTGAAAAGGAAGCCATTTGGGACCAATACCGCAACTCGCTCCGCACCCTGCCGTAGAGCAAGCTCAATTCCGAGGGCTTCCAACGTGCGTACTCCAAATTGACTGAAATAAAGACCTGATTTGTCCCCCAGTTTGCCGAATCTCGGACAGATTGTGGCTATTCGCTCAGCGGATGCCCCGTCCTTAGCGAGTGCTTCGGGGCGATAAGGGTCTTCGATAACAACATCGAGCTCTGCACCTGTAACCGCAGCATAGATGCATGCGGGGACTGGCGGGTTCGAAGTCACGATTCGAGGGCGCGCACCACGCTGCATCGCAGCGACGGCAAGCGCATTAGGCATGGGCCCTGGACAGAAGAGCCCTTCACCCTTCTTTGGCGCAACCAACCGAACCATAAACTCTGCGATCTCTTGGGGGATATCGCGTTGGGCTCTCAGGAACTCATTGAGGCAGGCGCTAGCAATCGTGCGCGCCAATTCTTCCCTTTGACGGGCATCAAAAAGGATAAGGCCCCAAAGGAAATCGTTGAGCTTCGAGAGGGTGCTCTTGGACAAGTGCTGATGGACATCCTTAGGGTCGGTCGCAAAGGCGTAGCGGGCATCGCCAAGAGCATCGCAGGCCATCAATTCCTGCCAAGCTCGATCGATTTGGTCACCGGTTACTTCGCCCCCGGCCTTCGGCGCGTGCAGGTGCTCGGGAAAATCCGTGAAAGTTACTGGCAGCAGATGCCACGCTACGTACTGTCCCAGAAATCTCGCCAAACGTCCCTCATCGACGGGTGTGCCCCGGCATGCGTCCAGCGTCTGCCTCCAAACCGATTGGACCAGATCGGAATTAGTCATGACGGCGCCTCTTGTTAACGTTATAGGTTGTGATGACCGTATCGCCTTTTGTAACGACGCCTATGCCGCCCTTGTCGAGAACCTTCAATAGGCCGGCCCTGAAGCGATCGACATCGGCTAGCAGCCCCATGATCTCCCTACGTCCCATGACGGCATGATCACCGTCAATTTTTCCGCGATCCTGGGCAAGCTCGACCATCCAGTCCTGAATGCCTCTCTGTCCCTTTCGCTTCCGAGCATGCTTGCTGTATTTCATGGTGGTCTTTTCCCGCCTGGCTGCTGTTCGACTGTGGGCAAAGACTAGGGCCAGTAATATCTATTGTCAAGCGGTAATAGCTAGATTTTTTCTTTTTAGTCGAGATAAATTTGGCTGCTGAAAGCGATCTTCTTATAACTCTATGAAACAGTTGGGATTTTCTTTAGATCCCGTGGGAGCATGGAGAGGACCCCTCTAGTGGGAGCAGGACGGCCGCATCGCAAAGCCGCCTCTACTTCAGGGGTGCAGTCTCATCCTTTCGTATGGGCGATATGAATCAAGGTATGCCGTGTTCATGCGCAATTCGCCCAATTATTGCCCAAGGCATTGGGGACCCCGCCAAGGCGGTAGTCTCCGTTGCCCATGTCCTCCGATCCCCTCCTCGCCGCCCTCGACTTCGCCCTGGACTGCCCTCAGGCGCGGCACCTCTCCCGGGCCGACCGCTTGACCCTCGCGCTGTGGCGGCTGATCGAGGGCGCTGCGGATGAATTCGAGATGCCATTCTAGCGAGCGGCTGACGAGGTGGCGATGCTGTGTGAGCTCGCGAGGGAGATGATGGGAGACCCTGTGCGCGACTCCCATCGAGAGCGGATTCGCGGGCAGTAAGGGTTTTCCGTGGGATGAATCTCCTGTGTGATCTAGGTCACAGCTCGCTACGTGCCACTGGGTTTTCCTTCATAACGTTAAGGATTGCCCTGTATCGAAGGCACGTCGCGGTAGGGATAGGCGTAACCGAATGTGCAACGCATGGAACCATTCAGCTAGCTGCACCTGCGGCTGGGGCGGCGACGGGCATCTCGGCCGACGAGGGCCAGGTCACTCGGTCACGGCGCAGCCCACGAGGTCGATCGCCCAATCCAGACCCAATAGCTGGATCTTCTCCTATGTGAATCCCCATGCGCGTTGCCCCGTCTGTGGCGCGCCGGTGTTCTACTACGTGTCGCCGGAAGGAGGCAGAGTGTTCTTCGATGAGCTCGGCCCGCCATGGCCGAAGCACGCTTGCACGGACAACCGCCGATCGAGTTCGCCGCGCTTCTCGTCGCAGGTCCGGCCGAATCATTGGGAATGGGATTGGCAGGTGGCTGGATGGTCACCGATGCTAGTAAATAACGTACTCGAGATCGCCGCCGACTTGATTCTGTTGTCGGGGACCTGGCAGGGGTCGTCCCTAGACATCTACATCCCGAATGCGATTATTCCGCGCGGCACTAAAGCCAAGGCACGTCTTTTCTATTCCATGTTTCAGATTAGAGAGCACCGCTCGGCAAAAGGGCGATTCGACGTTTCTATATATCCTCGGCCTGGAGGTTCGAGGAACATCGTTGGATACCTATCCCAAATTGATGCCCGCAGGGACATGCGGAGCCAAGGTATCGGATCAGGGCGCCGCCGTCGCTGACCTACGATAAAGTGCGGCTTGGCGTGGCTATGAGGTGCTACCGTTCACGAAGCGCCAGCACCATGTCATGGAAGCTACTAGAAGAAACGACGTCGGCGCCCGTTTCCATGGCGCGTGTCGCGAGGTCAAGATCACTCGTAATGACAATGTATCTAGTCTGCGACCGTCGCTGTTTGTGTTCCTCAAGCGCCTCCAGCATTGCGTTGTCCGCCCGATTTCGACCTTTCCCGCCCGAGTAAATCACTCTCATTGTGGGCGACAGGACTTCCGTTGACTGGTGAGGCCCATCGAAATACAAAAGCACTTCTGCCCGAGTAGAGGCGAAATACCGCCGCACGATCTCGGTCAGTTTTTCCCTGGCTTCTCCGGCTCTCTCTCCATCTACGACATTGCCTATCAAATCGCCGACCTTACGGATCAAATTATGTCCGTCAACGAGAATCAACCAGGGGCATTTGGTCTTCTCTAGCCTGTAAAGGAGCGTTTTCTTGACCGGTTGGTCTAGACCCTTATCGGACGGTGGCACGCCATATGCATCGATCAGGGTGTCGACTTTCCTATTGAGTGCCCTTAGAACCGATGCCTTATCACCCGATGACAGTAGCTGCAGATGGCCCGCCTGCTCAATGAATGAGCGAACCGGGCTCAACGCATCCAGTGATACTGCACCATTTATTCTGAGAGATAGCTCTCGCACCAGGGGGTTTGCGTTCCGAGAGTTCCACCCAATCAAGTCCTGTAGCTTTTCCGTCTCATCACGCAATTGAGCGATCGTCGGACCAAGTTGTGGCAACGGCCTTAATGCGGTGGCTTGTGCGTGCTCTAGCTCCTGGATCAAATCGAGCCGCTGCGCGATCTGGTCTCGTATCTCCTCAACGTTCCCATAATTGCGATCGTCGCTTTTCTGGCGCGCCAAGAGATCCCTTGCAAATCCGACCAAATCTCGCGCTTGTGTCTCATGCTTTGCGGTCTCAATTTCACGAGCGTGCGACAGCCATTCTCTGGTTTCACTGGCTAGCGCCTCGGCAATAGCCAGGTTCTTCTCTTTTTCTAACTTCGCCTCCATAGCCTCGAGACGCTGAGTTAACTCGTCCTTTTCAGCATCCAGCTGCTTGCTTCTTTCTCTAACCGCCTCCGCTGTCTGCCGGTGGTGGATAGTGTCCGCCTCTTGCTTATCTATCCGTCCCTGGAGCTTCTCGACCAGTTTCTGAAGCTTGCGCTTCTGAGCTTCGAGGGTCTTTACTTCAGCGATCATCTTCTGATGCTGTCTTGATGGGCCTTCCTCGTCGGACTGTTTAGTCGGCCCCACGGGCTTGCTTATTGCAACCTCGGGTTCTGGCCGCATCTGGAAGCCAGACCACATAACGGAGAGTTCCTTTGCAGCTAACTCCCTCAATTCCTCTGAGAACGGAGCGGCCAACCAATCATCGTTCGTGCTGTAAGCGAGCTCATGGATCGCCTCGCGCTCATCAAGCCAGCATGCAGCCAAGAACTGTCCCCGTCCGAACCAATTTCCCAGGAGGTCGAAATTCTGGCTGATGAATCCGGTCGACAAGATCGGCACACCGCGAACTTCCGGGGTGCGGGCCAACTTCAATATGAGTCTGATTGAATCATCGACCCCGTTGGAACTACGGATCAGGGACTGCAAGTTCCGTTTGAAGACTGGAAGGTTCTTAGGGATTGGGCGGTGTCCCTTTATACATTCGTATGGAACCACCCTCAGCAGAACATTCTGGTCGATTTGATCGACCAGATCACACAGCGCGCTTATGACGCCTTCCGGGGCAATTCTTGGGTCTGAATCCATGACAAGGTGCTAGTAGCTCAAGTGAAGAAGGCGGACTAGACGTAATCAGGCAAATTCTCTGATTTCCGTGGGAGCAATAACCGGAATCAACTGGGCTGACATCCGGAATATACGAAACTCTCCACCCGAATAGTCCTTGAGCGAAGCCGTTCTGTGAACTACGACAAGTTTGCGGTAATTCTGCAGACCCTGGTCTTCACCATTCGCACCCACAGGCCTTGCAGCACCGGTAACCCGGCCCATTACCGTCCTCATCGTGCATGATGATGCACCCGCCCAGCTTGGCCCTTCCCATGGACGCCGCGAGCATGGCCGTATTCGTGGGATACCCTCGAATGATAGGGATGGTGTCCTCGCTGCCGCACTTCGGGCATGGTCCCTGGGACTTGAAGTCTTCCAGCGGGAAATCATCGGGGATCGGCTTGCCCGGATCGCCCACCAGGTAGGCCGCGTGCTTGCGGCACTCGGGACAATCCCCGACCCGATACAACCTCCGCGGCGTAAACCCCCGGACATCCTCGAGCTCCAGGATCTCAGAGCCATATAGAGGCGACGTACCTATCCAGGAGCACGAATGGCAGCGCCACTTGCCGTGGTCTCGTTCGAGCTCTCCTGCGAGCTCCGCCTCAAGTTCCTTCATGCCGGCGACTGCCTGGCGGACGACCTTGCGTGCGCGCCTACCCCTCAACCACGATCGAATCTTGGACATCATTCGGTTGGCCCTCCCTGACCAATCGAGGTTACCGGAGTATTGGCTCATGAGGTGAGCCCGCCTTCTACGTACACCCAATCAACCCGCCCCCGAGCGGGTTTTCTTTTGCCCGCAACAAGGAGAACCCCATGAAAATCTTCTCTTCCCTCGCCTCCCTGGACGCCATCCGGGGATCCCTGCTGAGTCCCGCCCTGAAGGGAATCGTCGTCCGCATGCTGGGGCACTTCGAGTACGACCCCCAGGAGGACGGCTATGTCGTGTTGATCGAGGAAGGCGATCTCTACCGTGACTTGGCGGATCTATGCCTCCCCTATCGATTGTGCGAGGTGCCCTTCGAGGCCGTGCACATGACCGAGGGTCATTACTGCGCCATCTACCTCGCCAACAACCAGTTCGCGATCACGTTCCTGATCCCCGATGCGGACTGGGTCCAGGGCGAGCTCAGGAAGCATCTGGAGAGCCTCGTGGACTGAATCATCTGCGGGATTTTCGCCATCTTATATGAAGGGCCTTCACGCCCACAGACGCCAGCGATCGAGCTGGATACATGCCGACCCAAGCGTCGGTTTTTTTATGCCCGGAGGAAAAGCAATGTGATCATCTTCAAATCCCAAGCAGACCTCGGGCAGTTGCCTCAGGGTCACCCCGCCTATCCCGTCATCAAGGAGCTCATCGCGCTGCTGATCGATGACTTCCCCGTTCAGCCCTATAACGCCGACGACTACGGCTACCTCGTACTGGTGGAGCCCGGGGACACCGACCGCGAGCTGCTGGAGCTCGACATGCCGTGGACGCTCAGCGAAATTCCCTGGGAAGGCGCCTCGCTACGCCAGGGCTACATCTACGCCGTCTATCTAGGCACCGACGACTACGGCATGGGGTTCGTGATCCCGGATGCGCCGTGGGTCAACGGCGAGCTCAGGACGGTCCTCGAAGAAATACTCGATTAGGAGAACATCATGGCTAAATCAAAAGATCCGCTTGAAGGCATCGTGAAAGTCGCCCATTCGGCCACGTGCCAGTCGCTGTCGGGCAAGTCCAATATCACCTACCAGATCGGCGTGCATCCCGAGGGCGCCATGTACCTGCGTATCTACGGGAACACCGGGGGCGGTTTCTTCAGCCCGGAGTGGGTCGCACTGGCAGAGGTGCAGCAATTCATCGCCGCGGCACCGAAGGACAAGCCGCTGTCGTCGTGGTCGCTGCACCAATTGTTCCGGGGCAAATCGGTCAACACGCCGGCGTTCCTCATGGCCGCGCTGGTGCATGAAAAGTGGTTGCGCATATTGAAAGGTAAGAAGCGCGGACTGGAGGTCCTGGATGAAGCACCGTTTATGGCGAAGCTGGAGACGCTCACTGCTGGAAAGACATCGGCCACGAAACCCGCAGCAAAACCCGCAGCTGCGAAACCGCAGAAGCCGTCGACGGCATCAGCAAAACCGCAGAAGCCGGCACCGGCATCAGCCAAGAAAACGCCCGTGAAGAAGCCCACCGCCAATAAGCCAACGAAGCGTGCAGCGGTGTAAGTGGTACACCCAGTCCCTTGGTTTCCACTCGTAACTCACAGAAAAACAACAAGAAAAAATCTCAGGTGTAGGGCCGTCCGACCTTATACCGACCTTCCTCTTTTCCGTTTCTCTTCAAGCACTTAACCGAAAACGAGGCAATACATGCTGTTTCTCTCTCTTGCCGGCATCACGGCTGTGTGCCTGGTGTTCGCCGAGTTGCGCCTGCTCGCCGTCGTCGGGCTGGCCGCGCTCTTGTTCCTTAACCCCCTGCTGACTCTAGCGCTGTTCGTGGCAGCGGCGGTGGCGGCGTTCTTTCTCATTCACCCCTAAAGGAAATCAACCATGGATTACGAAGACTACATTTCCGAAGCGCTCGACCTGGTCTTGGCCTGGGACCTGCCAGAAGACACGCTAGCCCAAGCCGTGAACGAGCAAGCCAAGCTCATGGCCGGCATGTATCCCGATGACCGCGGCGTGTTCATCGCCCAGGAAATCTGACGGCATACCGTTCCGCCTTCCAGTCCTCCCCTCCTCTCTCCCCCGAAGCACACCACCGTATGTATCTGCCCATCAGCAGAGGGACGCGCTTGTCCGCAGCAAATGCATAGGCCGATTCACGTCAGCCGGGGAGAGGAGCGGGAGGCATAGGTCCGCCCAACTTTGGAGAAATCAAATGGAAAATATCGTTACGCGAGAACTCGTTCCTGAAGCCCGGCGATCAGATCATGTCGGCGAGCTCTTCGGCGTACACTTCCCGATGCAGCTCGAGCCGTTCATCTACACCATTGCCGGCCAGATGGCGCCGGAATACAAAGGCGGCTATTGGCAGTTCTATAGCCTCGGCAATGGCGGGTTCTACATGGCACCGGAGACGGAAAAGTCATTCGCGGTGTCATGCGAGAACTACTATCGGGGCACGCTCTCGGCGGACGCCCTGGGGATCGTCGCCTGCCTGTACGCCTATAGCCATTTGTCGTTCAGCCGGAACGAGAAGATCGGCCGGATGTATGCCCGGCATTACCACCTGCTGCGGCAGTACATGTTCGAGCATCCCGAGGTGGCCGAGATCCTGGGGGCGATTGATTGAGTGGCCTGGAAGGGACTGGGGACCGGGAGCCCGGAACTCTGGAAAGCTGGGGACCTGACTCCGCCCCGACCCCGCCAGGATTTCAGTTTTTCACATTTCGTCCCTGCAGCGGACCAGTGCCAACCCGCGCTTGAGGATGCTTACCCACAGCTTCTTTCGCTATCGGCTATCCGATATTAGGTTGCCCCTAATCCATGGCAAGCACTTGCCCGATCAGCTTGGCAATGGTCTCCAGTTGATCACGTTGATCTGGAGTAATCTCACCTCGCACACGAATTTCTCCTCGCCGCCCCGCCCTCACGCAATGTTCAGACTCGGACAGCACAACAACCTCCTGGCCCAAGTCAGAAATTATGTTCATATCCGAGGACGCAGACAGCGACCGGATATGCAGCTGATCGTCACCGGCTAGGACGCGCTGCATAGAAACGGTTGTTACTTTTTCTAACGCTTCTTTGATCTGATGATCTTGAAGTCCTTCATTCTCCAACAGAGAAGCGAAACGGTCCCTGATCTCCTGCTCTACGGATTGCCGCATCTTCGACAATCCAGCCGCTGCCAAGAGGCGCTCGCGAACCGCCTCCTTGGCATAGCCCTCTTGACCGGAACATTTTGCCAAAGCATCAGATATCAGGATTACGTTCTTCTTTCGAGGCTGTACGCCTCCAGACTCGAGCTTGCTCAGATAGCCATGATTTAGGCCAGTGGCTTTGCCTAGCGCACGGAAGGTCAATCCGGCGACTTCGCGCTCCTTCTTAAGAACATCGCCAAAAGTAGCCAAAATGCCTCCCGTGATGTCGTACAAAGTGTTGTCTTCTGGTTCATTGTGGTGCACAGTGGTTCCAGGCTAGCTCATATTGGAGGGCGCCACAATGCCTTTCTCCCCACATGATGACGTCGAAGAACTGATCGGCCGCCTGGAAGATGTTCTCGATACTCTATTCGAGTTACAAAAAGGAGGAGATGCCACAGTTGACGCACTGAGCGATCTCATCAAGAGCATCGTCGCGACCATTAGCCTCTCCGTCTCCCCCGAAAACCATCGAACCCAAGTCGAAAGAATCTGGCTCCGAGTAGCTCAGGGGGCGTCCAATCCGTTGAACAAGGAGATCACTGAGGCCATTCTTTCATCTGGCCTCCACCCCGGCCCAACCGAAGACACCGCGAAAAAGTTAATGGTGGCGTTCAGTCTGGGACATCCTATGGCGATCCGATGGATCGTCGATCGATACTCGCTCACAGACGAATTAATGGACGTGGTCGCAACCGTATTACCTGAGACAATCCGAAGAAAACCTACGGTCGCGCGTTGGATCCTACGTGTCGCCTCCGAAGCCCGCGGTTCCCAATTCGTCGCGAGCCTATTTTCAAAGAGAGTTACCGATTCGTTCGGTCGAGGCTGTAGCTCACAGCTGTTTTCAGAAATTCTTTCGCATCACCCAGGATGGCTCAACCTTCCTCCAGATGCTCGTATCGCTATTGAGGCGGCGGAGGAGAAAGCTCTGGTTCACGAGAACAAATGGAGAGGGCGAGATGCCGCCAAGGCTCGGCGCCATGATCGTATCCGTGCGCTGGTCGAACAGCTGCGTCCACTTAATGAGGTAGACCGATTAACTCGAATTGCCGAACTCGACTACCCTCACACCGGTTCCCTGCCGTCGGACTGGGCAGAAGTCGACGACGATTCGCTAGAGGCCTTGAGCCCCGCCTCACGAGCGCGACTTGCTGACCAGCTTGGCGGCGTCTCAAGACAGAGAGCCTGGCGCCAGCTGCGACGACGCATCCTTTCTATCCAATAGAGAGACTCGGCATGAACATCGCCTTGCCTCAAATGTGCGAAAGTTACTTGCCCATCGAAGGCCTCTGGATTGTCACTTTCATTCGAGGCAGCGGTGGCGGATCGATTACCGGCACTGCCGTCTTTCGAGATGAACTCGTCCTCGGAGGCGACAACGAGCGCTGTTACATCGGAGAGTATCGGACAACTGACGCGGCCATTGAGGGCAAGATCGATCTCCCGTTGCACACCCAGATCAAGGAGCCGTCGTGCTTTTTCGGCAACGTACAGGAACCGGTGGTTTCCTTTTCGCTGAAAAGGGAGCGCGAGGGGATTTTTGGCTATATCGGAGACGCGGAGATTCAGAATGCGGTGGATGTTTGCCGCAGCTTCACGATTGCCTTACAACGCGCCTACCGCCTCGATTAAGCTGGATCTGCAACCCGCGGCGTATTGCGGACACCGTCCGAAACGGCCCCAAACATCTGCACCCGTGTTAATTCGGAGTGGCAGGAAAACCTAAAATATTTTTGTCCCCCTTCGCATGTCATCAGGGGTCAACTTCATCTGGTGTTCAAATGCCTGTCGGTAGTCGGCAACGTGCCAAGACCATGCTTCACAAACCCTCCACTCCTTATCGTAAAGAATCCAGACTAAGACGTCCCAGTAGAAATTGTTGGCCTTACCGACCATAGTGACAAAACTACCTTTCTTTCCGCTGGGACGATTCGCCTTAACCTGATATCTCAGTCCGTTCCATTTAAAGTCGTACCCTTTCGTGACCGCTGTCATCCCCTCGAACGCTTTCGGAATGAGCCCTGATTCAATACCGACCAGACATGCAGCATCGTATTCGCTAAGTTCCGATGTGATTCTTGGCGCGACCTGAGTGCGATGCTCCCATGCTAATGCGGTGGCAACGAGCGCCTGCCTTAACGGGTCATTCTTAAAAACCGGCCTCACTTCCGCTGGATCAGGTTTTCGCTCCGCTAGACGCTCCAGCACCTTTGCGGCAGCGACAGCATAGGGCGTGCCGGCTCCTCCCTCGTAAGCCCAATGGCTCCATCTGTTCAATGCGAAAAGAGTCGGCTGGAGCAGCTCATAAGGCAGATCTTGCACAGCTTGATCCGTCTGCGCATGGTCCACGACCAATTCGACCAATACTTTGAGAACTTCCTGGGTTAATACCGGGTACCAGTCATGGGCGAATGCCCACCGACCCCAGGCTTCGAAATCTCTTCCGCTTACGCTAGTTTCCCTTTTTAGCCCTTCGCTAAGAGCGATCAGCTCCAGCAGCGATTGATCTACATTCACATCCTTGTCCTCTGAGGTTGGTCAGAGTTGTGCTTTTTCGAGAACAAGCACGATCTCACGTAAGACTGCGCGGGTCTCCGCAGTTTCTCGTCGACTCAACTCCCGCTTGGCAAGATCGAGCGCTGTCGACGTGTTCCAGTCCCCATCTATCACGAATGGGTTTGCGCCTCGCGCCAGTAGGTCCCTCACCGCATCAATATCTCCAGCCCTGACAGCGCGCATAAGCGGCGTATGCCCATTAGCATCGTATTCATCCAGTGGATTCCCTGTTGGCCTGGCATTGGGTAACCGAGGTTTTATAGGCGCAACAGGGACACCGCTTCCGACACGGCCACTGGTCGATAGCTCGTTCTCATCTCGAAGCGCTTGAACCCGATATTGGATATATAGCGCCTGTGCTTCGGACTCATGGCCTTTGGCATTTTGTAATGCTTTAGCCCACAAACCATCGCGACGCCCTCCGGACTCAATCTCCAGGAGAACTTGCTCGTAGAGTCTTTCCTCGGACAAACGACGCTCTATCGCTGCATGCTTAGCCTTCTTAAAAAACGACATGGCTGGCCCCGGGTTTCTGGAACACAGTGAACTCCGGACGGACTTTACCAGAGAGTTATGGGTAGCCTAACTGCTCGTCGGGAGGCTGTTTCTCCACTGCTCGACATCCTCACTCCGCCATCGAACGGCGCCAGGGCTTATCCGCACTGCCGCTGGAAAAGCCCCCTCATTCACCCATCGATATATCGTCCCCCTGGAGACGCCGATCTGCTTGCATAGGTCGCCAATGCTGATGAGGACATTGCCAAGATATACATGTTGCCCCTTCTGGCCAGAGGACACTGGCTCCGCAGGCACTCTGGCCGAGATCTTTGACTTGAGCGTTTCCAGATCCTGTCTCAGTTTCTCTATCTCAATCCGTGCTGCTGCGCGTTCCTGAAGTAGCTGCCCCAGGGTGAGCTGGCCCGGGTCAATCCTCAAACGATCAAGAATATTCTCACGCATCAATCGGTCCCTTCCTAGGCGAAAGAAGCGTCAAAAAATAATTGGGGAAGCTCATCAGGCCAAGTCTCCTGATATCACGAGAAACATAGGCGAGCCCAACTCGACGAAACGATACCTACTCGTCGCCCCATTAACCGATCGAACGCATGGCTTTGCGTGGAGTCGTCGGCTGCGTCGGGTGGTTTCGATTTCTTCGGTGTAGCGATGCCCCACAGGTCTCGCGTCGAACACCCACGAACACAACTCTCAGAACCCAATCGACTTCATAGGCGCCAACGAACCTGGACGCCCATCATCGCGCCACGCAGCATAAGCATCTGATTTCTGACACTTGCTCGAGCTCGAACTTTAATCATCGCAACTCGATGAGTCGCATCACGATCTGCAGTTTCTCACCGACCCTAGTGGCGCACATCAAACTGTTTCCATGCACGAGATGACAACTGATGCGCGTGCACGGCGAGGGACGCCATGCGGACCCCGGGGATCTGCGCCACGGGTCCCTGGTGTCGCGGGACCGATGGCTGGCTGGAAAACTGGAAAGCTGGAACATTGCCCGCCCCCTGAGCACTCACTCCAGCCCCGGCGAGGCTTCCAGGTTCTCAGGATTTCAGCCACTCGGAGCCCGCAGCGCCCAGCACCGGCGACCAGTGCATGTCGGTGCGATCTCGAGGCGGCTTCCAGGTGTAGGTTGGGCACGAAAACCTTACTGCCCAGACTGAGCTTGCGCGAAGCCGATAACAGCTCGTTGCAATTTTGCCTAGCTTTCGAACGAAACTCCGTTAGCCAGCGAGAGGAACTGCTGTTGGCGTTCAATCATTAAGCGACATGAATTGCCTCGTAGAAGCACGGAAACATGGTTAACACCCAAGCCGGACCGTCCCTTGGAGAACCCTCCGAGCGCGGCGCTTGAAAGAACCGGCAACACCCGCTATGGTCACTCCATCTAACCGGGCAGGCCGTCCTACAGGCCGCATACTCGGTTTCCGATGAGGTCGCATATCCGCGCCTCCCAACGACAGCCCCGAGTTGCCGTTGCCCTCCTTAAAGCCGATGGCCGCTAAATCATCACGCGGCCCAGATGCTGAATCCCGCATCAGGCGCCCCATTAGCGTCTGCTCCCATCGCATGGCTTCGAGCTTTGCGTGTTCTTTAATAATTCGGAGCACAACTAATGATTGACCATGAAAATGGTGGGTCAGGGAAGCGCTCGTCTCGCGGGCAACTCATCGCGAAGGCGGTGGGCGCATTCGTGGATAAGGCGCGGGTACCTGACTCAATAGACCGAAAAGTCGCACTCCTCGAGGCGCTCTTCTCAGCAACGGAAGGCGTCAACGAGGGACTGGCCGTCGCCACTGCCTGGAGTTCGACGTGGCCCGATGACCCTGGTGACGAAATGATCGGGCGCTTATGGGACCAGTGGCGTATGGAAGGCGCCAAGCCAAAGCTGGACCTGCTCGAGGACTTCCTCCGAGGACAGGGCTGGAACTGGGAGGAATACCTTTCTCACGAAGAAATAGAGGCGATTCAATCTAGTTCGCTTCCCGCAGCAACATCTGAACCGGAGATTTCGAAACCACTTCCTTCCGTACTCCTGAAATTCAGTCTTGTGGACGAGCTTCCCAAGCTTCAGTCCGAAGTGCTCACGTCGGAACCGCTTTGTTCTGGTCTCGCGGTGAAAGGCAGCGCTACCGTGTGGTATGCCGAGCCGAATACCGGAAAGACTGCAATGGCACTTTGGTTCCTGGTATCCGACATCCAAGACGGGAGGCTCGATCCTTCGAGAGTTTTTTATTTCAATCTTGACGACACATTGCAAGGGCTCGCAGAGAAAACCTCGATAGCGCAGCTTCATGGCTTCCACGTGATTAGTGAAGGCTATAAGAGTTTCGAGGCGCGGCACTTTCCAACGGTCATACGGGATCTCATCGCTGCAGACCAGTGTTCGGGCGTCGTGATCTTTTTGGACGTCTTAAAGAAGCTTTGCGACATCATGGACAAGGGGAAAAGCTCTTCCTTTGGGAAGCTGATTCGGAGCTTCGTTTTGCGCGGTGGCACGTGCATCGCACTCGCTCATACTAACAAACGACGTAACGCTGATGGCGAGCCGATATACGCGGGAACGAGCGATATCCTGGAAGACTTTGACTGCGGATTTATCGTCTACGAGACAGACCTCGATCTCGATTCCCAGACAAAGACAATACTGTTCAAAAATAAGAAGTCTCGAGGCACAGTCCGCAAGCAGGCAAGCTTTCGATATAGCGTCCGTGAAGGGCTCTCATACGACGAACTTCTGGCATCCATCCAGGAAGTCGATGAGGCGGATCTTCTGCGAGCACAACAACAGAAGCAGCTTGAATCTGACCTGAGCTTAATTGAGGTCGTTCGCGACGGAATCCGTTCCGACATCAATACAAAGATGGCCCTAGCAGCCCTGTTGGTCCAACGCACTCAGTGCAGTAAACGGACCGCGATCCGAGTGATAGAGCAGTACGACGGCACCGATCCTGAGACCCACTTCTGGAACTTCCAGGTGGGTGCTCGCGGCGCCAAGATGTATCGCCTCCTTGGCCAGTAATTCGCGGCCACAATCTACAGAAATATCGTCCGGCTGATCGGCCGGAGCTTTCCATTCCACAGGCACATTGAGGTGAGTCTTGAGCCCTGCACGGCCCAAGCCGCTCTTCGGCGTGTCTCCGTGTGAGTTCGTATAAACCAATTCCTAAAAGGAAAAATAGCAATGACTACACATGAAGATGAAATAGTGGTGTTACATGACGGGCGCGGCAGTCTCTACGTTCCGCTACCGATCTACCGGCGGTTTCGAGAGGCAATCCTGATCGTTATCCCAGCAATGGTCCCCGGGGTCGGTTACAAATCCGAGCACCTCCTGGGCACCGATATATGGGAAACGCTGGATGCCGGTGGAAGGCGCTTTGCCGGGCGGTGCATCTCGCATATGGAGCGGAGAGGTGAAATACCGCTCAGGCGAGTCACCCCTCGTTACAAGTACCCAATCCGGTACACCAGATAACGACCAAGGAAAAACCCGATGGGGTGGAATCTTTCAAGGTTCCGCCTCATCGGGAGTTTCCCCAGATATTTCGTAGGAGTAGAGAAATTGAGGGTTAAGTTAACAACACAGCTAATAGCGGGAGGCTTGGTCGTTCCCGCTGGTAAGCGCCGTACGGAGTATGTCGACCTGAGTGACGCCGTGGGGCTCTACATCGAGGTCAGGGCCGCGAGTCCTGGCCAGGGCACGTTCTACTGGAGGTATCGGGATTCCCAAGGTATCACCCGTCACGAGCGGATCGGCCGGACTGATGAAGTAACGCTGGAGCAGGCTCGGAACAAGGCCAGAGAGCTCAGAGCGCAGTGGACTCTTGGGACCTTCCCAAAGGCACCTCAGCAGGACAAGCCAGAAATTCCTACGTTCGGTGAGTTCGCCCGAGAGACCTATGGGCCGGCCATGAAGCTCCGTAAGCGTTCCTGGCAACGCGACCTTGATTTGGTAAGGCTACGACTGGGTGACATCGTGGATAAGCGTCTGGAGGAGATAACCAAGCTCGATCTCGTCAAGCTGCACAACAAGCTCAGGGAAAGCGGACTGGCCGCGGCCACTTCCAATCACGGTTTGAAGGTCGCTCGCCAAGTCCTTGCTTTGGCGGTGTCCCTAGAGATTCTGGAGAAGAACGTCGCTGTGGGCATTCCCATGTTCCCTGAGAACAACATTCAGGATCGCTCTTTAAGCCCAGAAGAGCTGGCCCGACTGCTGAGGGTGCTCAAGACAGACAAGAACCGGAATGTCTGCCGGATAGCGCTCTGGCTGCTTGCCACGGGGTGTCGCTACCACGAGGCACTAAACGCCGAATGGAGCCAGTTGGACCTCTATAACAGCGTATGGAAAGTGCCGAGCCAGCTGACGAAGACAAACGCCAGCCGAGTAATTCCTCTCAACGACGTGGCCCTGGAGGTGATTGCTGAGTTAGATACCAAAGACAAGTATCCATTCTTGTTTATCAATCCAAGGACCAAAAAGCCGTATGCCAACATCCACAAGGTATGGGAGCGCCTTAGATCTGATGCCGACGTGAAACACTGCCGTTTGCATGATTTACGGCATCAAGTCGGTGCCATAGCGGCCAATAGTGGTGAAAGCTTATGGGTGATCTCTAAGCTGCTGGGCCATACGCAGAGTAAGACATCTGAGCGCTATTCGGCGGTGAGTACTCCGACGCTGGTCAATGCGTCGAATACGGTCGCAAGGGTCATACAGGAGGCAATGAAAAAATCTGCGTAAAAAGATCCTCCGCTGCAACGGATTGTCATCAGCGGGGCGCACGGGAACGGGCGGGCTGAGGTCGGGCCGGCGACGGAAACCGCCGGGGCACGGACGCCCCCGAGTCGCCTCCCAGGGCCGCCGGAGTGGCCGCCGGCGAGGCGATCGCGGCGCGGGCATGGCAGGGGTGATGGGGCGGCACCCGGCGTCGGAGCTGGGGGGTGCTGCGTATCGCAGTGTCGACATTCGTCAACCAAACGGGCCTCATTAAGCCCAACTCATGGGCGCCAAATTCCGTCCCATGGTCGTCGCCGTGATGCGTGATGTCGACTTGAATTCAGATGGATCGCCGCGGGACCACTACGAAGAATCGAAAGTATCTCATTAACCAACCGGTATTCCCCACAATTTCACAATTCGCCAACGAAACTGGGCGGTTGAATCAGTATCGCTCACGTCCTGAGTGGTTGGAACTAGGTCGGAGAAGGAACTTTGTCGAAGCGGCTCTGTAAACGTAGAGAACCGGTATGATTTTCCGCGGGAGGTTCCAGGTGGAATAAAGTGCACCTCCACTTGAGTGACGATCCAATCGGTATTTCGGTTTTCCAAATCGCCAGAAAGTCTAGCGTAACCGGCGTTCGGGTAGTCCGTGAATCTTGCTCCACCGGATACGTTGAGCAAGGCAGGTGTTGGCATTTCTTCTTGGTATTTGTCCGCACACGCCCTGCGAACGACATCCAGACTCTGTTGATTTGCCGTTCCCGATAACATGTCGAGAACGCAGTCATGAAACGTGGTCCGAACGGCTGGGGGCCCACATCCGTAAACAGCTGTCAGCGTCAAGCCCAAGAGCCATTTGGCCTTTGTCAATTTACTCCGCGCAAACAGCATTTCTCGATACTCAATTCCCTAAGAAGCGATGGCCCAAAGCAGAGCATGCCACACCACAAGCCTCTGCGTGACAAACCTGCGTTCTGCTACCTCTTAGCCGACCTCCCGCGAACGGAAAGGGACCTAGATTGGGCGCTCATGACCCTCAGAACGACGGCCCCAGGGCAAGAGATTCAACTGCCCCGATTTTTCAGGAGACAGTTCTGTTTGCGTGGCCACCAGTGCCATGCTCGCGGGCCCGGCACAGCAGGGGTGATGGGGCGACACCCGGCGCGAGAGCGGGCCGGAGATTTTCTCAATGGCGTGGGTCCGGCAGGGCTCCCTGACGAAATACCCTTTCACTAACGCCAGCTCCACTGATGATTCCAGCTGACGAATTTTGGATTCTGCTCTAGCCACCTGAACATATAGCGCTCGCATTCCTGTCGAAGCGCCTTATCAGACAGTCGAGGATCGATACTGACCACATAGAACTCAAACGCTGTCGCGCCAAATTCTTTCGCTGTCTCAGCAATAGGTATGGTGCGTCGAAGTTGTTCCGGGGACGCCGAGCCTTTCCACATGCTGTTGAACCAACGGATGTCGTGGCGGATCTTGGTGCGGATGCTTCTACCGGTCTCGCCAATCCTGACACCAAACTTTGGCCAGTGGATTTCCGCGTAGATGCCTGGCACTGCCGGGAGCTGGTCTACCAACACACCGCCATCCGGCCGCCAATCGACGTTGAGTTGGATGCCCTCGAAGTCAACTTTGGATTCAGTGACCATTCTGTAGATCGATCCCGATATCGCAACTATGGCCAAACTGTTCTCATTGATCGACCAACACGCCCAGTCCTGAACCAAGAGCTCACAATTCAGCGTAGGTTCCAGATCGGCTTGAGTTCGGCGATGACTTCACTACGACGAGCTCTCGCGGTTTGGCCTTCGAGGACCCAAAGCCAAATTTCCTCGCCCTGTTTCAGCAGGTCAGTGATTCTTCGATGAATCCGCGCGTTCGAGGTTTCCCCGGACCGGGAATGTATGAAATCTCCAACCCTCGGACCAAAGTGGGTCGTGCTGGCCACCAGGAGCGGCGCACCAGCTGCGAGCAGAATTAAACCGGGGGCACCTCGGAGCCTAAACGGTAGGTCAAAGCTGGCCTCGCCGAGAACATCAAGATACCAGAACCCTATATGAACGAACCCAAACTCTTTGTGGCTAGGCACTTGTCTGCACCCGCATCTGTCGAAATGACTTACCCTCCTTAGGCTCGGAACGAAGCCGCCCCATGATTTTCTGGTACGTTGCCAGGGCCAATTCAAAGTAGGTTTGCTCTGCCCCCTTGGGCTTCGCCGCGATGGCAACGTGCCACATGAAGTGAGGAGTCCATTTGTTTGGAATCACCTCCGCCAGCCCCCTTTGCAATCGCCCAAACTCGGCTGCACTGTATTGGTACTCTCTAGCGGTAACATAGAGCAAATTGTAATGTGGCAGCACTCGGGTGTTCTCGAGGGGATCTTCCTCAAATACTCCACACCGATTCCCATCAGCGCGCTTGACATAGTAGATCGGTGCCACCGGAATTTTGGCGAACACGCATGCGGCGCCGATTGCATGCATTGCGGGTCCGATTAGCATCGATTCCTTCGCTGGGTCCAATCCTGCATTAGCTGCATATAGCCCATATGAGCTTATTCGACGAGCTAATACATTGGCCTCGAGAATCGGCAAAATCGTTAGTGCTAGTTCACGAGCTGTGGCCATTTCGTCTGTGCACTCCTTTCATCATCTAGGGGCATTGATAAGAGCGGCGTTGTTCCAGGCCTACCTTCCGACCCGTGGCCGTTCACGCTGAATCGCGGTCATCCATCGCCCTTCATGTAAGAACTCGACGTGCGACCACCAGGGCTGCGGGCAAGAACCATCGATGTGGAAGCGACTTTCTTTCCCTCTGTTCCAGCTTTCTCTGCGCCTGGTCTTCACCCATTCCTCGACGGACTGGAATGTCTCATTGCCGTGCATGACCACGTGCTTATCTGCAGTACCTTGGAAGATGCCGAGGAACATGTATCCGGGCAAGTCCGGTCCACTCCAGTGATGGCGGATGATGCAGGGAGAGGGCAATCTATCCAACGCCAGCAGCTTCACCGTGGAGTAGTAGCTGGCCTCAACGTGGTCCGATACGCTCGGATCGCCAATCGCCCTCAGGAACTCGGCTCTGTACCCGGGTCCAAGTTCATCGATCTGCTTCAGGGTCCAGTGCCCGTAAAGCCAGGACGCCATTTCTGACGCGATCGGGTATACGGTAGTGCCCATCATGTTGAGCGCTTGCCTTGCCTCGTCAGGGCTTACGCCGCCCTCCTTCCATCGTTCGATTCGCTGTTCGCTTCCTGCAAACCATTCAGGTCCTAAACACATCACCTGGATCCTCCGTGAATAACAAACCAGTTGGCATCTCTATGGCCGGCGTACTCGCTTGTGCCGGTGGCCGGCAGTGATCACGGTCCCGCCTTTTTCGACGAGATAGCAGGACAGCTTGTCGCCGAATCGTCGGATGGGCTCTCGGCCATATGCCCGCTCCAAGCGACGTTTTGCTTGTTTGTCGAAGTACCGGATTGTGCATCCCCTGTTATCTGGAATCTCGGCGCCGAATTGGAAGAGCCAGTCGACCATGAGACGGGGAATCGCTCTTTGCTGAGCTCTCGAATGAGCGTGCTCGCTAAGCATTGCTAGCCCTCCTTTGTACGGTCCGCCCGCGTCCGCGCAGTGACTGGAAGGTGGCCTCGATGTCGGCGATTAGCTCCTCTGTGTAATGAAGTTCGTTCGGATAAAACTCATCGCACATGGTTTCCTTGTACTCTTCGATGCTTTCGACCCCGAGCCAACCTATCACCGCAGCCAAGAGCTCATCCTCGCCGCAGAACTTCATTGAAGCTCGGGGTTGGTTCAGAACAATTGCGTAAGGCAAGACCCTGTAAGTGACGAATTGCAGTATTGCGTTGAGGAGGTGGTCACGCGGTACTCGCTTCTCTTTACAGAGGGAATCGATCTCATCCACCAGCTCTGATGGGAGAGTGATCGTTACCTGCTTCCAAACCTGATCGAACAACGATGCACTGGCACGGAGATACTTTTCCCCGGCAACATCGTTGCCCCAGTCTTGAGACCGAATCTCGGCCAGTTCAGCTGGCAACACCTTCGCCAAATAGGTATCCCGCCGCAGCCCAACAAGATTGATAAGCCGATCGAACAGGTCCCAATGAAGCGAGTACAACTTGACAGTGATCTTTTTCATGGCTGCTCCAATCCGTTCGCCGACATTATTACGCCATTTGGCGTGTTCTGGCAAGTCTTATCCGCGACAGGAGCAATTGGCCACCCAAGTTCGGACGGTTCGGCCCCTTTTTCGGGCGCTCTCGGACCGACCTCCTGCCAGGTTCGGGCGGGCCAGTCGGGCGGCGTCGCTAAGCCCTTGAGCGGCATGCACCAGGGGACCCACGATCCCCTGGTTTCTGGCGGCAGGTTCGGACGGCGTTTCGGAACCCGGTTCGGGCGAGAGAATCCGGCTGATGCCGCCGGTGGAAAACCCCTTACCTTTCTTCTAATTATCTAACAAAAACAAGCACTTGTACCCGGTGCTCATAATCCCTTGGTTCCAGGTTCGAGTCCTGGCGGGCCCACCAAGCTTTTCAACGGGTTGGGGTTTTATGCCGGGAGGCGAAGGGATTGGAATCCCTTGGTTTGGGGCATAGCCCGAGCGGGGACCCTGGGACGCTGGGACCGTTCCAAAAGAAAAGCCCCGCAACAGGAGGGGCTCTCCGGGACCATGGCGGGCTATTAGGCCTTCTTGCGTCTACTCGCGAAACCCATGCCAATCAGTCCAACGCCCAAGAGTGCGAAGGTACCCGGCTCTGGAACTGTGGCGACCGATAGCGATCCGGCGTTTCGAGATTCGGCGTAGGTTGGGTCGCAGGGATCAGTCAACCCTGACTCAACACAGTAATAACTACGCGCGGACTCGCCGAACGTCGGCCCAACAAAAAACCGCATTTGATAATTCCCGCCGACGACATAGGTGGGCCCCCGCACCTGCATGCTAAACCCAGTGAGATTGCCCAAGGCATCCGTGGTTGCGGCACTTCTGTGCAAGAAATAGTCACTACTGGAATCGTCTACTGTCGTCAGTCCATCAGAAATCGTCCAATCGAGGACGGGCACGTTGGCCCCACCGAGGTTTGGTGCTAAATCGACAGTAAACCTTGCAGAAATTCCTGTAACGCCTGTGGGCATCCTTGGCCCGAAGAAAGTAAATGGCGCGCCTTCATATACATAGGTAATTGGGGCAGCGTTTACCGCCATAGGCGACAACAAGACCGCGAGTACGCCGAGACAACAAATCCCTTTTCGGTTCATTCGACCATTCCTTTTTGTTGCGCCATGGACTAATGGGCATTGATAAGTGCAAATTCCTTGCCATAGAAGTCGATTTACTTGAAAACAATACGTTACGCGATCGCTTGATCCCATATGCGGGCTGTTGGAACCACAAATGTAAAATCTTTCGACGCGACATCGCTGTTTGTAAAAGGTCTAGTGTTGCCGGCTTGATCAGAACATGAACTACGTGTGCCGGATCAACCTGAAAGGCCAGTCATGATCCTCATGGACTCTTTGGGATTACGGCGAGAGGTGAAGGGATTGGAATCCCTTGGTGTGAGGCGCAGGCGCTAGGGACGCTCACCCAACGAGCCGCCACAATGCCACTATCTCCGGGTTGCTTTCGTCACCTTGTCTCGCACGAAACAACCAAGTCCTGTTGAAAGGCCCAAGTTCTAATTTCCAGTTGGCTGTTTAGGAACCGAGCGCGCCGGATTTCACCCGTCCGCTCCATCTTGAGACCCGGCATTGGCCAAATGCTCTCGGTTCGAGTTAGTGGTCCGGCCAGTTCAGAACTCAACGCGTCTTTCTACTAAGCGGAACGCTTAGTGCGATCTCCAGCTGCTCTGTTGCTCCCCCTTTCATGCATGGTCGGCCCAAGGGATACGATCAATCTTCGCTTGTCGATGATCTTTACATGGCGCGATGCAGCACCGCTATATAGGGTCTCGAACAACCACATAACGTTCTGTTTTAATTAGATAGCCCTCGATTGGCCCCAATATTGCATAATTTGTTTTTGGAAGCCTCGGAGCACCGTTGGCTAATTGGAAGGGATTCACGATGAAAACAATGGTTGTGGGATTATTGGCTTTAGGATTCGCGGCGTCGTCTGTTCGGGCTGCGCCGTTGCTGTTTGAGGACTTCGAAGTTCAGGGACAGATCACCAACTCGATAACCCTCGCTGGCGTGACCTCGACGTTCACCGACGATTTCAACTTCGGACTCAACGATGGTCGGGCGTCACTGGCTGATGGCTCGGTTGAAGCTGAGTCAGCGTTTGCTGGCACCAGCGCCTTTGCCGGGTTCGATTCGTTCAACCTGGTTGGTGTTTCAGAAGCGACAGGAGGCGCAGAAGCGCGGACTAGCTCAGGCTGGCTCATTAGCTTTGTTGCAGCTACTCCGCTGCAGCTACTCTTTGACTGGGATATTACCAATGCCAGTTTGTCTTTTGGCGTTACTCGAAACGGTGAATTCATCGGGGATCTGCTCGATAGCGTGCTGTTCCAGACCGGTGATATCGCAGCTATCGACGTGGGTGGCGTCACTTTCCCACCATTTGGTATCCAACAGTTCAGTTGGACCGCTACAGCGGTTCCAGAGCCCAGCACCCTCGCCCTCCTCGGCCTGGGCTTGGTCGGCATGGGCGTGCGCAGACGCATCAAGGCCAGCTAAACAGCGAAGTGCCCAATCAAGAAAGCCACCTCGGGGATGCTCGGGGTGGCTTTTTCTTTGGGATGCCTGGCGGTGGCGACCATGCTGTCATGGGCTTAGGCGGGTTATGGCGGGAGGCGAAGGGATTGGAATCCCCTTTGACCGTACCCCTTGAACCAAGCCGGCCTTGATGTGGGAAATTGAGCATATCAGGCGGCTTCGCGGGCAAACACTGCCGGGGGCTTTCTGCCCAGAGAGCGATGCGGTCTGACGTGGTTGTAATGGGTGCGCCAGTCTTCGATCGTCGCACGAGCATCCGCCAGCGTGGCGAACCAGTGCAGGTCCAGGCAGTACTTACGGAACTTGGCGTTGAAGCTCTCGACGAAGGCGTTCTGGGTCGGTTTGCCGGGCTGGATGAAGTGCAGCTTGACCCCACGCTCTTTTGCCCAGAAGAACATGGCTTTGCTGGTCAGCTCAGGACCGTTGTCCATGACGATCTGCCTGGCCAGGGGGCGGGATCGAGCTAACTGATCCAGTTCTCGAGCCAGGCGCTCGCCGCCGATTGAGAAGTCGACGATCTGTAGTACGCACTCACGGCTGAAGTCATCGACGACGTTAAACACGCGGAACCGTCGGCCATTGGCCAGCTGGTCCGAGACGAAGTCCACGGACCAGCGCTCGTTGATGCGACTCGGCAGCGCTAACGGAACCCGAGGGCGCGTGAGCTTCTTGCGGCGCTTCGTGCGGACCTGCAGGCCCTCTTCTCGATATACCCGATAGGTCCGCTTCGGGTTCACCACCAGGCCCTCCGTCTTGAGCATGTCATGCAGTGTCGGATAGCCATAACGTGGATAGCGTTCGGCCAGCGTCTTCAGACGTGTCCTTAGCGCGGCATCGTCCCGGCCCTTGAGCGGGCTCCAGGCCGCCGAGCGGCTAAAGCCGACCAGGCGGCAGGCGCGGCGTTCACTAAAGCGGCGACTCTTCAGGTGATCCACGGCCCGGCGCCGCTGCGCAGCCGTCACCATTTTCCCTGGACCAACTCCTTCAACGCTGCCTTGTCGAGCTCCGCTTCGGCCAGCAGGCGCTTCAGCTTGCTGTTCTCGGCTTGCAGATCTCGCAGCCGCCGGGCCTCGGACACCTCCATGCCCCCGTACTTGGCTTTCCAGCGGTAGATCGTGTTCTCGGCGATGCCATGTCGCCGCGACAGATCCTTGGCCGGCGCACCCGCCTCGTGCTCCTTCAGGATGGCAATGATCTTCTCTTCGCTGTAGCGCTTGCGTTTCATCTCGGGACCTCCCTACGGTCAAAATACCGGGAAATCCCACATCACGCATGGCTCGGATTACGGGGGTACGGTCAAACCAGCACGGCTGATCTCACGACGGTTTCCATTTTCATCTCCACAACGAATCCATGTCAACAATCTTGGCAATAATACGTTTTGTGTTTTGCCAATGATGGAACTGTGTAGCAGTTTTCCCGTCGATAGGCCCAGATCGGCCCGTTCGGACGATTCTCGGACGCGTTCGGACCGACCTCGGCTTAGGTTCGGGCGGGTCAGCGGGGAGACACCGCTAAGCCTTTGAGCAGGATGGACCAAGGGACTGGTCATCCCTTGGTTTCTGGGCCCGGGTTCGGGCGGCAGTTCGGAAGCTGGTTCGGACGAGTCAGCGGGTCAATGAAGGGACCGAAAATCCCCTTACATTTCTTCCTTTTTCTCGTTTAAATTCAATCCCTTCCAGATTCTCATAATCCCTTGGTTCCAGGTTCGAGTCCTGGCGGGCCCACCATGAAAATCATGGGGTTAGGTGGGTTATGGCGGGAGGTGAAGGGATCGGAATCCCTTGGTGTGGGGCATAGGTGACGACGGACCCTCATCCCAGCTGCGTCATTGAGGATTCTGCCAACCGACAATGCCGGGAGAAGCGTCGGACGGGCAAGGCTCGTGACGCCTGCACGAACAGAAGTGAATACTTGCAGGCAAAGAAAAGCCCGACACCAGGCCGGGCTACGAGACGGGCTGGTCGTCTCTTACACGTTCTGGCCTCGCCTGCTGAAACCTAGACCAGCCAAACCAAGGCCAAGCAATGCAAGCGTGCCTGGTTCAGGGACTCTGACAGTTCCAATGTAAGTTGCAGTCGAAACGACGGAATCACCGCTCGACGCACTAAGACTACGCGCGAGTATTGGGTCAAGTCCGTCTATCTGCGATCCAAGCGCATTTCCTGTCGCTGAATCAATACCAGTTGAAAAAATCGCTGCCCCCCCGAAAGAATCAACCACTATGCCGAACGTGAAGTTGATCGCGGATGAGTTGGGTTGAAACTGCCGCGGATCGCCCGTCCTTAGTTCTGTTTCATCCCAAGTCACTCCACCAAAACGCACTGTTATCGAATCGATCCAGTACACAGTCGTTTCAAAATTGAACGGGTCTTCATAGAGATCACCGAACACATCTGGCTGCCACATTTGCCCCGTGGAATCGTCAAAACTCGCTTCTGCACTCCAGTCCGAGTTCTCGAAAATGAAATCCACTTCAACTATAGCGGCGCTAGCATTCATGCTAGCGATGGACAGCCCAAGCATGGCGATGACAATAAGAATGGGTCTCATGACTTCCCTGTTATGTTTGGTTCGCCTGCAATACCTGCAAATTTTCGGCCAAGTTATACCGTTCAACAGGTTAGCTGTAGGCGGCGAAGGCGGATTCGCGAAAGTGTAAACTAGATCGACACGTTAGTTGCGGGGCGAGCTGTTAGAACCGTAAGCTTCCCCGTCAAGGCGACAGTTCATAAGTAGAGTTTCCGGCGGATTGTAGACGGGCTTCCATTGGCGTCAGATCATCCAACGCGTCATGGGGCCGCTCCTCGTTGTACTCGATCATCCACCAGTGGACGGCCTCCCGGACATCATCCAGCGTGGTGAACAGGTGCTGGTCGAGCAGCTCGTCCCGGAAGGTCCGGTTGAAGCGCTCGATGTAAGCGTTCTGATTGGGCTTGCCGGGCTGGATGTACTGGATCGCCATGCCGGCCTGCTTGGCCCAGCTGGTGAACGCTTCGCCCAGGAACTCCGGACCGTTGTCGGTTCTTAGGACTTGCGGCAAGCCACGCTCCGTCGCCAAGCGCTCGAAGATACGGATCAGGCGTTCGGAGGTGATCGAGGTATCGACCTCGATGTGCATCGCCTCACGGTTGAAGTCGTCGACTACATTGAACGTCCGGAACCGTCGGCCGCACAGCAAGGTGTCGGACATGAAGTCTGCCGACCAGACGGTATCCGGCAACCTGGGCACATAGAGAGGCACCCGCAGCCGCTTCGGAAGTCGCTTCTTGGCAGGGCGCCGCAGATGCAGGTTCATGCGTTTGTACACTCGATAGATCCGCTTGTGGTTCCACGGCCGGCCCTGGCGCCGGAGGATCTTCCGGCACTTCCAGAACCCCCGGCTCGGACGGCCCTCCACCAGGGTCGCCAACGCGCCGATCACCTGTGCATCCCGAACCGTCCAGTCATCCGGAACCCGGTAGAAGGCCGACCGCGACAGTCCCACGCAGCGGCATGATCGAGTCACCGGGAGATCGTGCTCCTCGACCAGATACCGCGCGGCGTCGCGTTTCGCAGCCGGCCCTACAGTTTTTTTGAGATCAGATCCTTCATCGCTGTGTTCTCGAGCGCCAAGTCTGCATACATGCGTTTGAGCCTCGCGTTCTCGGCTTCGAGCTCTTTGACCCGTTTCAGGTCCGAGGCTTCCATGCCGCCGTACTTCGATTTCCACTTGTAGTACGTGGCCTCCGAAATTCCGTGCTTGCGGCAAAGCTCGCTGATCCGCATCCCGGCGTCCGCCGACTTCAGGATCGAGACGATCTGCGTCTCCGTGAATCGTGATTTCCTCATCAGAACCTCCTGGCA
>NZ_JAAMFG010000031.1 GCF_011064545.1 Wenzhouxiangella sp. XN24
CCGGCGACGCGCCCGCCGGCGGCCCGCCCCATGACGGCCGCCTGCCGCGCGGCAGCGCCCTGCCAGGCTACCCGGGCCGCCACACCGGCTGCCGCCACCGTGCTGAGGCCGAGCCGCGCAGCGAAAATCTCCTGCTCCTGCGCCTGCAGGGCCTCGGCGAAGGCCGCCGGGCGAAACGTCAGGCCTGCTGGGTCGGCGCCTTCGGGCAACGGCGCCGGCACGCGTTTCGGCTCGAGACGTCGGGCCAGTTCGGCCAGCCATCCGTCGCGGAGCGCCTGCCCCTGCACCTGCAGGCGCGCGGCGGCATCAGCCGAAAGTTGCGCCAGGGCCGTTTCCCAGGCGGGCTCCGGAAACAGGATCTCCTCCACACGCCGCGCCACGTAACCGTCCTCGGCCAGGTTCAGTCGCGCCAGCGCGGCCATCGACAGGCGGCTGTACTCCCCGCCCAGCGAGTAATACCAGTCGGCAAATTCCGGCAGGCGCTCCCGGACCTGGTCGAAAGTCCTGGTCACGCCGGCCTCGAGTTCGCGCTGCAGGACCGTGCGCGCGGCCGCAGAACCCGTGTTGAAATAGTCCCGCGAGAAAGCCTCCAGGGATTCGGCCTCGGCGGACTCGACCCGATAGTGGTCCGCACCGAGCTGGACGTGGATCCGCGGACCCGGCGTCCAGCCGCGCTGTAGCGTGCCGGTGACCAGTACGGCGAGGATCGCGAGGGCGAGAAGGCTCGCCAGCGTCCACAGCCGGTCCCTCCCTGCCCCGACGGAAATGCGATCAGCGCTCGCCGCGGTCATGCGTCCCCACCATCGTCAACACCCCATAAGCCATCAGCAGGTAAGACCACACGAAAAGCAGCCCTTCCGCAAACACCAGCAACCACCCCAGCAACTGCAGCACCGAAGTGCCGGGCGTCGGCATCAGCTGCTGGGCCAGCCACAGGCGCAAGCCGTCGAAGGCCGCCATGCCCTGCAACAGCGCCTGCGCCAGTGCGCTGCGCGCATGCTGCTGGTCCACCATGTGCCAGGCGGCCCGTTCCAGGCTCACGCCGGAGAAATCAGGATAGACCTGCCGGGCCGCGAGCGCGACCAGCACGCCCAGCAACACCAGTCCCGTCGCCAGGGCCGCCGCCCGCCAGCTCAAGAGCGGCAGGTAGGTCGCGGCGACATGCGACGCGAGGCGGCGATGCAGGATCCGGCGCAAGCCGACCAGCACCGGCATCGCTGCCGCGAGCGCGAGCCAGGCGGCGGGTGGCTCCAGGCGCGCAAGACCCAGGGCGAGCACCATGGCCAGGAGCCCTGCCAGCGCCAGCGCCCCGACTCCCATGAGCACCCCGCCGCGCAGGCGCATCTGCCACGGACTGCCGGCGGCGACATAAACGGACAACAGGGCGCGGCGCCGGAGCCGGGCCCGCTGGAAAAGCCCGGCGGTGATCGCTCCCGTGAGCAGGACCCAGCACGCAACGACGAGGGCGGTCGGCAGCAGCCGGACATACAGGTGGAACAGCCAGGCGACCGCCGTGGCCGCCACGAGGCAGAACAGGTCCCGGCCCGTCACGGGTCCGCTGTCGGCCAGGATCCGCTGTCGCCGGGCGGAGGGTTCACGATGCCGCGCACCAGTTCGAGATACTGGATGGTCGGATGATGACCCGTCAGCCACTGGACGGCGTCGCGGCCATCGGCACTCGCGCGGTAGCGTTCCCAGTCCTCGGACCGCGCCCACTGGAACAACTCGACCACCTTCGCGGCATCCTCGCTCAGGTAGACCAGCGCGGAAAGGAAGCCGGGGTGGTAACGCACACGGCGCTCGATGAAATCCGACAACTCGTTCGCGAAGCGTTCGCTCTCGCCGGGCGGACAGTCGAATATCAGCAACACGCTGAACGCGCCCTCGTGCACAGGTAAGGCTCTCATTTACCGCTTTTCCCTTTGCTGGTTTTCGCGAATCGCCGCTCAGTACCCTGCGGCGTGCCCGTCTTTGCGGGACTCGGACGCACCCACCCAGACCTCGCCGTCCCTGCGGATGGCCTGGTAACCGCCGTATCCCCCGTCATTGGCAACCTCGACCCGATGCCCGCGCCGCTGCAGTTCCTCGATCGCCGCCGCGGGGAATCCCTTCTCGAGGCGGACCACGCCGCCGTCAGTCATCCGCTCGCCCGTGGGCTCGCTGGAACCGTCGTGCCGCACGCGGGGCGCGTCGCCCGCCGCCTGGAGGTTCATGCCGAAATCGATCAGGTTGACCAGCACCTGGACGTGGCCCTGGGGCTGCATCCCGCCGCCCATCACCCCGAAACTCAGCCAGGGCTTGCCGTCGCGCGTCACGAACGCGGGGATGATCGTGTGGAAGGGGCGCTTGGCCGGCGCGTAAACGTTGGGGTGTCCGGGCTCGAGGGTGAACATCTCGCCACGGTTCTGCAAGCCGAATCCCAGTCCCGGCGGCGTCATGCCCGAACCCATGCCCCGGTAGTTGCTCTGGATCAGCGAGACCATGTTGCCGTCGTCGTCGGCGACCGTGAGATAGATCGTGTCACCCTGGCCGAGCACCGCGGGATCGCCATGCGGGAAGGCCTCCGCGGCCTTTTCGACGTCGATCAGCGCGCGGCGGCGCTCGGCGTAGTCCTTCGAGATCAGCGCCCCGGTGGGAATGTCGGAGAAGGCCGGGTCGGCATAGAAGCGGGCCCGGTCCTCGAAAGCGAGCTTCTTGGCCTCGACGAGCAGGTGCAGGTAATCGGGGCTGTCGAAACCCATCGCAGCGATGTCCCATGCCTCGAGAATGTTCAGCATCTGCAGCGCGGCGATCCCCTGGGTATTCGGCGGCAGCTGCCAGACGTCGTAGCCGCGGTAGTTCGTTGAGACCGGATCCACCCATTCGGAGCGATGCGCCGCGAAATCCTCGTAGGCCAGGAAGCCGCCGTTCGCCTGCAAGTAATCCGCCATGGTGCGGGCCATTTCGCCCCTGTAGAAAACGTCGCGTCCTTCGTCCGCGATGCGGGCATAGGTGTTGGCCAGCGCAGGATTGCGAAACACCTCGCCCTTGGCCGGGACCCGGCCCCCCGGCATGAAGACTTCCGCAAAGCCGGGGTATTGCTGCCGTTGCTCCGCGTTCTTTTCCCAGTAGTAGGCGATGACTTCCGGGACCGGAACGCCCTCCCAGGCGTAGCGGATGGCCGGCGCGAGCACTTTCTGCATCGGCAGCCGTCCGAATCGCTCGTGCAATTCGAACCAGCCGTCTACCGTCCCGGGCACGCTCACCGGCAGCGGCCCCAGCTTCGGAATACTCTCGTAGCCGTTGTCGAGGAACCACTGCAATTCAAGGCCCCGGGGCGAGCGCCCGCTGGCGTTCAGCCCCCGCAGCTGTTTCGACTCGGCGTCCCAGACGATGGCGAACAGGTCGCCGCCGATGCCGCAGCCGGTGGGTTCCACGAGGCCGAGCATGGCATTGGCTGCAATGGCCGCATCCACCGCGCTGCCCCCCGCCTTGAGGATATCGAGCGCCACCTGCGTCGCCAGCGGATGGCTGGTCGCCGCCATGCCGTGCGTGGCCATCACCTCCGAGCGGGTGACGAACTCCGGACCGGTGACGCGATCTGCGCTCATCGACATGCCTGACACCAGGGTGGCGCTAAGAAAGAACAGGCCGAGCCCTGCCCGGCGAAAACTCGAAATCCGCATAACTCTCCCCTGCATGATGCCCGACACGGCGCGCCCGTGAAATTCATCCCGCTCATTCCGTGGGCCGGAAACCGATCCGGCCGTTCTCGTAATCCACCGCGACGACCAGATCTCGCAAGGCCTGGGCACCGAACAACCCGTCGCGTGCCGCGCCCGGATCGGCGCCGCCGGGCTCGTCGGCCGCGGCAGCAGGCGGTTCGCACGGCACCGGCTCGACCGGGATGAGCAACCCCCCGACCGAGGCCACCGCCGGCGGCAGCGGTTCGTCGAGGCAGAGCCCGCCGCCACTCGCCGGCTCGAACTGCAACCTCACCCAGCGTCCCTCGCCTTGTTCGAATTCTACCCAGGCCTCGAAATACGGCACCCGCCGCAATACGGCCAGCCGGCTGACCGCCGGCATGCCGCCGACGTCGAAGCTGTTGCGTCGATGCAGTGACACGCGTCCCGCGCCCAGGTCGAGTTCCACCACGAAACGCCGCAAAAGATCATAGCCGATCACGCCTGCAGCTCCGCCGCCAGGCTGGCCGTGGGGCCAGTCGGAAGGATCCACCAGGAGCAGGCTCTGGTCCCGCAGGGCGACGCCTCCGAGCGCGAGGTGGCGCTGCTTGATCAACATCCCGCCGCGCACCCCGGGCAACAACGGGCCACGCAATGTCAGCCTCCCGGCCCCGATCGGGCCGAACCCCGCCGCCCTGGCGCCAGTCAGTCCGATGGCGCCGGCCGAGGCCTGGAACAGGAACGGGACCGGGTCACTGTCGTCGATGGACACCGGCAACCAGGGCCTCGCACCCGGCGTCGGCTCGAGCGCCAGGTGCGCCACGGCAGCACCTGCCGGCCACTCGGCCGGCGTGCCCTCGTTCGCATAAGCGAAGCGCAGCGTGTCGACCCGGCTGCAGCCTGATGCCGCAAGGATCAGCACGACGGCAAGAAACGCCCTCGCGCTCAGAACGGAATCCGTTCGTCGTGGATCGGAAACACCACCCGCAAGCTGTCGGGTTCGCGGCTGCGTTTCAGCTCGTATCCGGAATGATCGAACACCTCGACCATCTTGGTATTCGACGGCAGCATCTCGGCCTCGAACTGCTGGATGCCGTTGTCACGCGCGATTCTTATCAGGTGCTTGAGCAGCTGCGTGGCGACGCCCCGGCCCTGGAAATCGTCGCGCACGAGGAAGGCCACTTCCGCACGGCGCGGATCCACCGGCGGCTGTACCTCGATGTATCGGCCCACCGCGATGATGCCTTCCTCGTCCGGCGCCTCGGCGGCCAACGCCACGTGGCGGAAGAAGTCGAGCCGGGTGTAATAGTCCAGCTCGGCGTCGGAAAGCGTTCGCTTGGTCTCGAAATACCGGAAATACCGCGATTGCTGGCTGGAACGCTCGAACAGTTCGAGGACGGCATCACGGTCCCATTCGCGCAGGGCGCGAACGAAAAACGGCGTGCCGTCGATCAGGTAACCGAGTGCGCGATATTCACGATGGTCGGGAATGCTCATGGCTTCATGCCTCATGCTCTCTGCCACTGGTTGGAACGCGGCCGGTGGGTATGCGGGGGGCGGCTCGCTCGCAATGCGCCGCCTGGTCATCGAAGAAAATATGCGGGCGGAACGCCTCGAGGATTTCGGTCTTCGGCACGCCACCCAGGAAAAACGCCTCGTCCACGACGATACCCCAGGCGAGCAACGTGCGAATGACACGCTCGTGGGCGGGTCCGCCGCGCGCCGTCACCAGCGCCGTGCGAATCGGCGTGGCGCCTTCGCGTCCCGCGGCCCGTTGCAGGGCCGACAGCTTGTGCAGCAGGTTGGCGAAAGGGCCGGCCGGCAGCGGCTCTCGCGCCCGTTCCGCCTCGTGCCGGACGAACGCTTCGAGCCCGTCGGCCTGGAACACCCGCTCGGCCTCGTCGGAGAACAGGATGGCGTCGCCGTCGAACGCGATGCGGATCTCTTCCGCCGGTTCGAACGGGTCTTCGGGGCGATCGTAGAGCAGCGCCGCGGCCACTCCGCCATCGAGGGCGCGCCGCACATCGTCCTCGTATCCGGACAGGAAAAGGTCGACATGAAAGGCTTTCAGGTAGGGCGCGAGAGGCGCGCCCCCCGACAGGGCCGCGCGCGTGATGTCGAGTCCGTAGTGGCGGATGGAATTGAAGATGCGCAGGCTGGTCTCGGTGGAGTTGCGTGACATGACCACGACTTCGGCCCGGCGGGGGGCGCCCGGCGTGTTCAACCCCAGCACGGCCTGGGCCAGGGAAAACCCGGTGCCCGGCGGCAGGATCTCGTCCTCGCGGCTCAGCTGTTCTGCGCGGTAGGCGTCGAGCCCCGCGGAGACGAACAGGGCGTCCTCGCGGCGCAGGTCGAACAGGGCGCGCGAAGAAATGCCGACCACCAGGCATGCCGAGAGATCTTCAGCCAATGTTCCGCTCCATGGGGTGATTATCGCACCCGTTGCGGCAAAGCGTGAACGAAGCCTCCACCGGCCGCGAGGCCCGAAAAGAAAAGGCCGGGCATGGGCCCGGCCTTCCACGCATCTGCTGTGGCGCAGGCGTCGCCTACTCGCCGGCTGCCGTCTCCGGCTGGTCCACGAGCTGCACGAGCGCCATGGGCGCATTGTCGCCAGGGCGGTTGCCCATCTTGAGGATGCGCAGGTAGCCGCCCGGACGCGCACGGTAGCGCGGGCCCAGCTCGTTGAACAGCTTGCCGACGACCGCCTTGTCCCGCAGCCGGTCGAAGGCACGGCGACGCTGTGCGACGCCGTCCTGCTTGGCCAGAGTGATCAGCGGCTCGACGACCCTGCGCAGCTCCTTGGCCTTCGGCAGCGTGGTGCGGATGGTCTCATGGAGCACCAGCGACGACGCCATGTTGCGGTACATGGCGGTACGGTGGGGGCTCTTGCGGCCGAGTTGCCGACCTGATTTGCGATGACGCATTGCTCGTTATCCTGTTGTGAGGCGCGCTCAGGCAACCCGCTCGCTGTCGTGCTTCAGGCTGGCCGGCGGCCACCCCTCGAGACGCATGCCGAGCTGCAGCCCGTGATTGTCCAGCACCTGCTTGATTTCGGTCAGCGACTTCTTGCCGAGGTTCGGCGTGCGGAGCAACTCCACTTCCGTCTTCTGCACGAGGTCGCCGATGTAGTTGATGTCCTCGGCCTTCAGGCAGTTCGCCGAGCGCACCGTCAGCTCCAGCTCGTCCACCGGCTTGATCAGGATCGGATCGATAGTCTTGTCGCCCGGTTCCGGGCCAATGCCTTCGCCCTGCAGGTCGACGAACACGGCGAGCTGGTCCTTGAGGATCGCGCCCGCGCGGCGAATCGCCTCTTCCGAGTCGATCGTCCCGTTGGTCTCGATATCGAGAATCAGCTTGTCGAGATCGGTGCGCTGCTCGACGCGCGCCGCATCGACCGTGTAGGCGACGCGCCGCACCGGGCTGAAGGATGCATCGAGCTGCAGGCGGCCGATGGGCCCGCTCTGCTCCTCGAAATTCGGCCGCTGCGTGACCGGCTGGTAGCCGCGCCCGCGCTGCACCTTGAGCCGCATCGACAGGTTGCCGGCCTTGGTCAGCGTGGCGATCACCAGGTCGGGGTTGATCACTTCCACGTCGTGCCCGGTCTCGATGTCCGCGGCCGTGACGACGCCCGGGCCCTTCTTCGACAGCACCAGGTCGATCTCGTCGCGGGTGTGCATCTTCACCGCCAACTGCTTGAGGTTCAGCAGGATGTCGACGACGTCCTCCTGCACCCCTTCGATGCTGGTGTATTCATGGAGCACGCCGTCGATCTCGGCCTCCACCACGGCACAGCCGGGCATGGAGGACAAGAGGATACGCCTCAGCGCATTGCCCAGCGTGTGACCGAAACCGCGCTCGAGCGGCTCGATGGTGACCTTGGCCCGGGTCCGGCTTTCCGGCTGGACCTTGACCACGCGGGGGCGCAAAAATTCGTTGACCGATGCCTGCATGGGCTTCAGTGCCTCGCAATTACTTGGAATAGAGCTCGACGACCAGGTTTTCGTTGATGTCGGGCAGGATGTCGTCGCGGTCGGGCAGCTGCTTCAGCACGCCGCTCATCTTGGTCTGATCCACTTCGACCCATTCGGGGAAACCGGCTTCCCCCGCCAGCTGCAGGGCGTTCTGCACGCGCAGCTGCTTCTTGGCCTTCTCACGGATCGCGATCTCGTCCCCCGGGCTCACCTGGTAGGACGGAATATTCACCACCTGGCCGTTCACGGTGATGCCCTTGTGGCTCACCAGCTGGCGGGCCTCGGCGCGGGTGGACGCAAAGCCCATCCGGTAGCCGACGTTGTCCAGGCGGCCCTCGAGCAGCTTCAGCAGGTTCTCACCGGTGGAGCCCTTCTGCTGGGCGGCCCGCTTGTAGTAGTTGCTGAACTGCCGTTCGAGCACGCCGTACATCCGGCGCAGCTTCTGCTTCTCGCGCAGCTGCAGGCCGTAGTCGGAAATGCGCGGACGACGCTGCGGCGCCCCGCCGGGAGGCACCTCGAGTTTGCACTTGGACTCAAGCGGCCGGACGCTGCTCTTCAGGAACAGGTCGGTGCCCTCGCGACGGGAGAGCTTGCACTTCGGTCCCAGGTATCTAGCCATAGTATTAAGAGCCTCTGCGGGTCAGACCCGGCGCTTCTTGGGCGGCCGGCAGCCGTTGTGGGGGATCGGGGTCACGTCCTCGATGTTCGTGACACGAAAGCCCACGGCGTTGAGCGAGCGGACGGCGGACTCGCGTCCCGGCCCGGGGCCCTTGACGCGGACTTCCACGTTTTTCACGCCATATTCGGCGGCCGCATTGCCGGCCTTCTCGGCGGCGACCTGCGCCGCGAAGGGCGTGCTCTTGCGCGAACCGCGGAAACCGCAGCCGCCCGACGTCGCCCAGGACAAGGCATTGCCCTGGCGGTCGGTGATCGTGATGATCGTGTTGTTGAAGGAGGCGTGGATATGCGCAATCGCATCCACGACCTGCTTCTTGATCTTCTTGCGTACCTTGGGGGCTTGCTTGGCCATTCGTTCGAAACCTTAGCGTTCGCGTGGGTGCCGCTCGCGCGGCGCCTGGTTATTTCCTGACCGGTCGGCGCGGACCCTTCCGCGTCCGGGCGTTGGTACGGGTCCGTTGACCGCGCATCGGCAGCCCCCGGCGATGACGGATGCCGCGGTAACAACCGAGATCCATCAGCCGCTTGATGTTCATCGACGTCTCGCGGCGCAAATCGCCCTCGACGACAATCCGTGCAACCTCCGCGCGCAAGCTCTCCACCTCCGGCTCGGTGAGATCCCGGACCTTGGTGTCAGGCGAAACGCCTGCCGCGGCACAGATTTTCTGCGCACGGGAATTGCCGACCCCGAAAATATGGGTCAACGCGATGACTGTGTGCTTGTTGGCTGGGATGTTGATCCCGGCAATACGGGCCATTAACGCCGTCTCCTATCGCTCACGCGAAGCCGATCATTGTGCCTGATTCGGCGCTCGTCTTCAATGTTCATCAACCCTGCCGCTGCTTGTGACGCGGATCCGAGCAAATCACCCGGATGACGCCACCACGGCGAATGATCTTGCAGTTCCTGCAGATCTTCTTGACCGATGCACGTACTTTCATTGCTCTCTCCTGGTTCCGCGCCGGTCAGCGGATTTGTCCGGCGCGGCCGTAGCCTTTCAGGTTGGCCTTCTTCAGCAGGCCGTCGTACTGGTGGCTCATCATGTGGGCCTGCAACTGGGACATGAAGTCCATGCTGACGACCACGATGATCAGCAGGGACGTGCCGCCGAAGTAGAACGGCACGTTCCAGTACATGATCATGAATTCCGGCATCAGGCAGATGAGCGTGATGTACATCGCGCCCCAGAACGTCAGCCGGGTCAGGACGCTGTCGATGTATTCCGCCGTCTGCTGCCCCGGGCGGATGCCTGGAATGAATGCGCCGGACCGCTTCAGGTTGTCGGCGGTCTCGCGGGAATTGAACACCAGCGCCGTGTAGAAGAAGCAGAAGAAGATGATCAGGCCGGCATAGATCAGCGTGTAGACAGGCTGTCCCGGCGCGAGGCTGGAGGCCATGGTCTGCAGCCAGCCCATGCTGTCCGCCGTGCCGAACCACTGCGCCACGGTCGCCGGGAACAGGATCAGGCTCGAGGCGAAGATCGGCGGGATGACGCCGGCCATGTTGAGCTTGAACGGCAGGTGCGTCGTCTGGCCCTGGTACATGCGCCGCCCCTGCTGGCGTTTCGCATAATTGACGGCGATACGCCGCTGCCCCCGCTCCACGAAGGCCACGAAGGCGGTCACGGCCAGCACGAGGAAGAACAGGACGAGGGCGAGGGCCGCCGGCATTTCGCCGTTGCGGACGAGCTCCAGCGTGCCGCCGAGGGCCGAGGGCAGGCCGGCCACGATGCCCGCCATGATGATCATGGAGATGCCGTTGCCGATGCCGCGCTCGGTGACCTGCTCGCCGAGCCACATCAGGAACATCGTGCCCGTGACCATCGTCACGCAGGCGATGAACACGAACTGCGGGCCGGGATTGATGACCACGCCCTGGTTCTGGAAGGCGATCGCCGCGCCGATCGACTGGAAGGTCGCGAGCCCGAGGGTGCCGTAACGGGTGTACTGCGTGATGCGACGGCGCCCCGATTCGCCTTCCTTCTTGATCGCGGCCAGCGACGGCACGACGACCGACATCATCTGCATGATGATGGAGGCGGAGATGTACGGCATGATGCCGAGCGCGAGGATCGACAGTCGCTCCAGCGCGCCGCCGGAGAACATGTTGAAGACGCTGAGGATGGTGCCTTCCTGCTCCTGGAAGAAGCGGGCCAGCGCCACGGGATCGATGCCGGGCACGGGAATGAACGTCCCGATCCGGTACACCACGAGGGCGCCCAGCAGGAAGAACAGCCGCTTGCGGAGGTCGCCCAGTCGGGCGGCCTCGCCAAGGGCCGTAGCCGGATTCATGCTCGTCGGTGACTTCGCCACATCAACTCCGCGTTCTCGCCCGGTTGCCACGCGGCACCGGCCGAGGTCTCGTTATTCCTCGATCTTTCCGCCCGCCGCCTCGATCGCCGCACGGGCGCCGGGCGTCACGGCCAGTCCCTTGATGGTCACGGCCTTGTCGATCTTGCCGGAAGCAATCACTTTAACGCGCTTCACCTGCTGCCCCACCAGCCCGGCCGACTTCAGCGCCAGGAGGTCCACTTCGCCCTCGAGGCTGGCCAGCTCGCCGAGCCGCAGCTCGCCCGAAAGCCCGCGTCGCGGTGACGCAAAACCCACCTTCGGTAGGCGGCGCTGCAGCGGCATCTGGCCGCCCTCGAAGCCCACCTTGTGGTAACCGCCGGAGCGGGCATGCTGGCCCTTCATGCCGCGGCCGCAGGTCTTGCCCTGGCCGGCGGAATGGCCGCGGCCGAGCCGCTTCGGCGCCTTGCGCGCACCGGCGCCACGCTTGATATCGTTGAGACGCATCTCAGACTTCCTCTACCTGTAGCAGGTACGAGACCTTGTTGATCATGCCCCGGTTCTCCGGGGTGTCGGCCACGACCACGCTGTGGTTCATGCGACGCAGGCCCAGGCCGCTGACGCAGGCCCGGTGACGGGCGATGCGGCCGGCGGTGCTCTTGACCAGTTTCACGCGCAGCTGGCGGGGGTTTGCAGTGTTGTCAGCCATCGTTCTAACCCAGGATCTCGTCGACCGTCTTGCCGCGCTTCGCCGCGATCTGCTCCGGGGAGCTGATGCCGGTCAGGCCCTTGATGGTGGCCTGCACGACATTGATCGGGTTGCGCGACCCGTAACTCTTCGCCAGCACGTTGCGCACGCCGGCGCATTCGAACACCGCGCGCATCGCGCCGCCGGCGATGACGCCCGTACCGTCCGAGGCGGGCTGCATGTACACCTTCGTCGCGCCGTGGTGGCCCTCGGTGGCGTACTGCAAGGTGTCGTCCCGCAACTGGATGCGACGCATGTTCTTGCGCGCCGCCTGCATCGCCTTCTGGATTGCGACAGGCACCTCGCGCGCCTTGCCGTAGCCGTAGCCGACACGACCGGAGCCGTCGCCCACGACGGTGAGGGCGGTAAAGCCGAACTGGCGACCCCCCTTCACGACCTTGGCCACGCGGTTCACGGTGACGAGCTTCTCAATGAAGTCGTCGCCGGCGCTGTTTCTTTCTGCTGCTGCCATTGTTCAACTGTCCCCGGGCGTTTGCCTAGAACTCGAGACCATGCTCGCGGGCCGCATCGGCCAGGGCCTTCACCCTGCCGTGATAGCGGAACCCCGAGCGGTCGAAAGCCACCTTGGTCACGCCGGCGGCCCTGGCCGCCTCGGCGATCGCCCGGCCAACGGCCGCGGCGGCTGCGATATTGCCTGTCTTTTCGATCCCTTCGCGCACCGCGGGCTGCAGCGTCGACGCCACGGCCAGCACCTTCCCGCCATCCGGCGAAATGACCTGCGCGTAGATGTGACGCGGCGTGCGATGGACGCTGAGGCGGTTGTACCCCAACTCCCGGATCTTGGACCGGGCGCGGCGCGCGCGCCGAATGCGTGAAACTTTCTTTTCCATTTCTCGCCCGCCCTACTTCTTCTTCGCTTCCTTCATGACCACGCGCTCTCCCGAGTACCGCACACCCTTGCCCTTGTAGGGCTCGGGCGGACGATAGCGACGGATATCCGCCGCCACCTGGCCGACTTTCTGTCGATCGATGCCCTTGACCAGCACTTCCGTCTGGCTGGGGGTCTCGATCGTGATCCCCTCCGGAACCGGGTAGGCCACGGGGTGCGAGAATCCCAGCGTCAGGTTCAGGACCTTGCCCTGCGCCTGCGCGCGGTAACCGACGCCGATGAGCTCGAGCTTCTTCTGGAAACCCTCCGATACGCCCTGCACCATGTTGGCGAGCAATGCCCGCACGGTACCGGCCATCGCACCCGAGGGCTTCTCCTGCCCCGGCGTACGGATCTGCAGCTCGGCGCCTTCCTGGGCGATCTCGACCGACGGGTCGATATCGAGCGAAAGCTCTCCCTTCGGACCCTTGACCACGGCGCGCCGGCCGTCGAGCTTGAACTCGACGCCCTTGGGCAATGGAACCGGTACCTTGGCGACTCTGGACATCGTTCTATCTCGCAGTTCGTAGGCCGTGCCGGTCAGGACACGACGCAGATGACTTCACCGCCGCGACCCTTGGCGCGGGCTTCCCGCTCGCTCATCAGGCCGTCGGAGGTCGATACGATCGCAACCCCGAGCCCGCCGAACACCGTCGGCAGGTCGTCCTTGCCGCGATAGACCCGGCAACCCGGCTTGCTGACACGCTTGAGCTGGTCGATGACCGGCCGGCCCTCGTGGTAGCGCAGCGTCACGAGCAACTCTTCCTTGTTGTTGCCGCCATCCTCGATGCTGAAGCCGTCGATGTAGCCCTCGTCCTGAAGCACTTTCAGGATGGCTTTCTTGACGCCCGAGGACGGCATGCGCACCTGGGCCTTGCCGGCCTTCTGGCCGTTACGAATCCGCGTCAGGAGGTCCGCGATGGGATCGGTCATGCTCATTTATTGAATCCTCAGCCTGTCTCTCGCGCTTACCAGCTGGCCTTGCGCAGCCCGGGAACCTGGCCGCTCATGGTCGCTTCGCGCAACTTGTTACGCCCGAGGCCGAATTTCCGGTAATAGCCACGCGGCCGACCCGTGATCGCGCAGCGATTGCGCAGCCGCGTCGGGCTGGCGTCGCGCGGCATGCCGGCGAGCTTCGCCACGGCCTCGAGGCGCTCTTCGTCGCTCGAGTTCGGGTCGATGACGATCGCCTTCAGCTTGGCACGCCTGGCGGCGTACTTGGCCACCAGCTTTTCGCGACGCTTCTCGCGCATGATCATGGATTTCTTGGCCATAGACTTGCGGTCCTCTATTTCCGGAACGGGAACTGGAACGCTTCGAGCAGTGCCCTGCCTTCCGCGTCGTTCTTCGCCGTCGTCGTAATCGTGATGTCCATGCCCCGGATCGCATCGACCTGGTCGTAATCGACCTCGGGGAAAATGATCTGTTCCTTGACGCCGAGGCTGTAATTGCCCTGGCCGTCGAAGGACTTGACCGACAGGCCGCGGAAATCGCGCACACGCGGGATCGCCACGTTGATCAGCCGATCGAGGAACTCGTACATGCGCTCGCGGCGCAGCGTGACCTTGCAGCCCACCGGCATGCCGTCGCGCAGCTTGAAGCTGGCCACCGACTTGCGGGCCTTGGTGATCACGCACTTCTGCCCGGCGATCGCATCCATGTCGCGCGCGGCATTGTCGACGATCTTCTTGTCCGCAACCCCCTCGCCGACACCCATGTTGACCGTGATCTTGCTGATCCGCGGCACTTCCATGGGATTCTTCAGCTCCAGGCGCTCCATGAGCGCGGGCAGCAGTTTCTCTTCGTAATGTTCTTTGAGCCTGGCCATAGTTCACCCGGACGCCGTCAGACGTCCACGACCTCGTTGTTCGACTTGAAATACCGGACTTTCTTGCCGTCCTGCAGCGTCCGGATCCCGACACGATCGCCCTTCTTGGCGAGCGGGTTCCACAACATCACGTTCGACGCCTGCAAGGGCATTTCCTTTTCCACGATGCCACCGGCCACGCCGCGCTGCGGGTTGGGGCGCTGGTGCTTCTTGACGACGTTGATGTTTTCCACGAGCACGCGGTCATCCTCGAACACGCGCAGCACGGTGCCGCGGCGGCCCTTGTCGCGACCGGTGATGACGATGACCTCGTCGCCTTTCTTGATCCTGTTCATGCCTTGCTCCCGGGCGCCTAGATAACTTCGGGCGCGAGCGAGATGATCTTCATGAAATTCCCGGTCCGCAGCTCGCGGGTCACGGGCCCGAAAATACGCGTACCGATGGGCTCGAGCTTGGCGTTCAGCAGCACCGCTGCGTTGCCGTCGAAACGGATCAGGGACCCGTCCGGACGACGCACACCCTTGCGGGTACGCACCACCACGGCGTTGTACACCTCGCCTTTCTTCACCTTGCCGCGCGGGATCGCGTCCTTGACGCTCACCTTGATGACGTCGCCGACACCCGCATAGCGCCGCTTGGAGCCACCCAGCACCTTGATGCACTGGACGCGCCGCGCCCCGCTGTTGTCTGCCACCGTCAGGACGGTCTGCATCTGGATCATGACTGCACTCTCTTAAGTCGTCCTGCTGCCGTTCAGCGCACAGTGGCGCGATCGACGATCTCGACCACCCGCCAGGCCTTGCGCCTGGACTGGGGCCGGGTCTCGGCGATGTTCACCGTGTCGCCGATGCGGCACTCGTTGTTTTCGTCGTGGGCCAGCACCTTGGTCGTCCGGCGAATGTACTTGCCGTACAGCGGGTGCTTCACCAGGCGCTCCACCGAAATGGCCGCCGTCTTGTCCATGCGGTCGCTGACGACCTTGCCCGTCACGATGCGGACCTTGCTGTCGGACCCGTTCTCGATGGTCTCGCTCATCACGCCTTACCTTTTGCTTCGTCGCGGCTCTTCTCGCCGAGTACGGTCTTGACTCGCGCGATGTCCTTGCGCACCTTGCCGAACTGGTCGGGCCGCGCCATCTGGCCGGTCGCCCGCTGCATCCGCAGGTTGAACTGCTCGCGGCGAAGCTTCAGCAGCTCCTCCTTCAGTTCGACCGGGGTCTTGCCACGCAGATCTTTCGCTTCCATCACATCACCTGCCGGGACACGAAGGAGGTGCCGAAAGGCAACTTGGACGCCGCCAGGCGAAACGCCTCGCGCGCCACTTCCTCGCTCACGCCTTCCATCTCGTACAACACCTTGCCGGGCTTGACCTGGGCGACCCAGTACTCCACGGCGCCCTTGCCCTTGCCCATGCGGACCTCGAGGGGCTTCTTGGTGATCGGCTTGTCCGGAAACACGCGGATCCAGATCTTGCCGCCGCGCTTCACGTAACGGGTCATGGCGCGACGCGCCGCCTCGATCTGTCGGGCGGTGAGCCGTCCGCGGGTCGTGGCCTTCAGGCCGAACTCGCCGAAGGACACGTCGGCACCACGCTGCGCGAGGCCGCGGTTACGTCCCTTGAACTGTTTCCTGTACTTGGTGCGTTTCGGTTGCAGCATCCCGGTACTCCTAGCTCGCCGCGACTTCGGCCGGTGCCGGCGCGGGCTTGTCGAGCACTTCGCCCTTGAAGATCCAGACCTTGACGCCGATCACGCCGTAGGTGGTCCGGGCCTCGGCGAAGCCGTAGTCGATTTCCGCCCGGAAGGTGTGCAGGGGCACGCGGCCCTCGCGATACCACTCCGAACGCGCGATTTCCGCGCCGTTGAGCCGCCCCCCGACCTTGATCTTCACGCCCTGGGCGCCGAGGCGCATCGTGTTGGTCACGGCGCGTTTCATGGCGCGGCGGAACATCACGCGACGCTCGAGCTGCTGGGCGATCCCCTCGGCCACCAGCTGCGCGTCGAGCTCCGGCTTGCGGATCTCGGCGATATTGATGCGCACGTCGCCCATCGGCAGCGACAGCATGTCGGCCACTTCGCGACGCAGCTTCTCGATGTCCTCGCCCTTCTTGCCGATCACGATGCCCGGCCGCGCCGTGTGAATCGTGATGTGGGCCTTGCGGGCCGGACGCTCGATCTGGATACGGCTGACGGAGGCCTGCGAAAGCCGCTTGCGCAGCAATCCGCGGATCTTGTGATCCGTGTGCAGGTACTCGGGGAAGTTCTTCGTGTCGGCGAACCAGCGGGAGTCCCACTCCCGTGTGATACCGAGACGAATGCCGATTGGATGTACTTTTTGACCCATGAATAACTTTCCCGTGCTACTCGTCTGCCACCTGGACGGTGATATGACTGTTGCGCTTGATGATCCTGTTGCCGCGCCCCTTGGCCCGCGCCCGGAAGCGCTTCAGGGTCGGCGCCTCGTCGACCATGACCAGCGAAACCTTCAGCTCGTCGATGTCTGCGCCGTGGTTGTGCTCCGCGTTGGCGATTGCCGACTCGAGCACCTTCCTGACCATGTGCGCCGCTTTCTTCGGCGTGAACTGGAGGGTCTGCAACGCAGCGCCGACAGACTTGCCACGGATCATGTCCGCGACCAGCCGGCACTTCTGCGGCGAGATCCTGGCATAGCGAAGCCTGGCTGCTACCTGCATCTCGATGACTCCTACTTCGACTTCCGGTCGCCCGAATGGCTCTTGAAGGTCCGCGTCTGGGCAAACTCGCCGAGCTTGTGCCCGACCATGTTTTCCGAGATGAGCACGGGCACATGCTGACGGCCGTTATGCACGGCGATGGTCAGGCCCACCATGTTGGGCACGACCATGGAGCGGCGCGACCAGGTCTTGATCGGCCGGCGGTCGTTCCTGTCTTGCGCAGCCCGCGCCTTGGCGAGCAGGCTGGCTTCGACGAAAGGTCCCTTCTTGATCGAACGTGGCACGGCTAAACCTCTCCGTTCCCTTACTTGCGACCGCGGCGACGAACGATCATCGCGTCGGTCCGCTTGTTCTTGCGGGTCTTGTAACCCTTGGTCGGCACACCCCACGGCGTCGTGGGGTGCTTGCCGAAGTTGCGTCCCTCGCCACCACCGTGCGGGTGATCGACGGGGTTCATCACCGTACCGCGGACCGTCGGACGGACCCCGCGCCAGCGGCTTGCGCCGGCCTTGCCGAGCTTCCTGAGGGAATGCTCGCCGTTGCCGACCTCTCCGACCGTCGCGCGACAGTCGATGTGCACCTTGCGGGTCTCGCCGGAGCGCAACCGCAGCGTGGTGTGCATGCCCTCGCGTGCGGCGATCATCACCGAGGTCCCGGCGCTGCGCGCGATCTGCGCGCCCTTGCCGGGCTTCATCTCGACGCAATGCACGGTCGAGCCCACCGGGATGTTCCTGAGCGGCAGCGCGTTGCCCGGCTTGATCGGCGCCTCGGCACCCGACATCAGCGGATCGCCCTCGGACACGCCCCGGGGCGCGATGATGTAGCGGCGCTCGCCGTCGGCGTACAGCAGCAACGCGAGATGGGCGCTGCGGTTAGGATCGTATTCCAGCCGCTCCACGCGGGCGGGCACGCCGTCCTTGTCGCGGCGGAAGTCCACGATCCGGTAACGCTGCTTGTGACCGCCGCCCTGGTGGCGCACCGTGATCCGGCCCACGTTGTTGCGCGCGCCGGTGCGGTTCTTCTTCGCCAACAGCGGCCCGTAGGGCTCGCCCTTGTGCAGGCCCGGCGTCTTCACCTGGACGACGAAACGTCGCCCTGCGGAAGTCGGTTTTGCTTTCTGTACTGCCATGAGTCTCAGTCCTGTCCTTGCGCGGCCGGCCTATTCGCCGCCCAGGAAATCAATGGTCTGGCCTGCAGCCAGGCTGACGTAGGCCTTCTTCCAGTCCGAACGGCGCCCGGTCATCGCGCCGAATCGCTTGGTCTTGCCCTTGACCACGGCGATCTGGACGCCCTCGACCTTGACCTCGAACATCAGCTCGACGGCCTTGCCGATTTCGGCCTTGGTCGCGTCCCGGCGGACCTTGAACACGACCTGGTTGCCCTGCTCGGACGCCAGCGTGGCCTTCTCGGATACGTGCGGCTCGAGCAGCACGGTCATCAGGCGTTCCTGATTCATCCCAGGTTCTCCTCGACGCGGCGCAGTGCGGCCACGGTGATCACGACGTGCTCGTGGCGCAGCAGGCTGACCGGGTCCAGCGCGGACGCCTCCAGCATCTCGACATGCGGCAGGTTGCGCGAAGCCAGCCAGAGCTTCTCCTCGAACGCCTCGATGACGAACAACCCGCCCGTCACGCCGAGGCTCTTCATCTGCTCGACGAACAGCTTCGTCTTCGCTTCCGCCAGCTCCAGCGACTCGACCACGATCAGCCTTTCCTGGCGGACCAGCTCGGAGAGCAGCGAGCGCATGGCGCCGCGATACATCTTCCGGTTGACCTTCTGCTCGAAGTTGCGCGGCTTCGCGGCGAAGGCGCGACCGCCGCCGACCCAGATGGGGCTGCGGATCGTGCCTGCGCGCGCGCGCCCGGTGCCCTTCTGGCGCCAGGGCTTGATGCCGCCGCCCGATACTTCGGAACGGGTCTTCTGCGCCTTGGTGCCGGACCGGCCGGCCGCCATGAACGCCGTGACGACCTGGTGGATCAGGGACTCGTTGAATTCCTTGCCGAAGGCCAGCTCGGAAACCTGCAGGTCCTTGCCCGCCGCGCCATGCAGCTGGAGTTTCATAGCCATGTTCTTAACCCCGCGCCTTGGCTGCCGGCCGAACGATGACGCGGCCATTGCGCGCGCCGGGCACGGCGCCCTTGATCAGGAGGAGATTGCGCTCCGCGTCGACGCGGAAAACGGTGAGATTTTGTGCAGTGCGATTGACCGCGCCCATGTGGCCGGACATCTTCTTGCCCTTGAAGACGCGGCCCGGCGTCTGGTTCTGGCCGATCGAGCCCGGCACGCGGTGCGACACCGAGTTGCCGTGGGTCGCGTCCTGCATGTGGAAATTGTGCCGCTTCACGGTGCCGGCGAAGCCCTTGCCGATGGTCATGCCCGACACGTCGACGACCTGGCCGTCGGTGAAGCTGTCCACCTTGATCTCGGCGCCCGGGGCGAGGTCCGCACCCTCGTCCGCGCCGAGGCGGAACTCCCACAGGCCGACCCCCGCTTCGATGCCGGCACGGGCGTAATGGCCGGCCTGCGCCCTGGTGACGCGGGACGGCTTGCGGCTGCCCATGGTCACCTGGACAGCGCGGTAGCCGTCCGTGTCTTCCGTCTTGACCTGGGCCACCCGGTTGGGCAACGCCTCGATCACGGTCACCGGCACCGAGGCACCGTCTTCCGTGAACACGCGGGTCATGCCGCACTTGCGGCCAACGAGACCGATCGCCATCTTGTCTATTCCTCTATCACCGCACCGACTTCGTTTGGCCGGCGCTGCACTTTGGTTCGGTACCGCCTGCGCCGCAACCCGAAAACCGGGCCTGCCAATTGCGAAGGCGGAAACAGATGCCGCGGCATCCTCAAATCAGCGGCCTGGCACAGTAATCCATGCCAGGCCGCAGGGAGCCCGCTACTATACTCGGGACGTCCCGTCAGTTCAACTTGATCTGCACATCCACGCCCGCCGGCAATTCCAGCTTCATCAGGGCGTCGACGGTCTTGTCCGTCGGGTCGAGGATGTCCATCAGGCGCTTGTGCGTGATCAGCTCGTACTGGTCGCGCGCGTCCTTGTTGACGTGCGGGGAGACCAGGACGGTGAAGCGCTCCGTCTTGCTCGGCAGCGGGATCGGCCCCCGGACGGCGGCGCCCGTGCGCCGCGCCGTCTCGACGATCTCCCGGGCCGAATTGTCGATCAACCGGTGATCGAAAGACTTCAGCCGAATGCGGATGTTCTGGTTTGCCATGGTCTTGTATCCAGTGTGCCCGGTCGGGCTTATTCGTAAATCTTTGCGACCACGCCGGCGCCGACGGTGCGACCGCCTTCGCGGATGGCGAAGCGCAGGCCCTCTTCCATCGCGATCGGCGCAATCAGCTCCACCACCATCTGCACGTTGTCGCCCGGCATCACCATCTCCACACCCTCAGGCAACTCGCACATCCCCGTCACGTCCGTCGTGCGGAAATAAAACTGCGGCCGGTAGCCCTTGAAAAACGGCGTATGACGACCACCCTCGTCCTTCGCCAGGATGTACACCTCGGCCTGGAACTTCGTGTGCGGCGTGATCGAACCCGTCTTCGCCAGCACCTGGCCACGCTCTACGTCGTCACGCTTCGTACCGCGCAGCAGCACGCCCACGTTGTCCCCCGCCTGGCCCTGGTCCAGCAGCTTGCGGAACATCTCGACGCCCGTCACCGTCGTCTTCGTGGTATCACGGATGCCCACGATCGACACCTCGTCGCCCACCTTCACGATGCCGCGCTCGATACGTCCCGTCACCACCGTGCCACGTCCCGAAATCGAGAACACGTCCTCGATCGGCATCAGGAACGCACCATCAATCGCACGCTCCGGCTCCGGAATGTAACTGTCCATCGCGTCCACCAGCTTCAACACCGACGGCACGCCAATCTCGCTGTCATCACCCTCGAACGCCTTCAGCGCCGAACCCGTGATGATCGGCGTGTCGTCCCCGGGGAACTCGTAGGTGCTCAGCAAATCCCGAACCTCGAGCTCCACCAGCTCCAGAAGCTCGGCATCGTCCACCATGTCCGCCTTGTTCAGGTACACCACGATATAAGGCACACCCACCTGCCGCGCCAGCAGAATGTGCTCCCGCGTCTGCGGCATCGGACCATCCGCCGCCGACACCACCAGGATCGCACCGTCCATCTGCGCCGCACCCGTGATCATGTTCTTGATGTAGTCCGCATGACCCGGACAGTCCACGTGCGCGTAATGCCGGTTCTCCGACTGGTACTCCACGTGCGCCGTCGCAATCGTGATGCCGCGCGCCTTCTCCTCCGGCGCCTTGTCAATCTGGTCGTAGGCACTCACCTCACCACCAAACTTCTCCGCCATCACCTTCGTCAACGCCGCCGTCAAGGTCGTCTTGCCATGGTCAACATGGCCAATCGTCCCCACATTCACATGCGGCTTCGTACGCTCGAATTTCGACTTGGACA
>NZ_JAAMFG010000032.1 GCF_011064545.1 Wenzhouxiangella sp. XN24
ATCTCCTTGGCGGCGGTGTTGATCGCATCTGCCGAGCCCTTGATGCCGGAGATCAGGCTGTTGAGCTTGTCGATGGAGTCATCGACGGCTTCCTGCAGGACCTTGAAGTCGCCCTGGTAGTTGCCCTGGATCTTCTGCGTGAGGTCGCCCTCACTGAGCGCCACCATGACGCGCTTGACCTCGTTGACCGGCACGACGACCGCATCGAGGGTAGCGTTGACGCCTTCGACGATCTTGCGGAAGTCGCCTTCATGGCGCTTGGCATCGGCACGCGTCGCGAGCTTGCCGGCCAGGGCGGCCTCGGAGAGCATGTTGGCATCGACGATCAGCGCCTTGAGGTTCTCGCGGACCTTCTCGATGGTGTCGTTGATGAAGCGCTTCTTGCCGGGGAACTTCTCCAGCTCGGCTTCAAAGTTGCCGCGGCCGAACTCGGCGACGCAGGCCATGGCCTTCTTCTTCACGGCGATGTGGCCGTTGACCATGCCGTTCACGCCTTCGGCCATGGTGCGGTAGTCGCCCTCGAAGTCCTCGGCCGCGATCATCACGTCGATGTCGCCCTTGTCGTGCTCGGACGACATGTGGGACATCTGGCCGATGAAGCCCTGCACACTGTGCTGTACCGAGTTCACCGCGGTGACGAGCTTGCCGACCTCGTCCTCGCTGTTGGCCGCGTGGACCTCGAAGTCGAAGTCACCTGCGGCCATCTTGTTGGCCGCCGCCACGACTTCGTTCACGGGACGGGCAAAGGACCGGGCGATCACGACCCAGCCGAGGAAGCCGGCCAGCAGCACGCCGATCGTGATGGCGATGATGGTGAACCAGCGTTGCGCCTGGTATTCCTCCAGCGCATGCTCGTACTGATCGCCCGCGTATACCGCTTTTTGCTCGACCATGGCGTCGATCCTGGGAACGACCTCGCCGCGGAATGCCGGCAGCGTGCGTGCAATGAGGGCCCGGGAGGCGCGATCGTAGTCACCGTTCTCCATCATGGTGACCAGGGGCGCCATGTGCTCGTTGACGAATGCCTGGCGTGCGGCGTCGAGTTCCGCGGCGGCCTGGCGACCCGCGTCAGTTGCGACCATCTCCCGCACGTAGGTGTCGAAGATCTGGTTGATCTCGGCCGTTCGCGCTTCCATTCTGCCGACGTGGCGGTCGACGCCGTGGCCGTCTGCAAAGGTCTGCGCGAGTCTCGGATCATGCTGCATGCCGTCGAATATCTCGATGATGTTCTGGTTCAGCAAGACTTCGATCTCTCCGAGGCTCGCGGAGCCCTTGAGATTCAATTGATACATGTCTTCCATGTCGACCGTGAGCTTCTGCATGCCGTTGATGCCGGCCATGCCGACCCCGATAAGCGTCAGCGAGAGAATGCCCATCAAGCCGTAGAGGCGGGCGCTTATGGTCAGCTTCCTAAACATCGGATAATCCTCTTTATTACTTTTTATTCCCTGAGCGATTGTTCAGGCGGCTGCCTGGTCGACGAGGCCCATGTCCTCGGCGGTCATGAGTTTTTCGATATCGATGACGATGATCATGCGTTCATCGACGGTGGCGAGGCCGTCGATGTAGGCCGTGTCGAGCACGCTGCCGAAGTCGGGCGCCGGGCGGACCTGGTCGGCCTTGAGCGAGGTCACGTCGGAGACGGCATCGACGACCATGCCGATGACGCGACTGCCGATGTTGAGGATGATCACGACGGTGAACTCGTTGTAGGTGGCTTCACCGAGGTTGAAACGGATGCGCATGTCGATGATCGGGACGATGACCCCGCGCATGTTGATGACGCCCTTGAGGAAGGCTGGCGAGTTGGCGATCTTCGTCACAGCGTCGTAGCCGCGGATCTCCTGCACGTTCAGGATATTGAGGCCGTACTCTTCCTGGCCGAGCCGGAACGTGAGGTACTCGCGGGCATCATCGGTGGCAGCAATATTCGGGTTCAGATCCTGGCTCATCGTGGTCTTCCTTGCGTTCGGGTCCATCGGGTTTCTAGTGCATCCGCCGCAGGCGCAACAGCATGTCGACGTCGAGGATCAGGGCGACCTTGCCGTCTCCCATGATCGTCGCGCCGGACACGCCGGGCACCTTGCGGTAATTCGTTTCCAGGCTCTTGATGACGACCTGGTGCTGGGCGACCAGCTCGTCCACGAGCAATGCCGCGCGACCGTCGCTGGTGGCCACGACGATGACGATGCCGTCCTCGGCGCGTTGGGCCCTGGCATCGATGTTGAACGCCTCGTGCAGGGCCATCAGCGGCAGGTAGTCGCCGCGCAGGTGTACGACGCGGCCTTTGCCGGCAATGCTCGAAAGCTGCTCCGGTTTCGGCTGGATGCTTTCGAGGATCGCAGTCATCGGCAGGATGTAGGTCTCGTCGCCGACCCGCACGGACATGCCGTCCAGGATGGCGAGCGTCAGGGGCAGGCGCAGGATGATGCGCGTCCCCTTGCCGTAGGTGGATTCGATTTCCACCCGGCCGTTCACCGCCTCGATGTTCCGGCGCACCACGTCCATGCCGACCCCGCGGCCGGAGATGTCGGTGACCTTGTCAGCGGTCGAGAAGCCGGCGGCGAAAATCAGCGCCCACACTTCGCGGTCGCTCATATTCTCGCTGACCGCCATGCCCTGGCTTTCGGCCTTGGCCAGCAGCCTGGCGCGGTCCAGCCCGGCGCCATCGTCGGCGACCTCCACCACGATGTTGCCGCCCTGGTGGTAGGCCTTGAGCGAAATCTGCCCGGCGGCCGGCTTGCCTGCCGCCTTGCGCTGTTCCGTGGACTCCACGCCGTGATCGATGGCGTTGCGCACCAGGTGCGTCAGCGGGTCGGCGAGCTTCTCGATCAGGCCCTTGTCGAGCTCGGTCTCCTCGCCTTCCATGCGCAGTTCCACGCTCTTGCCGAGCGCCCCCGCCATGTCGCGCACCACGCGCGGGAAGCGGCTGAAGATGAAACTGATGGGCAGCATGCGGATGCCCATCACGCCTTCCTGCAGCTCGCGCGTCTGGCGTTCGAGTTGCCCCAAGCCTTCGCGCAACTGCTCGAGACGCAGCAGGTCGAACTCCCCCGGATCGTTGCCCATTTGGGTGAGCATCGACTGGGTGATGACGAGTTCGCCGACGAGGTTCACGAGCGAATCGACTTTCTCGACGGCGACGCGAATCGACCCGGCATCGGGGCGCTTGCCGCTCTCGCCGGCTGCGCCGTTCTTCGCGGCCGGCGGCTTGCCGTCGCCGTTGGCGCTGCCGCCCGCGGCCCCGCCCGGAGGCGGCGCGGATTCCTGTTTCGTCGCCTCGCCCGCGGTGGGCGAGAGCGGCGTCACGCTGAGCTCGCACTCGTCTTCCACCCACTCGAACACCGCCCGCACCTCTGCCTCGGTGACGGGGGCGGATAATTCGATATCCCAGTTCAGGTAACAGGCTTCGGGATCCAGTTCGCCCAGGGGCGGCAGGGCCGCGGCGTCCGCGACCACTTTCACCGGCCCGAGGCGCTCGAGCTCCGTCAGCAGCCGCAGCGGGTCGTTGCCGGTCTTCATTAACTCCGGGTTCGGCTTGAAGCCGACACGCCAGCCGGCGTTGGCGGCCGGCGCTGTCGCCGTCTCGCCGGCCGCAGCATCGGGCGTCTTGCCGAGCATGTTCTCGATCGCGGCCCGCGTGGTGACCACTTTCTCGGTATCGAGATCGCCGCCCTCGCTGGAGGCGCGCAGCAGTTCGCGGATGCAGTCCACGGCGGCCAGCAGGGTGTCGCCGGTCTCGGTGTTCATGCGTCGCTCGCCCTGGCGGATCTGGTCGAGCAGGGTTTCGGCGCCGTGGGTGAAGTCGCTCACCTCCCGGAAACCGAAGGTGCCGGCGCCACCCTTGATCGAGTGCGCGGCACGGAAAATCACGTTGACGGCCTCGGGGTCGTCTTCGCGGAAATCGATGAGGCCGGCTTCCATGATGTCGAGGCCCTCGAAGCTCTCCTCGAGGAACACGCCGACGAATTGCGAGACGTCGAGGCTCATGGCATCAACCCAGTACCCTTTGCACGGTGGCGAGCAGCTGTTCCGGGTTGAACGGCTTGACGATCCAGCCGGTCGCGCCCGCCGTCTTGCCTTCCATCTTCTTTTCGGGCGAGGCCTCGGTGGTCAGCAACAGGATCGGGGTGAAGCGGAAGTCGGGCAGCGCACGCAACGACTTGACGAGCGTGATGCCGTCCATGACCGGCATGTTCACGTCCGAGATGACCAGGTCCATGGCGGTCGTCTTGGCGAGATCCAGTGCCGCCTGGCCGTCACCGGCCTCGTGCACTTCGTGGCCGGCGTGTTGCAGCGTGAACGCGAGCATCTGTCGCATCGAGGTGGAATCGTCTACGGCGAGAATCGTTGCCATCAGTTTTTACCCTGCGACCGCGCACGGCCGCCTTGCTTGTCCGAATGGGAGAAAAAATCGTCGAGACCCAGGCGTTCGAGCCCTTCGGCCAGCGGGGCGCTCGGCGCCGCGAGGCGCAATTCGCGCCCCCGCCGTGTGGCCTCCTGTGCCGCGGCGGCCAGCAATTGGAGGCCCGCGGTGTCCAGCCGTGCCACGGCGCCGCCTTGCAAACGCAGGGGCCCGCTCCCTTCGAGCGCCACCGACAACCGGTCGCGCAACGCCGTTGCCGACTGGATGCGGAGGTCTGCCGGGAGCTTGAGGGACTTCATGCCGGGGAATCCAATGTACGGGTTCCTTAGACCTATCGGCATGGCGCGCCATCTCTTTAGGGTTGGCGTGTATCTACCCGGGCAGGCGGTGGCGCAGCTGCTCGCGCTGCAGCCGGGTGAGCAGTTTTTGCAGCCGCTCCGTCCGCTGGTCGGTGTCCTTGACGAAGCGGGCGCCGACTTTCAGTTCGCCGGTCAGCGGCGCAGGATGCAGGTGAACCAGTTCGAGACTGCATTCCACTTGCTGCTCGCCGAGGAAGTTCAGCAGGCAGCCGCTAATCACCGCGCCCGACTCCAGGCCCGGGTTGCGCGGAAACATCACGTTCAGCCCGCCGGCGGACAAGTCCAGCAACCGGCCGCGCAGGCCGCCACCGCCAGGGCCGAGGATCACCGTGGAATAGTCGTTCAGGTGTCCGGTGAGGACGCGGAAATGCCGGCGGCGCTGGTGATAGCGAACGGAGCCGGGCATGCGGGCCAGGTAGGCCGGGAGACGGTCGCCGGCCTGGACCTCGATGACCTGGGTGGCGAAATCGAGTTGCACGCCGCGCAGCTTGCCGTGCACGTGCATCACCGTGCCGGGCCCGATCCGGGCATGGCCATCCTCGGGGCTGAGTCCGTCCAGCAGCAGGCGCCCCCCGCTCGAGTTCACCTGCAACAGTGCGCTGGTATAGAGCCCGCGCACGCCGGGCAGCGCGACGTTGAGCAGCAGGGGCGGGAAAGTGATCGCACTCAGCAATCCGGCGATCCTTGCCGGGTCGCGCACCGTCTCCGCGGACTCGGCTTGCACGGCACTCGTGCGGCCGGCCTCGTTATCGGCGGGCTCGTCGCGGACGGCAGAAAATTCGCCTTGTTCCAAAGGAACCCTGTCCTCGAGAGAGGCCATGGACGGGCGCCGGGACCGATCAGGCCTGCGCGAGGGACCTGGACCCTCCCGCGGCGCGGGTGTCGCCATGGCTGTCGTACAACGGGACCGCGACGTGATCGCCCCGCAACAGGGCGAGCGCCTTCTCGGTCGCGCCGCGGCTGGCGGCCACGACGCCGCCGTTGATCTGGTTCAGTTGGCGGCAACGCGCGAATGTCGCCTCGAGGCGTTCCCGCAATGCAGGCGCAGCGCCAGGCAATTCCACGAGCGACGCCGCGATCTGCTGCAACTCGAGCAACAGGGCCCGCTTGCGTTCGGCGACGGCCAAGAGGACCTCGGGATCGCGATCGAGCAGCGCCTGCTGTTCATCCAGCAGGGTGGACTCGAGGGCATCGAACACGTCGGCGCAGCGTCGCAGCGAAGGTGAGCCCTGCTGGCGCTCGCCGCCGATCTCCGTACCGTCGCTCATGTCATTCTCCGTTATGTGGTCAGCCTGCCTTCTCGAAGCGGATCAGTGCATCGGCGATCGCGACCGGGTCCGGCTGGTACTGGCCGGAATCGATGGCGGAGCGCAGCTGCGCGACCCTCGCTTCGTCAACTTCCGAGCCCTTGGCGGCCTCGGCGGACAGGTTGGCGAATTTTTGCGCAGTTTCCGTCAGTGTGACTTTTTCGCCCGTGCCTTCCCGGCCGGCGGCCTCCGGCTGGCTCGCCGGTTTTCCGGCGCCTCCGCCATTGAGCACCCCGCCGCTCCGGCGCGGTTCCATCGGGTTTAAACCCTTGATGTCATTAGTCATCGGTACGGCCTCGAACTCGCATAAAATGCCTCCACGAGCATGGTATCGGCATTTTCCGAGATAACTTTAGCCGTCATGTCGATCACCGGACGCGGCCCAGGCCCGCCAGTCCCATGATCACGAGTCCTTCTCCGCCCACGGTGCCCTCCACGACCCGCCGGGTGGCCAGGTTGCGCACCCGCACCCGCTCGCCGAGCGCGCCGCTGGCCAGGGCCTCGCCCTCGACCTGCACGGCGATGGTGCCGCCGGCAGCCTGCAGGACCACGCGCTCGCCGCGCTGCACCAGTTCCGGCGCCGCCGCGATGCCGGGCAGCATCACCATGCCCGCCGACGCCGTGCGACGCAATTGCATGCCCACCAGTTCTTCGATGTCGGTCAGGTAGCCGCCGGGCAGCGTCGCCAGGTCGCGGTTCTCCAGCACCAGGTCGGCCTTGTCCAGTGTCGCGCCGCGATTTCGCGACACCGCCATGACCACCACCGGGCGGTTGACGCTCACGCGCGCGGGCACGAACAGCGACCAGGCCGGGGTGGTGCAGCGCACCCCCACCGCCACCGGCCCGAGCGGCCGCGCGCCGGGCGGCAGGTCCGTCTCGAGCGGAAGGGAACAGGCCGGCAGGCGCAGCCGGGCGTCCAGCCGGCCGACACTGACGCCGACGGTAACGGCGTCGTCGCCGCGCCAGTGGGCATCGGCTTCGGCATGCAGTCGTTGCGAGGCGGCCGCCGCGATCGAGTCCAGCGACTGGATCGCCGTCGCCGCGACGGCGCTCGCGGGCAGCACGGCCGCCATGGCGAGCACATATATAAGGAGGCTTCGGCAAATGTTCATCATGGCCTGCGTCGGTTTTCTGTCGCAACAAGACGTTGACCAGTGATCATGCAAGGTCCATACCAAGCGATTCCCGGCGCCATCCGTCGGCCCGGGCGAACCTCAAGAAATCGCCGGCCGCGCCGACACAATGAAGGCCCATCCATCTGTGAGGTCCCATGCCACGGTCGCTGTCCCAGGTTTCGCCGGAGACCCAGTCGCCGCCGCTGGAGCTGTTGCTGTTCCGCCTCGCGGACGAGCAGCTCTACGGCATCAACGTCTATAAGGTGACCGAGGTCGTGCATTGCCCGCCGTTGCGGCGCATGCCGGGCTCACATGAGGTCGTCGCCGGCATCGCGTCGCTGCGGGGCCACGCGGTGCCGGTGATCGACCTCGGCCATGCCATTGGCCAGGCGCCGGTCGAGCCGACCCCGGAGCGCTACGTGATCCTCACGGAATTCAGCCGCGCGCAGCAGGGCATGCTGGTCAGCGGCGTGGAGCGGATCATTTCGACGCGCTGGGACGCCGTCCGCGCCCCGCCGGGCAAGGGCGGGCCGGGTTTCGTCACCGCGATGACCAGCCTCGACGGCGAGATGGTCGAGATCCTGGACGTGGAGCGCGTCCTCGCCATGCTGTCGCGCGCCGAGGCGGAGATGCCGATCAGGACGGTCGAGAGCGCCCGCGACCGCCTGCCGGAGAACCTGCCGCCGGTGCTCGTGGTGGACGATTCCGCCGTGGCGCGCGGCCAGGTGCAGCGCGCCATGCGCTCCATCGGCGTGGACTGCGTGCTGAAGAACAATGGTCGCGAGGCCCTCGAGCAGCTGCGCACCTGGGCCGAGCTCGGCCCCCTCGAGGATCGCGTCAGCATCCTGATCTCCGACATCGAGATGCCCGAGATGGACGGCTACGGGCTCGTCTCCAGCGTGCGCCAGGACGGGCGCATGGCCAAGCTGAAGATCCTGCTGCATTCCTCGCTCAGCGGCCGCTCGAACGAGGATCGCGCGCGCAATTCCGGCGCCGATCGCTTCCTCGCCAAGTTCCGTCCCGAGGAGCTCGCCGCCGCCGTGATCGAGCACCTCGCACTCCCGGCCTAGCCTTCGCCGGGCGGCAAGCCCTTGCCGCCCCGGCGGCAAGCGCTGGTCACCGTCGCCGCCCCGCGCCGCCGCATTCCCGTCAAAAAACCGTCGCCACGCCGCTCCTGCGGCCCGCTCGCCCCGACTCGGCCTAGAAAAAACAACGCGTTCCGGGGGTTTCCGGGGCTTTGGCACGTCGTTTGCATCAGTTCCGCCGAGCCCGTCCGTCAACGGGCAGACCGGAGGACAGCGAGCATGAGTTCAATTACGGATCGCGCCCTAGGCATCCACACGCAGGCCCTCGAGGTCGCCTCGCGGCGCCTGGAGTTGCTGGCGTCGAACATCGCCAACGCCGACACGCCCGGCTACAAGGCGCGCGACCTCGATTTCCGTGCCCTGCTGAACCAGGCCAGCAACGACCAGGCCGCCGCGCGGATCACGACGACCCGGGCGGGGCACATCGCGACGACGCCCGCCGCCGGCGGACTCGGCGGTGATGCGCTGTACCGCGTGCCGAACCACGCCTCGCTGGACGGCAACACCGTGGACACCCAGCAGGAACACGCCGTGTTCGCCGAGAACGCCGTGCGCTACCAGGCCTCGCTCGATTTCATCAACAGCCGGCTCAGCGGGCTGCGTAAAGCGCTCAAGGGGGAGTAATCCATGAACCTCAGCAAGATCTTCGACATCTCCGGTTCGGCGTTGAGCGCCCAGACCACGCGGCTCAACACCATCGCCAGCAACCTGGCGAATGCCGATACCGCGAGCACCACCCCGGAAGCGGCCTACCGCGCCCGGCACCCGGTGTTCGCCACGGTGCTGCAGGAGGCGACCGGCGCGGGCCAGTCCACCGGCCAGCCCGCCGCCAGCGTCCGGATCGCGGGCATCGTCGAGAGCCAGGCGCCGGCCATTGCGCGCCACGAACCGGGCCACCCGCTGGCCGACGAGAACGGCTACATCTACCTCCCGGCGGTGAACACCGTCGAGCAGATGGCCGACATGATTTCCGCGTCGCGCAGCTACTCCAGCAGCGTCGACGTTTTGACCACCACCAAAGAACTGATGCTGCGCACCCTGCAGCTCGGACGGGGCTGAACGACATGGCAGGCATAGACGCAACAACTCTCGAACAGGCCGGGCTGGCGCGCGCGCCGAAGGCCGACGCCAAGTCGAACGAGGAGCTCGGCCAGGAGCAGTTCCTGGAGCTGATGGTCGCGCAGCTGCGCAACCAGGATCCCTTCAAGCCGCTGGAAAGCGGGGAATTCCTCGGCCAGCTGGCCCAGTTCGGCACGGTGTCCGGCATCTCCGACCTGCAGGCCTCTTTCGAGAGCCTGTCGGGCTCCATGCAGGGCAACCAGGCGCTGCAGGCGGCCGGCCTCGTGGGCCGTTCCGTCTACGTTCCCGCCCAGGAAGCCTGGCTGCAGCCGGGCGGGGCGGTGAGCGGTGCGGTGCAGAACCCCGCCGGGCTCGGCGAGGTGACGGTGGGCGTCTACGACTTCGCCGGCCGCCTCGTGGCGACGGTGCCGGCCGAAGGGACGGGCGAGCGCGCCGCGTTCCGCTGGGACGGCACCAACGACGCGGGCGAGCAGGCGCCGCCGGGCTTCTACGAGATCCGCGCGGTCGGCCGCTCAGGCGGCGAACCGGTCGCCCTCGAGGCGCTGGTCAGCGGCCAGGTCGAAAGCGTGAGCATCGATCGTTTTTCGGGTGCCCTGTCACTGACCGTGACCGGGCTTGGCGTCGTGGACCTCCAGAAGGTCCGCCAGATCGGCTGAACGGCCGCACATAGGTAGCGGGCCGTCACCGACGGCCGCCAACAGGAGTACAGGACTATGCCTTTCAGAACCGCCTTGAGCGGCTTGAACGCCGCCTCCGCCGACCTTCGGGTCACGGGCAACAACATCGCCAACGCCAGCACCACCGGCTTCAAGCAGTCGCGCGCGGAATTCGCCGACGTGTTCGCCGCGTCCTCCAGCGGCATCTCCAGCACGGCCATCGGTACCGGCGTGCGCCTGTCCGGCGTCACGCAGCAATTCGGCCAGGGCAACATCGACTTCACCGGCAACAACCTCGACCTCGCCCTCAACGGCCAGGGCTTCTTCGTCCTCACCGACGGCGGCAGCCAGGTGTTCAGCCGCGCCGGGGCCTTCCAGGTCGATCGCGACGGCTTCGTGGTCAATCCCTCCGGCCAGCGCCTGCAGGCCTATCCGCCGGCCAATGCCGAGGGCACGAGCTTCAGCACCGGCGTGCTGAACGATCTGCAGCTCGACGCCAGCGAGGCGCCGCCACGGGCCACCACCGAGGTCGATGCGACCTTCAACCTGAGCTCCAATGCTGCGGACGTCTCGGCGCTGCCCTTCGACCCCTCCGATCCGGAGACCTTCAACTACACGACCTCGCTGACGACCTACGATTCGCTCGGCCAGTCGCATACGGCGACCCTGTACTTCCGCAACACCGGGCCGCTGTCCTGGGAATCCCACCTGGCGGTCGATGGCGCGGCCGTCGGCGGCGCGGAGCCGCTCACTTTCAATGCCGACGGCACCGTCGCCACCCCGGCGGGCGCCGTCAGCTTCGGCACGCACGACCCGGGCAACGGTGCGGACCTGCTCGACATGGAGTTCGATTTCACGACCGCCACGCAGTTCGGCGCGGTGAGCAACGTCAGCGCGCTGCGCCAGGACGGCTTCACCACGGGGCGCCTGTCGAGCATCGAGATCAGCGACACGGGCGTGATCCAGGCGCGCTTCACGAACGGCCAGTCCACCGCGCTCGGCCAGGTCGCGCTCGCCAACTTCCCGAACCCGCAGGGCCTGCAGCAATTCGGCAACAACGCCTGGGGCGCGTCCTTCGGCGCCGGCGAAGTCGTGCTCGGTTCGGCGGGCAGCGGCAACTTCGGCGCGATCCAGTCGGGCGGCCTCGAGGGTTCCAACGTGGACCTCGCGGCGCAGCTCGTCGGCCTGATCACCGCGCAGCGCAACTTCCAGGCGAACGCGCAGGTGATCAGCACGGCCGACACCGTCACCCAGACCATCATCAACCTCCGCTAGGCGAAGTAAATGGACCGGATGATCTTTTTGGCCATGACCGGGGCGCGCGAGACGATGCTCGCGCAGGCGGGGGTGAGCCACAACCTCGCCAACGCCAACACCATCGGCTTCAAGGCGAGCCTGCAGCAGGCGCAGACCCTGGACGTCGAGGGGCCGGGCCATCCGGCCCGCGCCTACTCCATGGGCCTCGACCGGCTCGCGGACCTGACGCCCGGGTCATTGCAGACCACCGGGCGCGAGCTCGACATCGCCATCGAGGGCGAGGGCTGGATCGCGGTGCAGGCGCCCGACGGCGGCGAAGGCTACACCCGGGCCGGCGACCTGCGGGTGGATCCGCTCGGCCGCCTGACCAACGGCGCCGGGCATCCGGTGATGGGCGAGGGCGGGCCGATCGCGCTGCCGCCCTTCGAGAAACTCGAGATCGGCGGCGACGGCACCGTGACCATCCAGCCGCTCGGCCAGCCGGCCAATGCGCTGGCCACCATCGAGCGCATCCGCCTCGTGAACCCCGACCCGGCCACGCTGCGCCGCGGCGAAGACGGCCTGGTCCGTCCGGAGCCGGGCACGGTCGCGCCGCCGGACGCCGCGGTGCGCCTGCGCACCGGCGTGCTCGAGGGCAGCAACGTCAATACCGTCGGGGCGCTGGTGGACATGATCCAGCTGTCCCGCCAGTTCGAGCTCCAAGTGAAGATGATGACCGCCGCCGAAGAAGCCGATCGCGCCTCGTCGCAATTGTTGCGGATGAGCTGACGCGCCGGATGAACAGGAGAAAGAGGCTATGAACCAGGCCCTGTGGATTGCCAAGACCGGACTCGACGCGCAGCAGACGCGCATGTCCGTCATTTCGAACAACCTCGCGAACGTCAACACGACGGGCTTCAAGAAAGGCCGCGCCGTGTTCGAGGACCTCATCTACCAGAACGTTCGCCAGGCGGGCGCGCAGTCCTCGCAGGACACGCAGCTGCCCTCCGGGCTGATGCTCGGCACGGGCGTGCGCACGGTGGCCACGGAGAAGATGTTCACCCAGGGCAACCTGGTGCAGACCGGCAACTCGCTGGACGTGGCCATCGACGGCCGCGGCTTCCTGCAGGTGCTGATGCCCGACGGCACGCAGGCCTACTCGCGCGACGGCTCGATGAAGATCGACAGCGAGGGCCGCTTCGTCACCGCCAGCGGCTACGAGCTGCAGCCGGGCATCGTGCTGCCGCAGAACACCCAGAGCGTCAGCATCAGCCGCGACGGCATCGTCACCGCCGCAGTGCCGGGCAGCGTTGCCCCCGTGCAGGTCGGCACGATCCAGCTGGCCGATTTCATCAACCCGGCGGGCCTGCAGCCGACCGGCGAGAACCTGTTCATCGAGACGGCCGCCAGCGGCTCGCCGCAGGTCGGCAACCCCGGCCTGAACGGTCTCGGCGGGCTCATCCAGGGCACGCTCGAGGGCTCCAACGTCAACACCGTGGAAGAGCTGGTGAACATGATCGAGACGCAGCGCGCCTACGAGATCAGTTCCAAGGCGATTTCCACGGCCGACCAGATGCTGCAGTTCGCCAGCAGCCAGCTGGGACGCTAGCGATGGCCGCCCGGACCGTCCTGAAAGCCGCCGCCGCACTGTCCGCCGGCCTCGTGCTGACCGGGTGCGCCGCGACGCTGCCCCCGGTGACGCGCGGCGACCACCCGGAGTATCGCCCGGTGCAGCCCGCCCAGCCCGTGCCGGCGGAGGCCAACCACGGCGCCATTTTCCAGGCGGCCAGCGCGGCGACCCTGTTCGAGGATTTCAAGGCCCGGCGCGTCGGCGACATTCTCACCGTCATGCTTTCGGAGCGCACCGACGCCCGCAAGTCGGCGAACACCACCACCTCCAAGGACAGCGACCTGTCGATCACCGACCCGATCCTCGGCGGCAGTCCCGTGACGCGCGACGGCGTGCCGATCCTCAACAACGAGGTCGGCATGACGCGCTCCTTCGGCGGCGAAGGCGACTCGGCGCAGAGCAACCAGCTCGAAGGCTCGATCACCGTCACCGTGGCGGAAGTGCTGCCCAACGGCAATCTCGTCATCCAGGGCGAGAAGTGGGTCAAGATCAACCAGGGCAAGGAATACATCCGGCTGCGCGGCATCGTCCGGCCGGTGGACATCCGCCCCGACAACTCCGTGCTGTCCACCCAGGTGGCCGATGCGCAGGTCGCCTACGGCGGCACCGGCGTGGTGGCGCAGACCAGCTCACCCGGCTGGCTGACCCGTTTCTTCAGCAGTCCGATCTGGCCCTTCTGAGGCGCCGGAGGCATCCCATGAAAGCTTTTTGTTCCTCCCTTCTCCTGGTGCTGCTGGCCGGCTTCGCCGCGCAGCCGGCCCAGGCCGAAGAACGCATCAAGGACCTCGCCGACGTCGCCGGGGTCCGTACCAACCAGCTGGTCGGCTACGGCCTGGTGGTGGGCCTCACCGGCACCGGCGACCAGACCACCCAGGCGCCGTTCACGGCCCAGAGCCTGCGCAACATGCTCGGCCAGCTCGGCGTGACCATCCCGGGCAACGTCAATCTGCAGGTCAACAACGTCGCCGCGGTGGCGATCCACGCCGAGCTGCCGGCCTTCGCCAAGCTCGGCCAGAAACTCGACATCACCGTCTCGTCGATCGGCAACGCCAAGAGCCTGCGCGGCGGCGCGCTGCTGATGACCCCGCTGAAGGGCGCCGACGGCGAGGTCTACGCCATCGCCCAGGGCAACCTGGTGGTCGGCGGCTTCGGCGCTGAGGGCCGCGACGGCTCAAGTATTTCCGTGAACGTGCCCAGCGCCGGCCGGATCCCGGGCGGCGCCACGGTCGAGCGCATCGTGCCCTCGGGCTTCAACGCGACCGACAGCATCGTGCTCAACCTGCGCAGCGCCGATTTCACCACCGCCTTCCGCCTGGCCGAGGCGGTCAACGAGGCGCTCGGCGACAAGCTCGCCAACCCGGTGGACGCCACCTCCGTGCGGGTGCGCGCGCCGATGGACCCCGGCCAGCGCGTCGGCTTCATGTCCTGGCTGGAAAACCTCACCGTGCGCCCCGGCGATCCACCGGCGCGCGTGATCGTCAATTCCCGCACCGGCACCATCGTAATGGGCGGCGGCGTGAAGGTGCTGGCCGCGGCCGTGGCCCACGGCGGGCTTTCGGTCACGATTTCCGAGAGCTTCGCGGTGTCGCAGCCCGAGCCCTTCTCGCGCGGCGGCGAGACCGTGGTCGTGCCGCAGAGCGAAGTCCAGATCACCGAGGGCGACGGCCGCATGTTCCCCTTCGGCCCCGGCGCCTCGCTCGACGAGATCGTGCGCGCGGTGAACCAGGTCGGGGCGGCGCCCGGTGACCTGATCGCGATTCTCGAAGCACTCCACCAGGCCGGCGCGCTGCGCGCCGAGCTGATCATCATCTGAGCGCGGCCGCCCGATGAGCCTCCACGCGATCACCGACACGACCGGCACGGCGGACCTCGCCGAGCTCCGTCGTTCGGCGCGTGCGGGCGACGCCTCGGCGGCGCGCAAGACGGCGGAGCAGTTCGAGGCCCTGTTCGTGCAGATGATGGTCAAGCAGATGCGCGAGGCCATGCCGACCGACAGCGGGCTGTTCGGCGGCGGCGAAAGCCAGAAGCTCTACGAGGAGATGCACGACCAGCAGCTGTCGCTGGCCATGGCCCGGCGCGGCGGGCTGGGGATCGCCGATGCGATCGAGCGCCAGCTGCTGCCGCAGGGCATGGATCCCGCGAAGATGGCGCAACCGCTGCATTTTCCGACCGAGCGTTTGCCGGCACGTCCGGCGAATATCCAGGGCGCAGCGCCGTCCGGCGCCCCCGCCGAGCGCGGCGACCCGGCGGCTTTCGTGCAACGCCTTTTGCCACATGCGCAGCGGGCAGCGGCTCGGCTCGGCATTGCGCCAGAAGTCCTGATCGCCCAATCCGCGCTGGAGACCGGCTGGGGTCGTCACGAGATGCGTGATGCCCACGGCCAGCCGAGCAACAACCTGTTCGGCATCAAGGCGACCGGCGGCTGGGACGGCGCCCGGGTGAAGGTCTCGACCCTCGAATATCGCGACGGCGTGGCGCGTCGCGAGATGGCCGCATTTCGCGGTTACGCCGACGAAGCCTCCAGTTTCGCGGATTATGCCCGCCTGATCGGCGATCATCCGCGCTACCGCAAGGCGCTGGATGCGCCCACGCCCGAGGCTTACCTGCGTGAATTGCAGGCCGCCGGCTATGCCACGGACCCGGCCTATGCCGACAAGATCCTGGGGATTCTCGAGCGCGGCCTGCCCGGTCTGTCGGCCCCGGCCACCCCGGCGCCATTCAGTTTCGGTGCGAAGCCGCCGATAACCCCTGAAACGGGCGATCCCGGGATCGCGCGCGTCCGGCCGCACCCCGCCGGTGAGGAGACGACCTGATGACTTCCGGAGTATTCGGTATCGGTACCTCGGCCCTGCTGGCTTACCAGCGGGCGCTGTCCACGACCGGCCACAACATCGCGAACGTCGGCACCGAGGGCTACAGCCGCCAGCGGGTGGATCTCGCCGTGCGCACTCCGCAGTTCTCCGGCGCCGGGTACTTCGGCCAGGGCGTCGATATCGACGGCGTGAACCGGATCACCGACCAGTTCGTGCAGCGCCAGCTCATGGACAACACCTCCGGCGCAGGCCGCCAGCAGGTGTTCTACCAGTACGCCCAGCGCGCCGATAACCTGCTCGCCGACGCGGATGCCGGGCTGTCGCCGGTGCTGCAGCAGTTTTTTGCCGCCGTGCAGGATGTCGCCAACGACCCGACCTCGACCACCGCGCGCCAGGTGTTGATCAGCCAGGGCGAGGCGCTCGGCGATCGCTTCGCCTTCGTGCAGCGGCGCATGGACGAGCAGCGCCAGCTGGTGGAAGGCCAGATCGGTGCGGCCGTCACGGACATCAACAGCCTTGCACAGGGCATCGCGGGGCTGAACCAGCAGATCGCGGAGGCTTCGGGCCGGGGCAGCGCGCCGAACGACCTGCTTGACCAGCGCGACGCGCTGCTCGAGGAACTGGCGGGGAAGATTTCCGTGCAGACCCTGCCGCAGGACGACGGCTCGGTCAACGTGCTGATCGGCACCGGCCAGAGCCTGGTGGTGGGTAACCAGGCCACCACGCTGGTGGCGACCCGCACGGGCGCCGACCCGACGCGCACGGAGGTCGCCGTCACCAGCCCGAACTCCAGTATCCGCGTCACCGAACTGTTGTCCGGTGGCGAACTCGGCGCGCTGCTCGACGTGCGCCGCGACCTGCTCGACCCCGCGCAGAACGCGCTGGGCCGCACCGCGGTCGGCCTGGCGTTGTCCTTTAATGAGCTGCACGCCCAGGGCGTGGACCTCGACGGTGTCGCCGGCGGGCAGTTCTTCACGCTGCCCAACGCCGAGGTGCTGGGCGCGCGGGGCAACACCGCCACCGGCGCACCGACCGTGAGCTACACGGACGCCGCGGCGCTGACGACCAGCGACTATCGCCTCAACTTCGACGGCGTTGAATGGCAGGTCACGCGCGCCGGCTCGCCGACGCCGCTGGCCACCGGCGCGCCCGGCGACACGATCGCTGTGGACGGCCTGGAGATCGATCTTGCCGGGCTGGCCGGCGCGGCCGCCGGCGATACTTTCGAGATCCGCCCGACGCGCACCGCCGCCGCGCAGCTCGACGTCGCGATCAGTGATCCGCGGGCCTTTGCCGCGGCCCTCCCCCCGGATACCCCGGGCGCGAACGTGGCGGGCGATAACCGCAATGCCCTGGCGCTGGCCGGCCTGTCCACCGAGCGTGTCCTCGCCAACGGCACGAGCAGCATTGCCGGTTCCTACAGCGAGCTGGTGGCCAGCGTCGGCGTGAAGACGCGCCAGGCGGAACTGTCCGCCGCCGCCCAGGGGCGGATGCTGGAGGACTCGCAGGCCCAGCGCGACTCCGTCTCCGGCGTGAACCTTGACGAGGAAGCGGCCAACCTGTTGCGTTACCAGCAGGCCTACCAGGCCGCGGCGCAGGTGATCTCGGTCGCCAACAACATGTTCGACACCCTGCTCGGCGCGGTGAGGAGATAGGCCGATGCGCGTTTCCACCTCCCAGATCTACGGTACCGGGCTCGACTCGATCCAGCGCCAACAGGCCGAGGTCAGCCGGGTCCAGCAGCAACTGGCCAGCGGCAAGCGCATCCTGACGCCCTCGGACGACCCGGGCGGCGCGGTGCAGGCGCTGCAGTTCAAGGAATCGATGGCGCGCCTCGAGCAGTACAGCCGCAACGGCGGCGTCGCCGAATCGCGCCTGCGCCAGGAAGAGGCAGTGCTGGGCCAGGTGATGGACGGCATGCAGCGCGTCCGCGAGCTCGCCATCCAGGGCAACAACGCCTCCCAGACCCCCGAGACGCGCCGCGCTATCGCCACCGAGGTGCGCCAGCAGCTCGACCAGCTTTACAACCTCGCGAATACGCGGGACGGGAATGGCGAATACATGTTCGCCGGGATCGCCTCGCTCGACCGCCCGTTCTCGCCCACAGCAGCGGGCGCCGTCTTTAACGGTTCCGCGCAGACGCGCGACATCGCCCTCAGCGACATCCAGCGGGTGCGCCTCGGCGACTCCGGCGAGGCCGTGTTCATGGGCATCGTCGAGGGTAACGGCAGGTTCGTCGCCACAGAGTCGGCGGCCAACACCGGCTCCGGCGTGGTGCAGGAAACCAGCGTGCCGTCGCCCGCCCTGTGGGACGGTAACCCGCGCACATTGCGCTTCACGGCGCCGGACGCGTGGGAAGTGACCGCGGTGCAGCTCGATGTCGACGGCAACCCCGTGCTCGACGGCGACGGCAACCCGATCGAGGTGGTCACCGCCACGGGCAGCTACGCGCCCGGCGAGACCCTCGTGTTCGAGGGCCTGTCGATGCGCCTGAGCGGCGCGCCGGCTACCGGCGACACCTTCGAGGTGCGCCCGGCGGAGGGCCAGGACATGTTCGCGATCTACTCAAGCCTCGCCGATGCGCTGGAGCAGCCTGCCAGCACGGGCCCGGATCGCGCGCGGCAGGCCGGCGCGATCGGCCGCGTACTCGCCGACCTCGACCAGGCCGGGAACCGCATCTCCGATGTGCGTTCCAGTGTCGGCGCCCGGCTGAACACGATCGAGGCCCAGGACTCGCAGCGCGAGACCGAGATGCTCGAGATGAATCGCACGCTGTCGGAAATCGAGGACCTCGATTACGCCGAGGCGATCTCCCGTTTCAACCTGCGGATGGTCGGCCTCGAGGCCGCGCAGCAGTCCTACACGATGCTGGCGCGGCTCACGCTGTTCGACTTCATGCGCTAGTGCCCGCCGCTAAGGCTGCGGTGTCGCCGAGCAGGCCCTGTTCTGTGACGCCGGTCACGCGCCATAGCGGTAAATAACTAATCGAAGGCGCACAACGATGATCAAAGAACCCTCAAGTACTGCGCAGCAGCGCCGATAAGAACACTGACGCGGCGCAGTCACGCCGCCTGGAAGCCCCGCCCAGGGCGGCGGCCGACTGAAGCTGAAGAGTCAACTTTTTCTTTCTAAGGAGCACTAAAGTGGCACAGGTCATCAATACCAACATCCTGTCGCTGAATGCGCAGCGTAATCTGAACAGCACGAGCGGTGCCCTGCAGACTTCTCTGCAGCGCCTGTCCTCGGGTCTGCGCATCAACAGCGCCAAGGACGACGCGGCGGGTCTTGCGATTTCCGAGCGTTTCACGACGCAGATCCGCGGTCTCAACCAGGCCATTCGCAACGCGAATGACGGCATCTCCCTCGCCCAGACGGGTGAAGGCGCCCTCGCCGAGATCACCAACAACCTGCAGCGTATTCGCGAACTGTCCGTACAGTCCGTGAACGCCAGCAACTCGGCCAACGACCGCGTCGCGCTGAACCAGGAAGTGTCGCAGCGTCTCGCGGAGATCGACCGCATTGCGTCCCAGACCTCGTTCAACGGCCGCAAGATCCTCGACGGGTCCTTCGGCGACGCCGCTTTCCAGGTCGGCGCCAACGTCGGCGAAACCATCAACCTCTCGCTGGATACCAGCATGCGTCGCGACGCCGTGGGCGCCGTGGCGACGGCGACTTCTGTCGATTTGACGGCGTCGCTGATCACCGAGGCGAGCGACGCGACCCCGACGACTTCTGGCGAAAGCGGCTTTGATGGGGCCACAACCACTGAACTCGCTAACAGTGAAGTATTTAACCTGACTGTTGATGGTACGGTGGTCTTTACGGTAACAGGCAACGGTACTGACGGGCTTACGGCCGCCGATATCGACGCCGGCCTCGATACCTCAGGCCTTACGGGAATCACCTTCTCTGGCAGTTTCGAGGACGGTGATGCGCAGTTCACGAAGGCCGATGGAACGAACTTCACGATCGCTATTACCGGCGACTCTGATATTGCTGCGGGAGCCTTCGCTGCGGGTTTCGTCGCGGCCCAAACGAATGGTGAAGAAGCTGCGACTGCCTCCCCGCTCGAGCTAACTGCAGGACAGTTGTCGATCCAGCTCGGCACGGCCGATGCCGTGGACGTGGCTGCGGGTACTTATGACACCGCACAGGAACTGGTCGACGCAGTGAACACTGCGCTGGCCGGAAACGCGACTGCAACGCTTAGCGACGCCAACGTGATGAGTTTCTCCAGCGGCGAAGCCATCACGATCACCGCCGACGCACAGAGCGTCTTCACGGCGGGATCCTTCGCGACAGCCGGCAGTCTCGCCAGCGACAGCGCGAACGTGTTGACGGTGGAGAACTCCAACACGACCATCCAGCGCGTCGACGCGGCGTTGAGCTCGGTCAGCAATCTGCGCAGCACCTTCGGTGCTATCCAGAACCGCTTCGAGTCCACCATCGCCAACCTGTCGACGGTGACGGAGAACCTGGAGTCCTCGCGGTCACGCATCCTGGACGCCGACTTCGCGGCGGAAACTGCGGCGCTGACTCGCGCTCAGATTCTGCAGCAGGCCGGTATCTCGGTGCTGTCGCAGGCGAATGCCGCCCCGCAGAGCGTCCTGGCGCTGCTGCAGTAAGGCGATCGTAGTTCCCCGGTGACGGGGATGGGAACGCGGCCGGTCGGGTAATACCCCGGCCGGCCGCACCCACAACCCGGAGATTCCGGGCGCGATTCAAAGGAGACGTTTTCCATGGCTATCGCTTCTCTTGGTGTCGGTTCCGGACTTGACCTCGGGTCACTTGTCCAGAGCCTGGTGACCAGCGAACGGGCGCCTGCGGAGAACCGCCTCAATCGCAATGCGTCGAAGTTCCAGGCGCAGATTTCCGCTTTCGGCCAGGTCAAGAGCGGCCTGGCCACGCTGAACGATTCTCTCGTCAAGCTCCAGGAGCTGGCCGACGCGCGGACCATCACGGTCTCCGACACCAAGCTCCTGACCGCCACCGCCACGGCGGATGCCGATGTCGGCAATTATTCAGTCGAAGTCTTCAGCCTGGCGCGCGCTCAGTCGCTGGCCAGCGATGGCTTCGTGGACGCCGACGCCTCGCTGGGCGCCGGCGAAATTACTCTTTCCGTAGGCGACGGTGATCCGGCCACCATCACGCTGCTCGAGGGCGAGGACAGCCTGCGCGACGTGCGCGACGCCATCAACGCGGCTGAAGCCGGCGTCAATGCCACCCTGGTGCGCGACGGCGACGATTATCGCCTGTTGCTCAGCGCCGAGGAGACCGGACTCGCCAACACGATCAGCCTGACGGCTGGCGCAGGCGTCGATGCGCGCCTGGCTTCCGCGGCGATGACCCAGACGACCGCGGCGGCAGACTCGAGTTTCAGTGTAAGCGGACTGCTCCTCAGCAGCAGCACGAACGTAGTCGAGGATGTCTTGCCGGGCCTGACGCTCACGCTGAAGGGCGAGACCGAGGAGAATGTGCCTGTTGCGGTGACTGTCGCCCAGGACCGGGCAAGTGCCCGCAAGGCCGTCGAGTCATTCATCACCGCCTACAACGCGTCAATCGGCCAGGCTGACACGTTATCCAAATTTAACGCCGAGACCGGCACGGGCGCGGTCTTGACCGGCGACACCACCCTGCGCGCGATCCGCGGCATGCTGCCGAATTCGCTGGGCGCCAGCAACTTCGGCGAGTTCAATCTCGTCGAACTCGGCGTGACTTCGGACATTACCGGCAAGCTGTCGCTGGATACTGAGACCTTCGATGCATTGATGAGCGAGGATCCGGGCAGTGTACTCGCCTCGCTGAATGCTTTCGGCGAGCGGTTGGGCGCCGACGTGAGTCGTTACTCCGAGAGCCAGGGCCTGTTGGACACTCGCACCGAGGGACTGCAGTCCTCGCTCAAGAGCATCGACGCGCAGCGCGAGGCGCTGGACGCGCGAATGGAAAGCTTCGAGGCGCGGCTGACGCGCCAGTTCGGCGCGCTCGACCAGTTGGTCGCCCAGCTGCAGTCAACCGGCAATTTCCTGACGACGCAGCTGGAAAGCATCGGCAACATCCAGAATTTCAACCGGAACAAGTAGTCCGGTTCTCATACGGGGCGCGGAGGCCCCGAGGCAATGAACATGCAACATTATCGCGGCGCAATGAAAGAGTACGAACAGGTCAGCGCCCGCTCGCAGATCGAGGGCGCGCCGCCCGAGCGGCTGGTGCAGCTGATGCTGGACGGTGCGCTGGATCGCATCAGCGTGGCGCGTGGCGCCATGGTGAACGGCCAGGTGGCCGTGAAGTGCGAGCGCATCACGAAGGCCATCGGCCTGGTGGACGGCCTGCGCGCGTCGCTGGACCATGAGCGCGGCGGTGAACTCGCCGGCAATCTCGAGGCACTTTACGAATACGTCGGGCGCCGCCTCACGGAAGCAAACCTGCGCAACGACACGGCGATTCTCGACGAGGCCTCCACGTTGCTGGGTGAGATCAAGCAGGCCTGGGACCGGATTGTGGCGGACCAAGAGGCAGTCCAATGAAGCCGATGCCGCAACTGCGTAGCGAAGATCCCTTGCCCGCCACGGCGGTCCAGGCCCTGCTCGACGCCGCTTACGCGCTCGATGCCGCGGCCGCCGCGGATGCCTGGGACGAGGCGCTGGAAATGGAAACGCTGTGCCGCGAGCTGTTGACCGCGCTGCTGGCGGGGCCGCAGGACCTCGAGAAGGCGGAGGCCATCGAGACGGTGGCGATGATCTACCGGCGCGTCATGACGCTGGCCGAGCGTTGCCGCGATACGGTGGCGGGCGAGTTGAACCAGGTGCGCCAGGGACGGCGCGCCACACGCGCCTATGACGCGGAGCGCGGTGCGTGAACGGCAGCGTCCTCGAGGGCCGGCTTTGCTGGGACGGCAGGGTGCCGATCCAGTGGCGGGTGCTCGATCGGCTGCCCGACGAAGCCCAGCTGGCGCGCGCCGAGGAGCGCAACGTCGCCCTGCTGAATGCCCTCGCCCTGATCGAAGAGGGCACGCCGCGCGCGGACGAACCCTCGCCGCTGGTCGCACAGATGGAACGCCTCGAGGCCAAGTTCGACCTGGTCCTCACGCTGCTGACCGAGGTGGTGCTGCCCGATGCCATGGCGCCGCGCGCCGTCGCGGTGCGGCTGTGTTCGCGAGGCATGGCCTTTGAAGTGGCGTACCCGGCCGAGGCCGGGTCGATGGTCGAGCTCAGCATGCACCTCAGCGCCAGCCTGCCTCGACCCCTGATGCTCTACGGTGCGGTTCTCGAGCCATTGCCGGGTGAAGAGGCCCACGTCGCCGTCGAATTCCAGCACCTCGGGCCCGCCGTGAAGGAACGCCTGGAGCGGCTTGTGTTCCGCCGCCATCGCCGCAGCATCGCGCAGCAGCGTCCCCAGGTGGCTAAATAATCACCAGCCCGGCTTATCCGTATAAGCCCGCGTCGGAAATGTGACGCTATTCGCTTAAGCTGTTGAGCGGTCCGTTATTATGTCTCGCGACATCAACGCGCCCGCAGCATTGGCGCGGGCGTCGCCCAGACGCATAATAAAACAATACAAACGGAGTTGGCCCAGGCCCCATGGATTCGACCCGCCCAGCAACGACGGAGACTCCACCGTTCGATCGACTGGCCCCGGCGATGATCGTCGCGGAGCCGGAGATCGCGACCGAGGTCTCGGGGGCGCTCGAATTTCTCGGGCTGCGCAGCGAAGTCGTGCCTTGCGACGAGGTCGCGGCGCGCATCACCGATACCGAGTGGTCTGCCGTGATGCTGTGCAACGGGCAGGCGCACGGCCCGGCGCTCCAGGCCATCGACGCCGCGCAAGACGGCCCGCCGGTGGTCCTGGTGGGCAGCGAACACGCCGTGCCGGGGCGGCTCAAGAACCTGCATTCACGCCTGCTCGGCCGGGTGGAACGCCCCCTGCGGCATGCGCAGCTCGTGCCCCTGCTCGGCAAGCTGGCGCAGCGCCAGGCCAACACGCGCGACGTCGAGCTGTTTCGTTCGCTGGTCGGCAAGAGCGAGCCGGTGCAGCATATCCGCCGCATGATCCGGCGTGTCGCGCCCACGGACTCGACCGTGCTGATCCTCGGCGAGACCGGCACGGGCAAAGAGGTGGCCGCGCGCCACATCCACTATCACTCGCTGCGCCGCGACGGCCCCTTCGTCGCCGTGAACTGCGGCGCGATCCCGGCGGACCTGCTCGAGAGCGAGCTGTTCGGCCACGAGAAGGGCGCCTTCACGGGGGCGATCACTGCCCGCAAGGGGCGCTTCGAGCTGGCCGAGAACGGCACGCTGTTTCTCGATGAGATCGGCGACATGTCGCTGCAGATGCAGGTCAAGCTGCTGCGCGTCCTGCAGGAACGCCGTTTCGAGCGGCTCGGCAGCGGGCGCTCCATGCCGGCCAACGTGCGCATCGTCTGCGCCACCCATCGCAATCTCGACCAGATGGTCGCCGACGGGACCTTCCGCGGCGACCTGTATTACCGCATCAACGTGTTCCCCATCGAGATGCCGGCCTTGCGCGACCGGCGCGAGGACCTGCCGCTTTTGGCGACCGAGCTGGTCGCGCGGCTCACCGCCGAGGGCCAGAGCGTGGTCAGCTTCACGCAGGAGGCGCTGGCCGCGATGGCGCGCCACGACTGGCCGGGCAACGTCCGCGAGCTCGCCAATCTCGTCGAGCGTCTCGCCATCCTGAATCCCGGCGCCACGGTGCGGCCCCGCGACCTGCCGCGTCATATCCGCATTCATGCCCGGTCCGCCGAGGCGTCGGCGACACATGAAACCGGCTGCCACCCGGCCCTGGACATGGATTCGATGCTGGACCGGTCGAGCGACGGCGAGGAGCAGCTGGTGGTCGGGCCGGAGGATCCGGAATTCGGGCCTGGCCGGGGCTTGAAGGACTACCTCAACGACATCGAAGAGCAGCTGATCCGCAAGGCGCTGGCGGAAAGCGGCGGCATCGTGGCCGACGCCGCCAAGTCGCTGGGCATGCGTCGCACGACGCTGGTCGAGAAGCTGCGCAAGTTCGGCATCGACCGTCTCGGGTTCGCGACGGAATCTTGACGGCCCTCGGCCGACCGGCCGCCGTCTCAAGCTAACTCCCTGTTTCCTAACGTTCCGCTGCTTTAGGCACGGAATTTGCTTCCTCTTCGTTCGGCGGCCGTGGGGCCGTGAATTACGGAGTGGATTGACGGATGGAAGCCAAGTCGCAGCTGAACGGACACGACCACGACGGGCAGGCGCCCGTGGCGGCCGATCCCGTGAGCCGCGAGTTGCTGGCGCTGGCGACCCGCGTCGCGGGTTCAGACGCCGCCGTGATGCTCACCGGCGAGTCCGGGGTCGGCAAGGAGGTCTATGCGCGTTACCTGCATGGCGCCTCGAGCCGGTCTAAGCAACCCTTCGTCGCCGTGAACTGCGCGGCGATCCCCGAGAACATGCTGGAAGCCATGCTGTTCGGTTACGAGCGGGGCGCCTTCACCGGGGCTACCGAGACCCGCCCGGGCAAGTTCGAGCAGGCCGAGGGCGGCACCCTGCTGCTCGACGAGATCACCGAGATGGAGATCGGCCTGCAGGCCAAGCTGCTGCGGGTCCTGCAGGAACGCGAGGTCGAGCGGATCGGTGGACGGCGCGTCATTCCTTTCGACGTGCGCATCATCGCCACCTCGAATCGCGACCTGCGCAGCGCGGTGGACGCCGGCCTGCTGCGCGAAGACCTGTATTACCGGCTGAACGTGTTTCCCCTGCATGTACCGGCGCTGCGCGCGCGGCCCGGCGACCTGCTGCCATTGGCCGAGCGCCTGCTGGCGCGCCACGCGGGCGGGCGGACGATCCGTTTCGCCGCCTGCGCCGAGCGGCGCCTGCTGGCCCATGACTGGCCGGGCAACGTGCGCGAGCTGGAAAACGTCGTGCAGCGGGCGCTCGTCTTGTGCACCGGCGAGACGATCGACGCGGCCGCGCTGCACATGGAGGACGGCCGGGCGACCGCGGCCGGACACATGAACGGCGCCGGCCTGGACGCGGAAGTCCGCGGCCATGAAGAACAACTGATCCTGAACGCCTTGCGGGTCGAGGCGGGCAGTCGCAAGGATGCGGCCGCTCGCCTCGGTATCAGCCCGCGGACCTTGCGCTACAAGCTCGCCCGGATGCGCGAGCTGGGCCTGGCGATCCCCTAGGGGAGGAGAAAGACGATGAGCGATATGCAGATCCAGCAGGTCATCACCCAGATGCGCGCGCTCGCCGAGCGCAGCCCGGTGAAGCCGCCCACGGAAGCCCCGGAGGGCCCGCAGGGCTTTGCGCATCTTTTGAAGCAGTCGGTCGATAGCGTGAACCAGTTGCAGGCGCAATCGAGCAGTCTTGCGACAGCATTCCAGCAGGGCGACCCGAACGTGACGCTCGCCCAGGTGATGGTGGCCGGCCAGAAGTCCAGCATCGGTTTCGAGGCCACGTTGCAGGTGCGCAATCACCTGCTCAAGGCCTACCGGGACATCATGAACATGCCGGTCTGAGCAGCATGATCAACCTGAAATCTGCAACCCGTACAACTGTTTACACGATGGAGTCTGACAAGGCATGAGCAAGGCAATCACCCGCTCCGCAGGCGCGCCTCCCGGCGCCGCTCTTGACGGCTTCATGCGTTTGCCCGCGCAGCGCCAGATCGGCCTGCTGCTGAGCCTCGCCCTCGTGGTGGGCCTGCTCGGCGCGGCCTTCACCTACGCGACCCGCCCGGCGATGGTGCCCCTGCTGGCAGGGATGACGGAACGCGACACCGCCGACGCCATGGATGCGCTGAGCCGCAACGGCTTCAAGTACTCGGTGGACAGCACCACGGGCCGTCTGATGGTGCCCGCCAGCAGCCTGCACGAGGCGCGCATCCGCCTGGCCACCGAGGGCCTGCCCCGGGCCGCCGCCACCGGTTTCGAGTCGCTCGGCCAGGACTCGGGCTTCGGCACCAGCCGCATGGTCGAGAACGCCCGCTACCACCATGCACTGGAGGGCGAACTGGGCCGCTCGATCATGACGCTCAACGGCGTGGAGAGTGCGCGGGTGCACCTGGGGTTGCCCAAGCCGACGGTGTTCCTGCGCGACCGCGCGACCCCGACGGCCTCCGTGCTGATCAACCTGCACCCGGGCCGCAAGCTGGACGAGTCGCAGGTCGCCGGCATCGTGCACCTCGTCGCCTCCAGTGTGCCCGATCTCGATGCCGAGCATGTCACCGTGGTAGACCAGCGCGGCCGCCTGCTGACCTCGCCGCAGGATCATGCCGGCGCCGGCGTCTCCGGCCGCGATCTCGACTACGTGCAGCGCCTCGAAGAAAGCTACGTGCGGCGCATCACCGAGCTGCTCGCCCCGGTGCTCGGCATGGAGGGCTTCCGCGCCCAGGTCGCCGCCGCCGTGGACTTCACGCTGGTGGAGAGCACCGAGGAATTATTCGATCCGGACAATGCCGTGTTGCGCAGCGAACAGGTCTCCGAGGACCTGAACAGCCCGGCGAGCGCCACCGGCGGCATTCCCGGCGCACTGTCCAACCAGCCGCCTCCGGCGGGCGTCGCCGTGCCGGCCGGCGAGGGTGCACTGGCTGCAGTACCGGGCGGCGTGCTCGACCCGGTCCCGCCGCAGAACACCAGCCGCCGCTCGACGCGCAATTTCGAAGTGGACCGCACCGTCCGCCACACCAAGCAGGCGCCGACCAGCCTGCAACGGCTGTCGGTGGCGGTGGTGGTCGATCATCGTCCCGCCTCGGCCGATCCCGGCGCGGAGCGCATCCCCCTGACCGAAGCCGAGCTGACGCGCATCGAGGGGCTCGTGCGCGAGGCCGTGGGCTTCGACGCGACGCGCGGCGACAGCGTCAACGTCGTCAGCACCTCTTTCATGCCGCAGGCCGAGCTCGAGCCGGTCGATGCCATGCCGCTGTGGCGGGAGCCGTGGGTGGCGGACGTCGTCAAGCAGGGCCTGCTGGCGCTGCTGGCGCTGATCATCGTCCCCCTGGTGCTGCGCCCGATGCTGAAGAACCTGTCGGTACAGCCCGTGCGCCGCGCGCAGGCCTTGCCGGCCGGCGCCCAGGTGCCGGCGCTCGCCGGCAGCACCGCCGGCGGCAATGCCGCGGTGGTCGCGCAAAAGCGCGAAAGCGGCGAAGACCAGTTGAAGGTGGCGCAGAACATGGTGCGGGAAGATCCGAAACTCGTGGCACAGGTCGTGAAACAGTGGGTGGCCTCCGATGGAAACTAACAAGCAGCCTGCCGTGCTGACGGGCACGGACCGCGCGGCCGTGTTGCTGATGAGTCTCGGCGAGGACAACGCCGCCGGCGTACTGAAGCACATGGGCCCCAAGGAGGTGCAGCGCATCGGTTCCGCCATGGCCACGCTGCAGAGCATTTCGCGCCAGGACATGAACAAGGTGCTGCAGGATTTCGTGCAGACGGTCCAGGAACAGACCGCGCTCGGCGTGGGCAGCGACGAATACGTGCGCAAGGTGCTGATCTCGGCGCTCGGCGAGGACAAGGCCGGGGGCGTCATCGACCGGATCCTGACGGGGCGCAGCTCGAAGGGCCTCGAGGCGCTCAAGTGGATGGATCCGCGGGCCGTGGCCGACATGATCCGCCTCGAGCACCCGCAGATCATCGCGATCGTGCTCTCGTTCCTCGATCCCGACCAGGCCGCCGAGGTGCTGGCGCTGCTGCCGGAGCGGGCCCAGTCCGAGATCGTGATGCGCATCGCGACGCTCGACACGGTGCAACCCACGGCGCTGGAGGAGCTCGACCAGATTCTCGAGAAGCAGTTCACGCTGAACAGTTCGCAGAACTCCTCGGCGATGGGCGGGCTCAAGAACGCCGCCAACATCATGAACTTCCTCGATTCGAACAGCGAGATGCGCATCATCGACCAGATCCGCAAGTCCGATGGCGATCTCGGCAGCAGCATCCAGGAGCTGATGTTCACCTTCGACAACTTCGTCGAAATGGAGGACAAGGCCGTGCAGACCCTGTTGCGCGAGGTGCCGGGCGACCGCCTGGTGATCGCGCTGAAGGGCGCCGACGTCACGGTGCGCGAGAAGATCTTCAAGAACATGTCCAAGCGCGCCGCGGAAATGCTGCGCGAGGATCTCGAGTCGAAGGGCCCGGTGAAACTCAGCGACGTCGAGGCGGCGCAGAAGGAAATCCTGGCGACCGTGCGCCGCATGGCCGAGAACGGCGAGATCGCACTCGGCGGCCGCGGCGGGGACGAATATGTCTGACGATCCGCGCGAGACCACCCTGGCCAAGGCGGGTGGCATCATTTCCGGCGCCGAGGCCCGCCCCTGGTCCGTCCCCGCGGTCGGCTCCGGCGGTGGGGCGACGTTCGGCCAGCCGCTCACGGCCGGGCGCCTGCAGACGATCGAGGAGGAGGCCCGCGCAAGCGGCCGGGCGGCAGGGCACGCGGAGGGACTCGCGGCGGGCCGCGCCGAGATCGCCCGGCGCGCGAAGATGCTCGATACCGTGCTCGCCAGCCTCGCCCAGCCGCTCGCGCACATCGACGCACAGCTCGAGGAGGAAGTGCTCGAACTGGTCATGGCCGTGGCGCGCCGCCTGGTGCGGCGGGAACTGCGGTCGGATCCCGGCGAGATCATCGGCGTGGTGCGGGAAGGCCTCGCGTCCCTGCCCGTCGGCGAGCGCCAGGTGACCGTGCAGCTGCATCCCGAGGATGCGGCCCTCGTCAGGGAAGTCTTCAGCGCGAACGAGAACGGCCCCGCCTGCCGCATTCTCGACGACCCGGCGCTATCCCGCGGCGGCGCGCGGATCTCCACCGACATATCGATCATCGACGCCACGCTCGAGACGCGCATCAACCGCGTATTCGACCGCATGCTTGGCGGCGATCGCCAGACGGACGAGGAGGACGGGCGATGAGCCAGTCCGTCTCCCGCTTGTTGCCCGAGCAGCGCAGCACCCAGCTGCGCGACAGCCTTTCGCGGCGGCGGCGGCGCGTGGCACTGACCGACCCGATGATCGCCGAAGGGCGGCTCGTGCGGATGGTGGGACTGACCCTCGAGGCGGTGGGCTGCCAGGCGCCGGTCGGCGGACGCTGCGTGATCATCGGCGCCGGCGGCGCCCAGACCGAGGCCGAAGTGGTCGGCTTCGCCGGGGAACGGATCTTTCTCATGCCGGTGGGCGATATCCACGGGCTCACGCCGGGCGCACGCGTGCGGCCGATGTCGGGCTCGCGCAACACGCCGGTGGGCGAGGGGCTGCTCGGCCGGGTGGTGGACGGCGCGGGGAGGCCGCTCGACGGTCGCGGGCCCATCGAGTGCGACGCCTGGATGCCGCTGCGCGGCCAGGCCATCAACCCCTTGTCGCGGGCCCCGCTGGCCGAACCGCTGGATGTCGGCGTGCGCTCGATCAACGGCCTGTTGACCGTCGCGCGGGGGCAGCGCATGGGCCTGTTCGCCGGCAGCGGCGTCGGCAAGAGTGTCCTGCTCGGCATGATGACCCGCTACACCGCGGCCGACGTGACCGTGGTCGGGCTGATCGGCGAGCGCGGCCGCGAGGTGAACGATTTCGTGCAGAAGACCCTCGGGCCCGAGGGCATGAAGCGCGCCGTGGTGGTCGCCACGCCGGCGGACCATCCGCCGCTGATGCGACTGCACGGCGCCATGCTGGCCACGACGATCGCCGAGTACTTCCGCGATCGCGGCCTGAACGTGCTGTTGCTGATGGATTCGCTGACGCGCTTCGCCCAGGCGCAGCGCGAGATCGGGCTGGCCATCGGCGAACCCCCCGCGACCAAGGGTTACACCCCTTCGGTGTTCGCGCGCCTGCCGCAGCTGGTCGAGCGCGCCGGCAACGGCGAGCCGGGCGGCGGCTCGATCACGGCCTTCTACACCGTGCTCGCGGAGGGCGACGACACGAACGACCCGATCGCCGACGCGGCGCGCGCCGTGCTGGACGGCCACGTCGTGCTCTCGCGGCGCGTGGCGGAGGGTGGCCGCTATCCCGCCGTGGATATCGAGGCCTCCATCAGCCGTGCGATGAACGATATATGCAAGGTCCCGCATCGCGACGCGGCGATGCGTTTCCGGCGCCTGTACGCCACCTGGTCGCAGCACCGCGACCTGTTGAGCGTGGGTGCCTACAAGAGCGGCACCGATCCGGCAGTGGACGAAGCCGTTGCCTACCAGCCGGACCTCGAAGCCTGGCTGTCACAAGACATGCACGACAAGGTGCCCCTGCAGGCGAGTCTCGACTCGCTCGGCCGGGTAGTTGCACCAAAGGCCAAGGAGGCCTGAGACCATGAGCGAAATGCTGAGAAGCCGACGCCTCGAGCCGATCGCCAGGGTCGCGGACCATCGCGAGCAGGCCGCGGCCCAGGAGTTCGGCCGATTCCAGGAAGTCGTCGCCACCCAGGAGCTTCGCCTGGCGGAACTGCGCGCCTGGTGGCGCGAGTACGCCGACGGCCTCGAGGCGCAGGCGAACCGGGATTGCCGCGCGCTGCGCGAGGGCCGGCTGTTCCTCGCCCAGCTCACCGAGGCCATCGAGAAGCAGCAAAACGCCGTCGAGCATGCGCGCCGCGACCTGGAGGCCGCCCGGGCCCGCTGGGTGACTTCGCGCATGGATCACGAGGCCCTGGAAAAAGTGGTCGGTCGTTACCAGGACGAAGAGAGTCGCGAAGCCAGGCGCGGGGAGCAGCGCGAACAGGACGAGTGCGCCATGCGCGGCCGGCGGTCCGGGCCGTGATGTGCGGTTTCCGATCCGGTCTCGCGAAGTCCCGGCGTGGGCCGGGCGGCCTGGCCGCGGGGCCGCGCCGCGCCGCTGGCACGTTTTCTGCAAGGTCTGGCGGCATGAAGTGTTTTTTCGCCCCGGTTATTTCACCAGCCGCGCGCCGTGAGCGCGCCGGGAGACGACCCCGATGATGTCCAATATGCCTGCAGCACTTGCCGAATCCGGTGGCCCGCGGTTGCCGGGCACGCGCGGCGATTCCGCGGAATCCGGCCGCAGCGGCAAGGACAATGAATTCGCCAGTGTCCTGGCCGACAGCGAAAGCCGGGCCCGGTCCGCCGAAAAGCCCGCCGGCGGTGAGGCTTCCAACAGTGCGGCCCGCGAGGATGCCGATGCCGGCAAGGATTCCGCCGCCGGCAAGGAATCATCCGTTGCGGCACAGGACGAAGCAGGCAAGACGAGCGACAAGCCCGGCGCGACGCAACCCGACAGCGGGGCGGAGCAGGAGAAGGCTGCCAGTGGTGGAGCCGGGGCAACGGCGCAGGACCAGGCGGCCGGAACGCAAGACGGTGACGGGCCGACGGAGGACGCGCCTGGCGGCGAGCAGGACGATCCGCTCGGCGTCCTGGCCGGCCAGCCGGACCCGGCAACGGGTGATGCCGGCAGCGGCAATGTCCTGCCGCTCACCGGCGAGCTGTTGCCGCCCGGGGCCGTGAATCCGCCCCCCGGATTCGCGTTCCGCGCGCCCGGCTCGGGGCCGATGCCGGGGGTTCCCGATCCGCTGGCTGCCGCCACGTTGCTGAACGGCGAGTTGCCGGCCGGCGGACTTCCGGCCGGGACGGACGGGCCCGAATCGCTGACGCGCATGCTGGAGATGCTCCGCACGCTGAACGGCATGCCGGGACAGTTCAGGGAACAGCTCCAGGCGGCGATGCTGCGCAAGCCCGGTGCGGCCGGGCTCGAGCTGGTCGAGGCGCCCCGCAGCGGCACCCTCGCCGGCAACAGCAGCTTGCAGGCCGCGGTGAGCGCCTCGCCGCTGGCGAATCTCGCGGCCCAGGCGGGCACGCCCCCCACGACGCCGCCGAGCCTGCCGATCAATATCGCCCCCGGGCGGCCCGACTGGGGCGAGGCCGTCGGCCAGCGGGTCCTGTGGATGGTGTCCAACAAGGCCCAGGAAGCCGAGTTGCGCCTCAACCCGTCGGAGCTCGGCCGGGTGGACGTCAAGGTCCGTGTCGACGAGGACGGCTTGCGCCTGACCTTCGCCGCGGGCAACTCGGCCGTCCGGGAGGCGCTCGAGGCCGCGGCGCCGAGGTTGCGGGAGATGTTCCAGGCCGAAGGCCTGCATCTCGAGAACATGGATATCGGCCAGCAGCAGGCCGGGGCCGGCGAACGCGGTGACGCGAGCGCCGACGCGGAGGCGGGGCGTGGCGTCGGCGAGGCCGACGACGAGACCCTGCCGGGCGCCCAGGCCGTCGCCCGCGCCGGGCTGGGCCTGGTCGACCTGTTCGTCTGACGCCTGCCGGACCGCTCGACCGCTGCGCGTCTCCCGGCCTGCCGGACGATCCGTTGGCGCGACGCCCTCCATGGCGCGTCAAGAAGCTGACAGGGCGCGGACACGCGAATATAACCCCATGTAAATATTAATATTTTCTTTGTGGCACGGCTTTTGCTTCCGTCTTACGCGAGATAGTCGCGTTTGCCAGGAGTGCCACAGAGATGATCAATCCGGAAGTCGATGCCCCCGGGGATTTCGAAGCGCAAGGCTTCGAAGAAGAATTCGAAGAAGGGCTCGAAGAAGGTGTCGAGGGCGAGGCGCCGGCCGCAGCGCCGGGCAAGCGCGGGATCGGTCGCTGGATCCTGATCCTCGTGGTGGTGGCTGGCCTCGGTGCCGGCGGCTGGTTCGGCTGGCAGCAGTTCTCGGCCGGCAACACGGCGGGCGAGACCGCCGACGCGACCCCGGCCGAGCCGAAGCCCGGCGCCCGCAGCAAGGCTTCCTACCTGTCGCTGGATCCGCCCCTCGTCGTGAATTTCGCCGCCGGCGGCCAGCTGCGCTACCTGCAGGTTTCCATCGAGGTGATGACGCTCGGCTCCAAGGAGACCGAGACCATCCAGCGTCACATGCCGGCCGTGCGACACGCGTTGATTTCCCTGTTCAGCGAGCGCGACTACGAGGCGCTGCTGTCGCGCGAGGGCAAGGAGGCGCTACGCCTCGAAGCGCTCGAGACGATCCGCGCCGAGCTGACCATGCTCAGCGGCGAGCCGGCCGCCGAGGACGTCTACTTCACCAGCTTCGTGATGCAATGACATGAGTACCCAGGACCTCCTTTCCCAGGACGAGATCGACGCGCTGTTGCACGGCGTGGACAGCGGTGACGTCGACACGGAAGACGACCTGCGCGCCCACGACGGCGTGGCCCGGGCGGTCGATCTCTCCAGCCAGGACCGCATCGTCCGCGGCCGCATGCCGACGCTCGAGATGATCAACGAGCGTTTTGCGCGCCACCTGCGCATCAGCCTGTTCAACCTGCTGCGCCGCTCCACCGAGATCACCGTCGGCGGCGTGCGCCTGGAGAAATTCGGCGAATACATCCACACCCTGCCGGTGCCGACGAGCCTGAGCATGATCCGGGTGAAGCCACTGCGTGGTACGGCGCTGTTCGTGATGGATGCGCGGCTCGTGTTCACCCTGGTGGATCACTTCTTCGGCGGCGGCGGACGCTTCCACGCCAAGGTCGAGGGCCGCGAGTTCACGCTCACCGAGACCCGCGTGATGCGCATGGTGCTGGAACTGGCGTTCCGCGATCTCATCGAGGCCTGGGGCCCGGTGCTGCCGCTCGAGTTCGAATACATCAATTCCGAGGTCAATCCGCAGTTCGCCAACATCGTCAGCCCCAGCGAAGTCGTGGTCATCTGCAGCTTCAAGCTGGAGCTCGAGGGCGGCGGTGGCGAGATGCATCTCACCCTGCCGTACTCGATGATCGAACCGATCCGCGATCTTCTCGACGCGGGGATGCAGAGCGACCGCTCGGAGGGCGACGGCCGTTGGCTGAAAGCACTCCGGGAAGAGATCCGGCTCGCGCCGGTCGAGGTCACCTGCAAGCTGGTCGAGCTGGAGCTGAGCGTCGCCGAACTGTTGCGCCTCAAGCCCGGTGACGTCATCCCCATGGACATGCCGGAGCGCGTGACGCTTTACGCCGAGGGCATCCCCGCATTTCACGGTCATTTCGGCGCGTCCCAGGGCCGCCATGCCGTCCAGGTCACTGAGCCGGCGCGGCGTGAGCCCGTCGTCAAAGACATCAAGCAGGAACTCAAGCAGGAGCAAAGACGATGAGCGAACAGAACAGCGAAACGGGCATGGACGACTGGGGGGCGGCGATGGCCGAGCAGGCCGCCGTCGAAGCCAAGCCGCCCGCGCCGGCCGCCGGCGCGAAGACCGCCAGGAACGGTAACGGCGGCACGCCGGTGGCGCCGCAGCCGTTGCACGACGAGGCGGGCCTGGCGGGAGAGGACGTGAATCTCGAGGTGGTCCTCGACATCCCGGTCACGCTGGCCATGGAGATCGGTCGGGCCAAGTTGCCGATCCGTAATCTCCTGCAGCTGAACCAGGGTTCGGTCGTCGAGCTCGAGCGCCTGGTCGGCGAGCCGATGGACGTGCTGGTCAACGGCACGCTGATCGCGCACGGCGAAGTCGTCGTGATCAACGAGAAGTACGGCATCCGGCTCACCGACGTCATCAGCCCCGCCGAGCGCGTGCGCAAGCTGCGCTGAGCACGAGCATGAAGCGTCTCCTGCCACTGCTGCCCGCATTGCTGCTCGCGCCGCTCGCCGCGTTCGGCGCTGAGCCGCAGGCCGCACCGGAATTCACCGGCGCCGGCGAGGTCGGAAAGATGATCGCGGGCCTGTTGCTGATGATCGCCCTGATCGTCGGCCTCGCTGCCGCGCTGAAACGCGTCAAGGGTTTCCAGCGCCACCTGCCCGGCGCCATCAAGATCGTCTCGGTCGCCTCGGTGGGCGCGCGCGAGCGGCTGATGCTGGTGGAAGTCGGCGGCCGGCAGCTGCTGGTCGGCGCGGCGCCGGGACGCATCCAGACGCTGCTGGTGCTGGACGAGCCGGTCAGCGTTCCGCAGGGTGCGCCCGGGGGTGCCGGGGGCTTCGCCGAGCGCCTGCGCGAGGCGGTCGGCGCCTCTGCGTTGCGGGAGCCGCGCTCGTGAAGCGACTCTTCGCCGTGATCCTGCTGCTGGTCGCCGGGCTGGCCTGGACGGTACCGGCTTTCGCCGACAACAGCCTCGAACTGCTGTCCGTGAGCACTGCAGAGGACGGCACGCAGCAATATTCCGTCACGCTGCAGGTGCTGCTGCTGATGACGCTGCTGAGCATGCTGCCGGCCGCGCTCATCATGATGACCTCGTTCACCCGCATCATCGTGGTGCTGGCCATCCTGCGCCAGGGTCTCGGCACGCAGCAGACGCCGAACAACCAGGTGCTGATCGGACTCGCGCTGTTCCTGAGCCTGTTCGTGATGGCGCCCGTGCTGGAGCGCATCTACGTGGATGCCGCGCAGCCTTACCTCGAGGAGTCGCTGGACGCGCCGGCCGCGCTGCAGGCCGCCAGCGGGCCGATCCGCGAGTTCATGATCTCCCAGGTCCGCCAGACGGACCTGCAGGTCTTCGCCGACCTTGCCGGCAAGGAAGGGTTCGAGACGCCCGACGACGTGCCCTTTTCCGTGCTGGTGCCGGCCTTCGTCACCAGCGAGCTGAAGACGGCTTTCCAGATCGGGTTCCTGCTGCTCGTGCCGTTCCTGATCATCGATCTCGTGGTCGCCAGCGTGCTGATGTCGATGGGCATGGTGATGCTCTCGCCGCTGATCATCTCGCTGCCGTTCAAGATCATGTTGTTCGTCCTCGTGGACGGCTGGTCGCTCGTCATGAGCACGCTCGCCGCCAGCTTCCTGGTGGCCTGACCCATGTCCCCGGAACTCGTCATGGAGATCGGCCGCGGCGCACTCGCCGTCACCGTGTTCCTTGCGGCGCCGATGCTCGCCATCGCCCTCGCGCTCGGCCTGGTGATCGGCATGGTGCAGGCGGCCACCTCCATCCAGGAGATGACCCTGTCGTTCATCCCCAAGCTGCTCGGCCTGGTGCTGGTGCTGGCGGTTGGCGGCCACTGGATGCTCGGCGTGCTGGTGGACTACACCCGCGACCTGATCACCTCCATTCCAAGCCTCCTGGGCGGATGACGATGGATGCCGCACTGCATTTCAGCCAGGCGCAACTCGACGGGTGGATCACCGGCCTGTTGTTGTCGTTCACCCGCATCGCCGCCATGCTGATCGCCGCGCCGCTGTTCGGCGCGCGCACGATTCCCATGCAGGTGCGCATCTCGCTGGCGCTCGTGCTGGCCCTGATGGTGCAACCCCTCCTGCCGCCGGTGCCGCCGCTCGAGCTGCTCAGCTTCCAGATGGTTCTCGCCGTCGGCCGCGAGGTCCTGGTCGGCGTGATGGCCGGCTTCGTGCTGCAGCTGGTGTTCGCCGCGCTGGCGATGGCGGGCGAGACCATCGCGCTGGGCATGGGCCTGGGCTTCGCCTCGCTCGTGGACCCGGACAAGGGCATCCAGGTGCCGGTCGTGGGCCAGGCCCTGGTCATCATCGGCACGCTCTTGTTTCTCGCCATGAACGGCCATCTCGCCCTGATGCGTTTCCTCGTCGAAAGCTTCACGACGATGCCCATCGGCGGCGGCCTGCCGGTCGAGAACTTCACCGCGATCGTCGGCTGGGGCTCGGTCATGTTCAGCCACGCGGTGATGATCGCCCTGCCCGCGGTGGGCGCCCTGCTGCTGGCGAACCTGTCGATGGGCGTCGTCACGCGCGCGGCCCCGCAGCTGAACATCTTCGCGGTCGGCTTCCCGATGACCCTGATGCTGGGGTTCATCATGCTGTATTCCACGATCGGGGCGATCGACGGACGCTTCACGGAGCTGCTCAGCGAGGGTTTCTCGCTGATCGGCTGGCTGCTGGGAGGCTGAACGCATGGCCGAGCAGGACACCAGCCAGGAACGCACAGAACAAGCGACACCCAAGCGCAGGCAGGACTCGAAGAAAAAGGGCGAAGCCGCGCGCTCCAAGGAGCTCAACACCACCGCCGTGCTGCTCACCGGCGCCGCCACCCTCGTGCTGTTCGGCGGCAATATCGGCGCCGGGATCGCGGAAATCATGCAGAAGGGCCTGGCCCTGCCGCGCGAGCTCGCGTTCGACACCCGGATGATCACCACGGTGCTCGGGCACTCCGCCTGGCTCGCGTTGATGCTCGTGTTGCCGCTGTTCATGGCCGTGCTGGCGGCGACGTTGATCGGCCCCGCGCTGCTCGGCGGCCTGGTGTTCAGCACCGAGGCCATCAAGCCGAAGCTGAACAAGCTCAGCCCGCTCGCCGGCCTGAAGCGCATCTTCTCGGCGAACGGCCTGATGGAATTCGTCAAGACCCTCGCCAAGTTCGTCGTCGTCACGGGCGCCGGCCTGCTCGCCCTGAATCACCTCAAGCCGGACCTGCTGATGGCGATCGATACCCAGGTCGAGACCGCGGTGCCCGGGCTCGCGGCGATGGCGGCCTGGGTGCTGGTCGTGCTGGCCGCGGTCATGCTGTTGATCGCCGCGGTGGACGTGCCTTTCCAGCTGTGGAGCCACAGCAAGAAGCTGCGCATGACCCGCCAGGAAGTGCGCGACGAGCTGAAAGAGACCGACGGGCGCCCGGAGGTGAAGAGCCGCATCCGCCGCCTGCAGATGGAAATGACCGAGCGGCGCATGATGATGGCGGTGCCGGACGCCGACGTCGTGGTCACGAACCCGACCCACTACTCGGTCGCGCTCAAGTACGACTCGACCGGCATGTCCGCGCCGCGCGTCGTCGCCAAGGGCGCCGACGAGATCGCGCTGAAGATTCGCGAAGTGGCCGAAGCCCACGACGTGCCGCGCGTCGCGGCGCCGCCGCTGGCACGCGCCCTGTATTTCACCACGCGCATCGACGACGAGATCCCGGCGGAACTGTTCCTCGCCGTGGCGCGCGTGCTCGCCTGGGTCTACCAGCTCAAGGCGGCTGCACCCGGCATGGCGCCGCCGCAGCCTGAAGACCTCGACGTTCCCGATCACCTGACCCGCCGCCAGCCCGGCCGGAGAATCTGACCATGACCTCGACGCTGAAGAGCATGCTGATCTTCGCCCGCAACGGCCTGGGCACGCCGATCCTGCTGATCGCGCTGCTGGTGATGATCGTCCTGCCGCTGCCGCCGCTGGCGCTCGACATCTTCTTCACTTTCAACATCGCCCTCGCGCTCGTGGTCATCCTGATGACCATCTACTCGCCGCGCCCCCTGGAGTTCTCGGTCTTCCCGACCGTGTTGCTGCTCGCCACGCTGCTGCGCCTGGCGCTGAACGTCGCGTCCACGCGCGTGGTGCTGATGAACGGCCAGACCGGCACCGACGCCGCCGGCCAGGTGATCGAGGCTTTCGGCGAGTTCGTGGTGGGCGGCAACTACGCCGTCGGCCTGGTGGTGTTCTTCATCCTCGTCATCATCAACTTCGTGGTGGTGACCAAGGGCGCGGGCCGCGTCTCCGAGGTCAGCGCGCGCTTCACCCTGGACGCCTTGCCCGGCAAGCAGATGGCCATCGACGCCGACCTGAACTCCGGCCTGATCACGCAGGACGAGGCGCGGGCACGGCGCCTCGAGACCTCTGCGGAAGCAGACTTCTACGGCTCCATGGACGGCGCCAGCAAGTTCGTCCGCGGCGACGCGATCGCCGGCATCCTGATTCTCTTCATCAACATCATCGGCGGGCTGGTGATCGGCACCGTGACGCACGACATGCCGCTCGCGGACGCGGCGCGCACCTATATCCTGCTGACCATCGGCGACGGCCTCGTCGCGCAGATCCCGTCCCTGCTGTTGTCCACCGCGACGGCGATCATCGTCACCCGCGTGTCCGCCGCCGGGGACATGGGCACGGACATCGTCCGCCAGGTGTTCGGCAGCGCCCGCGCGATCGCCATCGCCGCGGTGATCATCGGCGCCCTGGGCCTGGTGCCCGGCATGCCGAACCTGGTCTTCCTGGGCCTGGGCGGCGCGTTGGGCTTCGCCGCCTGGATCCTGAACAAGCGCGCCATGCAGACCGAGGTGGAAGTGCTGCCGGAGGAGCCGGTAGCCGAGTCCAATACGCCGCGCGAACTGGCCTGGGACGACGTCAGCCAGGTGGACCCGGTCGGCATGGAGGTCGGTTACCGGCTCATCCCGCTGGTGGATCGCGCCCAGGGGGGGATTCTCCTCGAGCGCATGAAGGGCGTGCGGCGCAAGCTGTCCGAGGAGCTCGGCTTCCTCATTCCGCCGGTGCACGTGCGGGACAACCTGGACCTCGGGCCGAACGGTTACCGGGTGACGCTCAACGGCGTCCCCGCCGCGCGCGGCGAAATCCATGCGGACCGGCACCTCGCCATCAACCCGGGACAGGTCTACGGCACGCTCGAGGGCGTCGAGACCAAGGACCCGGCCTTCGGCCTGCCGGCGGTGTGGATCAACGCCGAGCAGCGGGACCACGCCCAGACGCTGGGCTACACGGTCGTCGATCCGGCCACGGTCGTCGCGACACACCTCAGCCAGATGTTGCGCGACCACGCCCACGAGCTGCTCGGCCACGACGACGTCCAGCAGCTGCTGGACCGCCTCGCCCGGAACCATCCGAAGCTGGTCGAGAACCTGGTGCCGAAATCGCTCAGTCTCGGCGTCGTCCTGCGCGTGATGCAGAACCTGCTGTCCGAGCAGATCCCGATCCGCGACATGCGCACGATCGCCGAAACTTTGGCGGACCACGGGGCCCGGAGTCAGGATCCCGTCGCGCTCACGGCCGCCGTGCGCGCCGCCCTGTCCCGCTTCATCGTGCAGGGAATCACTGATTCTTATGAAGATTTACCGCTGATCGCGCTGGATCCCGGGTTGGAACAAGTTTTGCAACGGAGTTTGCAGGCAACGGGTTCGGCGGGTCTCGGCATCGAGCCCAGGCTCGCGGAAAGACTCCAGCGCGGCGCCAGCGAAGCGGCGCAACGACAGGAGATCGCAGGTGAACCCGCGGTGCTGGTCACTTCGGCCGAATTGCGGCCCTGGCTGGCGCGCTGGTTGAGACCGATGGTCCGGGGGCTGCACGTGCTGGCCTACACGGAGATACCGGACAACCGGCCGGTGAGAGTAGTAGCGACCCTCGGCGCGGCCGAGGCACAGGCGGCGACCGCATAAGCGGCACAGGGATTGAGGAAGAACATGAAGATCAAAAGGTTTTTCGCGCCGGATATGCGCCGGGCCATCTGCCTGGTTCGCGAGGAGCAGGGGCCCGACGCGGTCATCCTCTCCACCCGGAACACGGCTGGGGGCGTGGAGATCGTCGCCGCAGTGGACTATGACGCGGAGCTCGTCAACGGCATGTTCGGCGAACAGCGCGAACAGCGCGGGCCGGGCGGCACGGCGCCGGGCGAGGATGCCGGCGCGCAAGCCGAGACGGTGAGCGAGGACGTGGTGGCAAAGGCCGACGATCCCGGCACCACGACGGATGCCGCGGAACGCCGCCCCGAGTCCGATGCGGCCGCCCGGGAGCGGATCATCCGGGCCGCGAACTCGCGTCGCTACGAGACGGCCGCAGACGATGGTGGCCGTGAGCCTGCCCAGGTCACGCCCGCCGCGTCCCGGCGGACGCCCGCCCCGCGCATCGAATGGACCCAGGACCCGACGCTCTCCGCGATGCAGGACGAGCTGAAATCACTGCGCGCCATTCTCCAGGACCAGGTGAGCCGGCTCGCGACCGCCGACTACGACCGGCGCGAGCCCGTCCGGGCCGAGATCGTACGCCGCTTCGTCAAGTTCGGTTTCGACGAGGCGGTGGCGCGCGGCGTCGCGGCCGCCACCACCGACCTCGCAACCCCCGGCGAGGCGTGGCGGGAGGCGCTGTTCGGCCTCGCGAAGCGCCTGCCGGTGGCCGCCCGCGACCCGCTCGAACAATGCAGCGCCATCGCCCTGGTCGGTGCGACGGGCGTCGGCAAGACCACCTCCGCTGCCAAGCTCGCCGCCCGGGCCTGCCTGCGCTACGGCAGCAACGCCGTCGCCCTGATCAGCACCGACGATATCCGCGTCGGCGCCCAACGCCAGCTCGCCTCCTTCGGCCTCCTGCTCGGCCTGCCGGTACGCCAGGCACGTTCCGCGGCCGAGCTGGCGGACCAGCTGGCCGAGTTCGACAACCGCCGCATCGTGATCATCGACACCGCCGGCATGGGCCAGCGCGACGTGCGCCTGATCGACGAGACGCGCAAGCTCACCCGGGTCGCGGATCTCCAGAGCTACCTCGTGCTGTCTGCGAACGTGCAGCGCGAGGTCATGGACGAGATCGTCAACGCCTTCGGCCGCGAGCAGCTGGCCGGGTGCATCCTCACCAAGCTCGATGAGGCGGCCCGCCTCGGCGCGGCCTTGTCGACCATCGTCAGCCACCAGTTGCCGGTCGCCTTCCTGAGCGAGGGCCAGCGGGTCCCCGAGGACCTGCGCCTGGCGCGCGCCAAGGACCTGGTCGGACGGGCTTTCGCACCACCCGGTGGCGGATCCCGGAGTCGCACGGCACCGCCCGCCGAGCCTTCGCGGGAGGTGCGCTATGAGTCAGCATGACGTCGCGCGCCAGGCGAGCGGCCTGGCTTCCTTCCGCCGCCCCCGCCCGGTCAGGGTGATCGCGGTCGCCAGCGGCAAGGGGGGAGTCGGCAAGACCAACGTGTCCGTGAATCTCGGCGTCGCCTTCGCCGCCATGGGCCGGCGCACCATGCTGCTGGATGCCGACCTCGGCCTGGCCAACGTGGACGTGCTGCTCGGGCTGCAGGCGCGGTACAACCTTTCGCATCTGCTCAGCGGCGAGCGTGAACTCGAGGAAATCATGGTGTCGGGGCCCGGCGGGCTGCGCATCGTGCCGGCGTCCTCGGGTGTGGCGCGCCTCGCCGACCTGGCCTCGGCCGAGCTGAACGGGATCATCGGGGCCTTCAGCAGCCTGTCCGAGGAGGTCGACGTCCTGATCGTCGATACGGCCGCGGGCATCAGCCCCTCGGTGCTGCAGTTCTGCGTCGCGGCCCAGGAAGTGATGCTGGTGGTCTGCGACGAGCCTTCCTCGCTCACGGACGCCTACGCGCTGGTCAAGGTGCTGGCCCGCGACCACGCGGTGCGGCGTTTCCACACGATCACCAACCGCGTGGACTCGGTCCAGCACGGCCGCAAGCTGCATAACAAGCTGCAGACCGTCTGCGACCGCTTTCTCGACGTCCCGCTCCAGCACATGGGCACGATTCCCGAGGATCCCCTGCTCCGCCGGGCCGTGCAGATGCAGTCCCCGGTGGTGACGGCCTATCCCTCGAGCCCCGCCTCGCGGGCATTCAAGGAACTGGCCGCCCGTGCCGATAAGCTTCCTGAACCCCGCGGAATGAGCGGCTGCATCGAGTTCTTCCTGGAACGACTTGCCGGCGCCCATTCACGGGGGGATGGACTGGAGGCGGTGGGATGAGTGTCTACGCCGCAGTCAGGGAGAACGATAGTGACCAGCTGGTCGAACAGCATCTCGGCCTGGTCAAGCGGATTGCGTGCCACCTGCTCGGGAGGTTGCCGTCGAACGTGTTACTGGATGACCTGGTGCAGTCCGGGACCATCGGCCTGCTGGAGGCTGCGCGGCACTACGACGCCTCGCAGGGCGCCAGTTTCGAGACCTACGCCGGGATCAGGATTCGCGGCGCGATGCTCGACGAGGTGCGACGCAACGACTGGACGCCGCGCTCGGTACATCGCAACGCGCGGCGGGTTTCGGCGGCCATTCGTGCGGTGGAAGGCTCCACCGGGCGGGAGGCGCAGGCGAGGGAGATCGCCGCGGCCCTCGAGGTGGGCCTGGACGAGTACCACGCGATGGCGCGGGACTCGGTGTCCAGCCGCCTCTTCAGCCTCAACGATCTCACCGAGGAAGACGGCAGTTTCGAGGACATGTTGCCGGGGAACGACCCCGGCCCGGCAGAGGAGTTCGACCAGGAGGCTTTCCGCCGCGAACTCGCGGTCGCCATCGGCGGTTTGCCGAAGCGGGAGCAGATGGTGATGTCGCTGTATTACGAGCAGGAACTGAACCTGCGGGAGATCGGCGCGGTGCTCGGCGTGACGGAGTCGCGGGTCTGCCAGTTGCATGGCCAGGCACTGGCAAGAATCCGGGCCCGGCTCGCGAACTGGACGGACGACGACGATATGTAAATACGGCGCGACGGCAGCGAAAGCGAGCCGTGGGCGCCCTGGAGGTTTGAGTGGACAAGGACATGCGCATCCTCGTGGTGGATGACTTCTCGACGATGCGTCGAATCATCAGGAACCTGCTCCGGGAGCTCGGTTTCCAGAACATCCAGGAAGCCGATGACGGCAATACGGCGTGGCCGATGCTGCAGGCCGGGAATTTCGACTTCCTGGTCACCGACTGGAACATGCCCGGCATGCCGGGCATCGACCTGTTGAAAGCCGTGCGGGCCGATGAGCGACTGAAAACGATGCCGGTGCTGCTGGTCACCGCCGAGGCCAAGCGCGAACAGATCGTCGAGGCGGCGCAGGCGGGGGTCAACGGGTACATCATCAAGCCGTTCACTGCCGAGACCCTGCGCGAGAAGCTCGACCGGATCTTCGCCCGCATCGAGGCCGCGCCGGCCGAGGCGGCGTCGTGAGCGCCGCGGCGAGCCGCGAGCAGCGGCTGGCGACGGCGAAAGCGCTGGTCGCGCACCTGGAAGCGGGCCGGGAGCAGGAGGCCGGGGCGCTGGCACGGGAGCTCGCCGATGCCGAGGGCCTGGCCGAGGATCTCGGCCGGATGACGCGCGAACTGCACGAGGCGCTGAATGCGCTGCGTGTCGATCCGCGGATCTCGGAGCTGGCCAGCAACGATATTCCGGACGCGCGGGAGAAGCTCAGCTGGGTGCTGACGCTCACCGAGCAGGCCGCGCACACGGTGATCAGCGCCGTGGAAGAGGGCTTGCCGGTGTCCACCCGGGTCGCCGAAGACGATTCGGCCAGCGACGCCGTCCGGGCGGCAGGCCAACGCATGCACGAGATTTTCTCCGACATTCTCATGGCGCAGAGCTTCCAGGACCTCAGCGGCCAGGCCATCCGCCGGGTGATCGAGGTTTCCGGAGAGCTCGAGCGGCGCCTCGCGAGCCTCGTGCAGCGCGCCGGCGGCAAACCGCCCGCCGCGCCCGTGGCCGGGCCGGGCGCGCAGCGCGTGCAGGGCCAGGACGAAGTGGACGCCCTGCTGTCGGGGCTCGGATTCTGAGGACGCATGGATATGCTCGACTCCAACGACGAGCTGCTGCAGGACTTCCTGGTCGAAGCCGGGGAGTTGCTGGACGCGCTCGGCGAGCAGCTGATGTCGCTGGAGCAGGCGCCCGATGACAAGGACCTGCTGAACGCCTTGTTCCGCAGTTTCCACACCATCAAGGGCGGCGCCGGGTTCATGGGGCTCGGCCCGCTGGTGGAGGTCTGTCATCGCACCGAGGACGTGTTCAACGGCCTGCGCTCCGACAAGCTGGCGGTCAACGCCGCGCTGATGGACACGGTGCTCGTGGCGGTCGATGCCGTCACCGCGATGTTCGATGCATTGCGCGCCGGACAGCCGCTGGAGCCCGCGGATCCCGATCTGCTGGCCGCGCTCGAGGCGGTCAACGCCGGCGAGACCGCGCCGGCCCCGGCCGCTCCGACGGCGCCTTCCGCCGAGGCGCCGCCTGCGACGCCGGCCGCGCCACCGCCCACGGCGATGCCGGCCCCCGCGATGTCGCCGACTTCGGACGACGAGATCACCGAAGACGAATTCGAACGCCTGCTGGACGAGCTGCAGGGCATCGCGCCGGCCGCA
>NZ_JAAMFG010000033.1 GCF_011064545.1 Wenzhouxiangella sp. XN24
TGGCCGGAACCGCTAAGGCGCGCAGAACCAATGACATCCCGTTTCCCTGGCAGCCCTTGAACAACTGGGGCACGCAGTATAAGTCGGTCCCCGTGCACTTTGCCCTGTTAGCTCGGCTCATAATCTGTTGGTTCCAGGTTCGCCCTCGAGCCGCAGGCGACAGATCGGTACCTCGCAGAGGTGCCGGTACCTCCTGGCGGGCCCACCATGAAAAACAAGGGGTTAGGCGGGCTATGCCGGGAGGTGAAGGGATTGGAATCCCTTGGTGTGGGGCATAGCGGGTGACCTGCCGGCAACTGCTTGCGAACGAGCACGATATTCTCGCGGTTCTTCGCAGCTGATCACAGCCGCATGAACTGCTGGCGTGTCCGTGACCAGGCGTACCCCAACAGCACGGCCACAAAAAACACTTCGGCACCGAAATGGACGATGCTGCTGATCACCCTTTGCAAGGTTTCGGGGATGTCGAATGGCAAGAGCCCTGCGGCTATGTTCCAGATGACGTCGGTCACCAGGTTCGTGACATAGAGCGATACTTTGATCGTGAATATCGACACCAGTGCGGCGATACCGGACTCAACGGCAGAGGAAAGGAGCGGTTTGACGTCGCGTGAGTGCGCGATCGGCAGCAACATCCAGACACAGACAATAAATGAGGTTGATACACCGCTGGTTCGGCCGAGAAAGGGCAGGTCGGCACTGGGCACGACCTGAAGCCAGGTCAGTACGAGCACCGCCACGTAACAAAGCCCCCACAGCGTGAGCAGGTGCGGTGCCACCAGCGCCCAGTTGCGCTTGGCCTCGGCAGCCGTGAAATCGCGATCCTGCTCTTCAGCCTTCTTCATCAGCGCGCGCAGGTACACACCTACGAGTACTGCGGGTATAACCGGCGGATAGATCGCGATCCGGACAATGGTTGCGAACCCGTTTCCGGTTTCGAGCAGCAGCATCTGCAAAAAGCCGGCAGCCAATGCAAGGCCAAGGACCAGGAAGACCAGTTGCCTGAACCGCCGCATCGTGGTCTGCGATTCTTCAACGGCTTGCGGGAGCTGCCGGATATTGGTGGCCGTGACATAGGCGTCCTTCAGGCCATCAAGCGCGCGTCGACGTGCGGAATCCCATGAATAGGCGTCGTCGTCTTCAAAGAGCCTGGTGGAATGTCCTTCTGCCGGCGCCCCGTGCGTGCCCCACACAAATTGTTCGACTCCGACCGCGGCCGCGATCTCGCGAGCATCGCGGCGCCGGATGTCGAATCCCAGGACGCCGGGGACAGACTCGCCATCTGCCGAATTCCGAAGTTCACCGTCGAGCCAATTGCCCTCAGGGAGCTTCTTCTTGCGAGAGATGGGGTCCGGCCCGGAGCGCTTGTGCCGTTTCTTGCCTCTTAACTTCGCCAACGGAATGAAAACAAACGACTTGGCTTTATTGCGCTCCAGCAGGCGATCGAAATCGGCACTTCGCTTGCCCGGCTCCGCAACCAGCTCGAGACCATCAATCCTCAGGCGAACTTCCAATGGCTGATTCTTGTTCTTTTTTTCCGGCATGGAGCAGCTCAGTCACTCATCCGGAATATGTAGTCCACGAGCAAATCCCGATACCAGTGATCCTCTTCTTTGCTCATCATGTCTTGACTCGATGTTCGGCATGACTGCAGCGAGAGTAAGGGGAGCGGATACCGCGTGTAAACGCGCTGTCCTCGATGCAGGTTCCTACAACCCGACAGAGGTGGCGATCCGGTAAATACGGAAGCGATCGCCATCGCTGTTATACCCATCGTCCATCCGGCTCCAGCCGAATTTCTCGTACAGTCCGTCATGGGTGGTGCTCAGGAACAGCTCACGGTAGCCCGCGCGGCTCGCCTCGGCCCTCGCATGCGCCATCAGCGCCCCGCTCAGCCGTCGCCCGCGCCACGCCGGCTCGACATACAAGCAACCCAGCCACGGCCAAAGGTCCTGGCGACTGAGGAAGTCACTTACCAGCAGTGCGCAACAGCCGATGATTTCCATTTCTTCCATGAGGACATAAAAGCGAGGCAGACCCTTCGGCCCGGCGGAAGAATGCCGGGCGCAGTCGAGGTAGAAGGCATGATTGTCCTGGTTACCCCATTGGCGATGGATGTAATCCAAGGCCGGCTCGAGTCCGCCGGGATGTTCGAGGATATTGACGATGTGGGGCATGGGGTCCTCTCGTAGTGATCCTCTTCAATGTGACAGGTCCAGAGCAAAGCCTCGATCGACCTTAGATCACCGCCTCGAGACCCTTCCGCTCGATCAGGTTCAACAGCTTCAGGGAAGGCCCGCTCGGTTTCTTGTCACCCGCTTCCCACTTCTGCACCGTCGAGACACTTGTGTTCAGCACGGCGGCAAACACGGCCTGGCTTACGTGGGCGTTCTCCCGCAGGTTTTTGATCTTCCGCGGCGGCATTTCGTGCACGTCGAGATGGCACAGCGCCTCGAACTCGCCCATGCGACGCTTGCTGATCAGGCCCGCACCGTGCAGGCCGAGTGCCGTCTCATGCATCTCGCCCAGGAGCCTGCTCCTACGCTTTTTCTTCGCCATCTCTAACCTCGGCCATCTCCAGGACAGCGGCCCACAACGCCCCACCCGTCATACCGGACCGTTTCATCGACCGATCAAAGGTACGGGTCTTGAAGACTCGCATCGCCGCCGAAACATATCACTTAGTGCGATAGTTTGCCAATTGCAGTGCGGCCCGTTCGGGCGATGCTCAGACACGTTCGGTCCGACCTCGGTCCGGGTTCGGGCGGGCAAATCCGGCTGATGCAGGCGGTGAAAAAATCCTTACCGTTCTTCTAATTATCTATTTAACTCAAGCACTTGTACCTAGTGCTCATAATCCCTTGGTTCCAGGTTCGCCCGCGAGCCGCAGGCGACAGACCGGCGCCTGGCAGAGGTGCCGGTACCTCCTGGCGGGCCCACCATGCTTTTCAAAAGGTTGGAGTTTTATGCCGGGAGGCGAAGGGATTGGAATCCCTTGGTGTGGGGCATAGGTGGGGTCACGGGAAGCTCGCTCAGTGAGCCATCGCATTTTGATTGCCGGCCAGCTAGGGCATGGACAGGCGCGGTTCGCCAGTTTCCGGATCGAATGTCAGGCGCGCCAGGCGGGTCGTTTCCGAGAATCGCGCGTCGATCGCGATCTCGACATCGAGGTGCCCCGCGCTCCAGCGCAGGAAGGGGGGCGACTGCGCCGGTCCGCTGTTGCGCCCGCGTTCCAGGCCTTCCGGGAGCTCGTGAATCTCAATAACTCGCCCATCTGGGGTGATGCGAAAGAACAGCCGTCGCTCGTCGGAAAGGTCGTCACCGCGGCGTCGATCTCCACCGTATCCGAACAGGCGGAAGTAAAGCGCGTCGGCCTGCCAACCCTCGATCCAGGCCGACTTGGGGTTAGGAATGCCCCCAAAGTCAGGGACGGTCGCGACAAGCTCGGCGGTGCCGCGGCCGAGATCGCAGAGGTACACCCTCGCCTCGCGGTGAATCACCTGCCGGATGCCGCCGTTCGGGAAGGTGTTCAGGAAACCTGTCGGGTCTCTGACTCGCCGATACTCGAGCGTCACGGCCAACTGGTGTGATTGCGGCTTCGCAACCACATTACCGAGGCT